>JAYKJG010000276.1:0-4876 GCA_035286285.1 Prochlorothrix sp.
AACGTGTGGGAATGGACTCAGGACGAGTATCGTGAGTCTTATGCTGATAAACCGAGCAACTTAAGGCGAGATGGATCGCGTCCTTGGTTAATAGATACTAATGTACTAAGCAGCGATCTAATGGTACTGCGCGGTGGCTCCTGGTTCAACAATGCCAGGGACACTCGCTCGGCGAACCGGGTCAGGGATCGGCGCGATTTCCGCAGCAACTACAGCGGTTTTCGGGTGGTTCTAGAGTAGTCTGCCCCCAGGACGTCGTATCACTTTGTACTATTTCACTCTATCACTCTACACTCATATATTTTTACTCTCTTCTTGTCTCTTGCGCGTAGCGCCCAAAATTTTTTTGAAAAATCACGTTTTCCACAGTTCTTCCCCCGCAGGGGCGGGTTTTCGCCAAAAACTTACATCACCCACCCCTAAACCCCAAAAACCCGCCCTCTTTTATTGATCCCGACCGGGTGCCACAACGCCCCAGGACAGGTTTGGATAAATTGTTTGTGGGTGTCCCAAATTGTCTGGTAAACCTGCCCCTACATCGGACCACCCCAAAATCCCCCGTAGGGGCGCGGTCCTCACGCCCAATGCAGAATTGGTGCCCCCACCCCAAAACCCCCGAAGAGGGTCGGAAGACCCGACCCCTACCGATTAATTTTCGGCATTAACCGCCTGTTCTTGCGCTTCCAGCCACGTTAACAAATCCTCCCGTTGCTCAAACTCCAGCAACGCCTCCCCCAACTCCTCCAACTGCAACAGCGACAACTTTTCCAGCCGCAACTCCAACGCCCGCGACAACACTTGGCTTGGCTCAACCCCCACCGTCCCCGGCTCCACTAGCCCCAGCCGCCGCCGCAGCATCCGCAGCACCAACTTCAGCGCCTCCTCAGTGCGCCCCTGGGTTAGCCCCTGGGTTAGCCCCTGGGTTAGCCCTTGCGTTATTCCCTGGGTCAATCCCTGGGTCAGCCCCTGAGTTATTCCCTGGGTCAGCCCTTCCTGACGGCCCGCTATGAGTCCTTCCTGGCGACCTTCCGCCAGAATTGCTTGATACACCGAAGATTCGCGCATCACATCCCTCCTGAGAATCGTGCCAACAACATCTGACTCTAATAATAGCCCAGCCAAAATCGTTGCAGAAGCCCGCAGATTTTGCTCCACGGCTTCCGCTAAGGGGAGATCCTGAAGTTGCTGGGCAACCTGCTGAAGCGTCGCCGATCGATCCTCGCACCCCGACAGCACCGCAAAGGGCAACAGACCTGGAGCCGTGAAAAACTGCTCTGTCGGCTGCTCCCACAGGCGGATCACCTGGAAGCGATAGAAGAGATTCTCTAGCTCAAACTGCTCCTGGTAGACCAGGGGAGAATTGGAGGGACGTAGATAAATCACAATTTGCCGCATTGCCTTATGGGGATAGCGCCGATGGCCCCGCACGCGATAATCCAGCATCCGAAAGGGCACTTCGGGCTTCGGTTCGACTTGGAACTCAATGTGCAAAATTAAAGCATCGGACTGCAACAAAATCAGGCTGTCCGTGTGAATGGGATCCACCAGTAGCTCGGTAGACTCCAAGGTGGTGAGGTCGATCGGCTCCCCCAGCAGCCAAGTGGCAATGTCTGCCGTAAACTGCTCCACCAAAACCTTACAGGTATTGTCATACTGCGCCATAACCGGGCATCCTTACCACCAGAGTTGTGCCATTCTAGCGGTTTCTGGTCTCATCCCAAAAAGGAATGGACCCCCGAATACAGTCTCCCTAGTTGGGTGCCTCCGCTGCGTCTACACTGGTCATGTCTTCAGGCGGCACACAACCCGCCGCCCCCCGACACTGCCCCATAAACTCCCCCCACAACTCCGCCGCATCAGAACTACTGAAATAGGGTGCTGGTCCGGGCAACACCGCCAAACTGGGCTGAATAAAATTCCCCAGCCACACCGCCGTTGTCATTTCCCCCGGCACATAGCCCACAAACCAACCATCCTGGGACTGATCACTCGTCCCCGTCTTGCCTGCTTCCCCCACCCCCAGAAAAGCCGCCGTCCCCGTCCCCCCCGGTAACACTACCCCCTGCAACAGCGTCGTCATCTGCTCCGCCACCTCCCGGCTCAACACCGGTAAACCAGCCCGCACATCCTGCCGATATTCATAAATAACGGGGCAATTTTGCAGCTTTTCTGGGCTAGAGTCACACTCTCCCTGGTTCACATTGGCCCGAATCCGCGTAATCGCATGGGGCGCATTATACAAGCCCCCATTGGCCAACACCGCATAGGCCGCCGCCATCTCCCGTAAATTCACCCGATGCAGCCCAAACGCCATCCGTGGACTAAGCGGCTCCAACGGCGACAAAATCCCCATTAATTTCGCTGTTTCTGCCACAGCCTCCAAACTGGCAAACTGCTGTACCACCTTCAACGGCACCAAATTATCCGAAGAAGCCACCGACTCCGGCAACCCCAAGTCAGACACCAAACCAGACCCACAATAGCGAGAATATTCCGCCACCGGGAACACCTCCCCCAGCCAACTCAAAGACTCACACGGAAAGCGCTGCTCCAAAGTCATTCCCTTCTGTAAGGCTGTCACATAAAAGAACGTCTTAAAGGTAGACCCCGGTGGCAATTGCTCCTGGGCTGAATAATCAAAAATCAGGCCATCCGGAGATACCACCTCTCCCACCAGGGTCTTAATTTCCCCCGTGTTTGAGTCCAAACTAATCAGAGCACCATGGGGCACTCCCTTCTCACGCCAGAGCCGTTCCTGGGTTTGGTTCAGCATCCGTTCCGCCGTCTGCTGCTTCTCCACATCCAAGCTCGTCTCCACAATCAAATTATCAAACACATTCAGCCCCCAAGCCTGGGCCTCTGGCTCTGGGTTCAGATGCAATACCTGCTGCACCTCATCCCGAATCCGGCTGGATAAGAAGAGCGGAGTCTCTTCGTAATATTGATCTTCATCGACTCGACGCTCACAAAAACCCTGCTCATTGGCGAAAAGCGTGTAATTTGACTGCTGCTTAGCCTGTTCGCCCAATTCTGGGGATACCAGTCCCTTCCGGACCATCAGATTAACCAACGTGTTTCGCACTCGCACCAAATACACCACATCCTCGATCGCAATTTCCACTGCGGTGAGTTCGGGTTCTGGCTCAGCACTGGGAACGGGCAAATTCTCAGCCTCAGGCGTTTTTTCCTGGGATTCCTGCAATTTTTGCAGTACCTCATCCTGAAGGGTTCGCGTCTCACAAACCCCATAGGCAACCCGAGGGGCACGGGCCAAAGCGACCAAATTCGCAATCCGGGCTATATCCTTGGGATTGTCTGCCGACAGACTCTCCAAGGGCTTGTTAAAGTAAAACAAACTGGCATCACTAAAGCCCCGAATGCCTTCTCCAGTTAGCTCCCGGTAACCCAAGTCCACACTATTGATATAGGCCAGTAATAGCGTTTGCTTGTCATAGTGCCAATCTAGCCGCAGTGCCAGCCCCGCCTCACGGATTTTCCGCGCTGGTGTAAGTTGCAAGGCTTGGGGATTTTCGATCTCTTGCACATCTTCTCCGGCTTCCTCAGCCGCTTCCAGCTTTTGCCACAGGGGAACGCCCCAAAGATCCTTGGCATTCACCTCATACAAAAACAGTGTCCGTGCCAACTGCATGGTCAAGGTGCTGGCTCCCGCTTCCACTCGGCCCCCTAAGCGGTTCCGAATCGCTGTGGTCATGACTCGAATGGGATTGACCCCAGGATGCCAAAAATACTGTTGATCTTCAGACAAGAGCAGCGATCGCCACAGCAGTTCCGGCACCTGCGCCAAGGACTCTGCATCCTCATGGCGTGTCCCAATCCCCCCCGCCATCAACGTCTGACCATTGCTGGCATAGATCGCCATCGGCACCGGCACACTGGGCAGTGGCTCAATCTGCACATCCCGCACCGTATACACTGCAAAGCCCACCGCCCCCGTTGCGGCTGCCACTCCAGCCCCAGCCCCATAGGCACCCCACCGCAACATCCGCACCCACCACACCGGCGGATGCACAAACCGCAGCCGCACAAATCGCTTCTTCGGATCCTTGGGATCCGCTAAAATCAGCCGATCCCCATCTTTCAGCACGATATTCCGCTGTACCTGCGTAAACTTTCGCCGAGTGAGTAGCCTCTTCCACCAAGGATTCTGCCGATAGGTGCCCCACTGCCCCTTTTGCCAGTCCCGCAATTCATACCGCTGCTTCTTGCCGACCCGGACGATCGAGCAGTGATGCCCGCTCACATAGCGATTCTCAATCCAGATACTATCCCCTGGAGGAGTGCCCAGTTCTTGAAGTTTCTTGGGGTCGCGCCCGATCGGGTGATAGGCAGCTTGGAGCTTCACCCGGATTCGGCGCTGCTGACGAGTTTTGGCCTGCGAATTATGGACCCAAAGCACGGGATTTGCTCTGCCAGTCGCTTGCTTTAGAGCATAAACAGTTGTATAAACAGCCGTCCTGTTGTTTTCTGGAGCAATAGAGGTTTGAGCTTGAGTTGGTTCACCTTCAGGCGCTGTGGCTGGTCGAGGTTCAGGATTAGAGGGCACGGTTAAGTTGGGGGGATGGATTCCCTGTGGCTGAGATCTCACACTCTGGGATGGATGTGGAATTTTTCCCCACAAAACAGAAGGTAGATGGCTTAAATGGGTAAAGCTCCGCAGAAATCGACGCATAGTAGCTACTGAAACTCCGAGTAGATCAACGTTAAGTCCGAGTTAAGTCCGATTAAGTCCAACAAGAGATGGGATATCTCTACGTTAACGCCTATAGATCTGACAGAATATTGACGATTGTATTCCAGATCATAGGAAAAAGAGAGTTAGCAGAGCCTTGAGACTCACGCGCAACTGAATCCCCTT
>JAYKJG010000277.1:0-3403 GCA_035286285.1 Prochlorothrix sp.
GGGCGACGCAATTCTGTAATCTGGTCCGCCTGATTGAGCAAACTCTCTGGCATGTGGGGG
The DNA here is from genome assembly GCA_035286285.1 of Prochlorothrix sp. Lineage (GTDB taxonomy): Bacteria > Cyanobacteriota > Cyanobacteriia > Prochlorotrichales > Prochlorotrichaceae > Prochlorothrix. Next base: position 61 of record JAYKJG010000277.1, read on the forward strand.
CCGGTTAGCACCACATCCAGATGAATGGGGCGACTTTCCAGCACCTGCAACACCTCTCCCTCTGGAATCAACCCCCAGTGCATCGCCAAACTCAACTCATCCAACACCACCAAGCCGTCGTGGCCTTGGGCAATGCGCTCCTGGGTTTGTTGCCACAGCGATGTGACGGCCTTTTGGGCTTGGGAGCGACGATCGGCCCGTTGGAGATAACCCTCGGTGACGCAAAACGACAGGTCACAGCGGAACCAATCCAAGCTGCGGCAAAAATTCATGGGGCTGTCTACCCCCTGATTGGCCCCCCCCTTGAGGAACTGGACCACCAACACCCCCATTCCCTGACCCGCTAGCCGAAAGGCTTCAGCCATGACACTGGTGAAAAAGCTACGGTGGGCCGCCGTCACAACTTGGACCCGCCCTTCTAGCTGGGGTAACCCTTCTGAGTTTGGGGTGTAAGGCACTTGGACCGGAAGCGGGGCGCGTTGCAACAGAGGGGAGTTGAGTTGGACAACCATGGGGATCCAAGCAGTGATAGAAGGGCGATCGGGCGGGCAGGCCGCACTTCATCAAACCCCACCGCTAGGGGTTAAGTCAACTGCCTTTAACCTTTCGGTAATTGGTACTGGGCCACGATTCGCTTGGCAAATTCCGGCACATGGGCGGCTAATTTTTCTGGGTAGTGGCGGCGTACATAGAGATAATTGCGGGTAAAGTGGGAGTCGATCGAGAACCGCGCATACTCCAGCCCCTTGGGGCCGAAACGCTCAATAAAGACCCCCATGAGCTTGGCGGCCCACATGGGCAAGGTCACGCCTTTTTCATAGGCGGGGATGCTTTGCTGGACCGCTGCATGGCGATCGCCCTCGGAGGTTACCGGCTGCATCTCCAACTGATCCCGCACCAGATCCAGCATTTCCCGGCCCGTCTGGTTGCGCACCACAATCCACTGCCAACCAAAATTGGCCCCCATGTAACCCACGGTGAGGTCTGCCAAGTTATTGACATAATCAAAGCAGCTAAGGCAAGAGGGGGCGAAAATATCCTTGAGTTTGTTGGTTTTTAGGCCAAAGAAGGGGACTTGCTCTTCGGATCCATCTTCGTGCTTAAAGTGGACCTTAAAGTCCTGCATAAATTCGTAATGGACCACGGTTTCCGGCGATCGGCTGGTGGTTTTGAGGAAGGTATCCAATCCCTCCCGGCTGACATTATCCACACAGGGCATCCCCAGCACATAGAGCTTTTCTAGCCCAATTTGGTCTTGCACGGCTCGCAGGGCTTGGATTTGGCACCCCACCCCGATCGCCAGCACCCGCTTCAGGCCCGACCGCTCAATTTGCTCCAACACCGACAGATTGGGGGAAAGGGTCGGTTTATTGACCTTAGCGGCGAGAATCTCCTCGGTAGTCCGGGCCAACACCACCTGGGGACCAAAGCGGTCTTCTTTGGTGTTCTGCACGCAAATCACGCCCTCAACCCAGCCTTGGGTCAGCATTTCACAGGCGATCGTGCTGACAATCCCCGTCCACTGGGCACCGGCGATCGGCTCCTTTTTCCGGGCCGCTACCATCGTTTGGTGAACCCCGAAATATAACTCCCGTGGATCGTCTAAATTCCGCTGTCGCCCGTGGGATTTTTCCTCCAGATCTTCAAATTGCTGGTTTAGAAAGGCACAGGCTTCCTTGACATAGTGGACATAATGGGTGTCACACAGGCCGCACTCACTACACAAATCCTTAGCAGGGCGGCGGCTACCGGGCTTTAAGCCCTTGGCTTTTTTATGGGGCTGGGGAGGCAGTTGAGTCAGGGTCATAGGACTAGATAGGACGGAAGGGAAAGAAAGATAAGGCCCAGACAGCAGAACAAAGTCAGGGTGCCGAGGCGTAGGGGTTGCTGGGCTGAGGGGTTGCTGGGCTGAGGGGGTGAGTGGCGGGCTTGGCTGGATTACCTGGGTAGGAGCCGTGCCCCCGTGGTCCCTGCTTGGGGCTAGCATCGGGATGACCTTAGGGGATTGCCCTAGGGCAGCTACGGGGGATTTTTGTCCGTTGGGTGCATTGCACTTAGGCTCGTAGTGCGGACTTTAGTCCGCCCCTTGGCAAACGTGAAATGCACCCTAGGGTAACCACGGGGGGATTGCCCCTACCGGCCTAAAACCGGGTCAACCACGGGGGGATTGCCCCTACCGGCCTAAAACCAGGGCAACCACGGGGGGATTGCCCCTACCGGGATCTAGGGTAACCACGGGGGGATTGCTCCTACCGGAAGCATTGTGCTACTCTGCAACGCTGGGATTGAAGATGTTCTGGATTGCCTGCCAGAAACCGCCACCGGGTGCAGAAATTGGGGCCAGTACTGATTTGGATTTACCAAAGTCGGCACAGTCCACTAACCGCAAAACATCCGGCACAGACAGTCCCAAGCCTTCACCCAAGCGGCGCAACTGCTTGAGACGCAGCAGATCCACCTCGCCTTGGCGCAGCAGATCTAAGGTGCTCCGACGCACACCTGCTGCCTTACAGAGATCTTTCCAACTGGTGAGACCCAAGCGCTCCATCCTGGCTTGGATCTGGCTATCAAATGCGTAGGTGCGCTGACTCGAAAAGCTTTCAACGATTTTGCCCACCACAAAGAAGACGAGGGGAATGCCGATTCCGGCAAGGGTGACGATGACAAAAACGGTGCTGAGAACGTGCTGAAGCGTCTCATATTGCTTAAACATGATACCTCTTGGCTGGGAGATAGGTGGGATAACAGCAAAACTGGACCTGATCTTATCACTCCGGCCCTATCCTGCTACTGCCAAGTTGAGACCGATCGCAAGACTTCCGGAATCGTGGCCTCTGGCGCAAATTCTAACTGAGTTTCCCGGAGGGGCAGATAGCCTGACTCTAAAAAGCTCATCAGCATCCGTTGCAGGGCAAACCAGACTTCGGCTTCATATTCCCAGGGTTTATCGAAGGACGATCGGGCGGCGATCGATCGCAAGGCCCAAAAATAAGTATTTCGCACCACCGAGCCACCCTTTTTATACTGGGGCACATCCTCCGGGTGTAAATACAGCACAGCATCGTCAATCCAAGCTCTCATCCAGCCTAGCTCCCCCATAGCACTCCAACGGGTTTTACATTACAGGTTTTATGGGGGTTCATTGCACTTTTTGGACGGGCCGGAGCGGCTCATACTGCCCAAAAGGTTTTGGTGGGATGGCCGTCTCGGCTGTCCCTTGGCAAAAGGGCAATGCACCCTGTGATACAACGGGGTTTAGAAAACGGGTTTAATCGCTGCACCCCAACCGTTGTCTTCCCCCAGTGAACTTCAGTAACATCACTGTCGTCAAATATACTGTCGT
>JAYKJG010000278.1:0-2824 GCA_035286285.1 Prochlorothrix sp.
GGCACGATTTTATCCTCTAGCCCTTGGAAGAAGACGACGGGGCAATTGAGGCGATCGGTGTGGTGAATGGGCGATCGGTCTAAATAGCGCGATTTTTCAGCCGGGTAGGGGCCAACCAAGCTATCCAAATAGCGGGACTCAAACTTATGGGTATCTTCCGCAAGGGCTGTCAGGTCGCTCACCCCATAGCGGCTCGATCCGGCCTTAAAGACATCGGTAAAGGCGAGGGCGCACAGGGTGGTATAGCCCCCCGCACTGCCCCCATCGATCGCCAGCCGATCGCCATCAGCATCCCCCCGCTTGACCATATAGCGGGCACCATTGGCACAGTCCGCCACATCAACAATGCCCCACTGGCCCTTCAGACGCTCCCGGTAGGCTCGCCCATAGCCCGTACTGCCGCCATAGTTGACATCCAGCACCCCAAAACCGCGACTGGTCCAGTACTGAATCGTCAGGTTGAGGCCAACACGGGTGGCGGCAGTGGGGCCACCGTGGCTTTTAACGAGGAGGGGGGGCTTTTCGCCGGGGGAGGCGATGTAGTCGGGATTCGTGGGGGGGTAGTAGAGGGCGTAGGCGGTGAGGTTGTCAGTGGTGGGGAAGGCGATCGGCTCCGGCTGGGAGAGGTAGCGGGGATCCAGATCCAGGCTGGTGGAAGAGCGAATGGGGGTGAGGTCTTGGGTGCTGAGATCGAGCAGATAGAGGGTTGTCGCTTGGGCAGCGGATCCGGCCATAAAGGCCACCCGATCGCCGCTGACCTGAATATTACTGATTTCCGTAAAGGGCAGATCAAAGGGGATTAAGACCGGCTCCGTTTGGCTCAGGTCAAGACGGGCCAAAAACCAGATACCGTCCTGGGTATAGCTACAGATCATTTCCTGGGCCGATCGAAACCCATAGGTCGTCATGCCAAAAACCCATTGGGGCAGTCCAAACTCCGCCTCCAAGCCATAGACCCGTTCTCCATCCCCAGCGGGATTCTGGGGATCCCAGCGGTAAAGGTTCCACCAATTCTTGCGATCGCTGACAAAATACAGCCGTCCATCCGGGGACCACAGCGGTTGAAACACCGACTCAGAAGGACCACCCGCAATGTGTTGAATCTGTCCCAAAGATCCATCAGCCTGGAACGTCCCAACCCATAAATCCGTGCCATCCCAGGGCATTTGGGGATGGTCCCAGGTCAGCCAAGCCAACTGTTGGCCGTCAGGACTAAGGCTGGGCGACGCAAAAAAGTCATGGCCACTGGCCAAAATGCGGCCTTCCTGGGGTGTCGTCAGCGCCGCATCCAGATCCAGGCTGACCAGGGTATTAACGGCTTCACCATCGCCACGATGATCTTCACGAATGCCAATCCAGACGGAGCCTTGGGGATGAATCAGACCATTGGCATAGCGCAAGTCCACTCCTTCCGGCGTAAGGGGCTGGGGATCCTGTCCAGGAACCAGACGATAGAGGCGTTGGTCCTTGAAGTTGGAGAAATAGGCAAGACCCTGGTGTAGCGTGCAGCAGTCTCCGCCGTACTCATGGACCCGTGTGCGAACGTTGATGTGCTCCGGGGTCAGGTCCGGGGCGCTCTCAGGACCGTCGTAGCGACAGAGAACATTACGTGCTCCTTCCGCAGGGCGCATTTCCACCCAATAAAGCTGCTCCCCATCAAACAGTGCTTCATCCAGGCCAATGCTGTTGGCAGCAATCAGATTGGCAGTGATGGGGGAAGACCAGGAGCCGCAGGGTGCAGAGGTGGGGGTCATAATGGTTCGATCGGTAGATTATGTGGATAAAACGAAGGTAGACGCTAGGCTGAGAGTTCAGCGTCAGATATTGGGCAAAATAGGGCAGATATGGGTCGAATATAGGGAAATATGCGGTATACCCTTACTGCAAAGATTATGCCACACCCTAAATCAGTATTATTACTTAAGGCGCTGCCGACTACGCAATGCATCCCCACAGAAGTGTCGTGGAACGCACGGAGTTAGATCCAGAACTCCGTTCAAGCACAAAGTTTTAGAGGGTGCATTTCACTTTTGCCAATGGACAGCCGAGACGGCTATCCCACAAACACCCTTTGGGCAGTATGAGCCGCTCCGGCCCGTCCAAAGTGAAATGGACCCGTTTTAGAACTGATTTGATAAGTCACAGAAATGACCATGCCGCAGACGTTCCAGCAAATCGCCATAAGCATGAGCAATCGCCTGAAACCTTGATCCTGCAAGCATTTCAAGTCACTTAAGATTTGCTTTATCAATCGGCTTTCAGCGTAGCGTTGAGACTAAATCTCGTTACAGCGGGGCATAAGCAACCCTAAACTTAAGTTCTGGATGCAGAACTGAATACTCAAGTCTCTGATGTGGGCCAACCGGATGCGATGGGCCAACCGGATGCGATGGGCCAACCGGATGCTGCAAATTTTCTAGCTGTCCTCTATGCAAGAGGGGTGCGGCGTGTTGATATCCTACAAACCGATACCTGCTGTACGGGAGCAGGGTGGAAAAGTGCTGTAGATACTGAAGCACACCTATCCAAGGACAGCAACTTGAGGACAGGGTGATGATTGACCACCTAAAGACCAGATTCGATCGCTCTGCACTAGGGGACAGCAGGATTTAGGATGGACTTTTGATTAGCTATATAACAACGTAGTAAGACTCTGGATATTCAACAACAGTGATTTTGCTGGAGCTTACCGGGAACACGACAGTATATTTGACGACAGTGATGTTACTGAAGTTCACTGGGGGAAGACAACGGTTGGGGTGCAGCGATTAAACCCGTTTTCTAAACCCCGTTGTATCACAGGGTGCATTGCCCTTTTGCCAAG
>JAYKJG010000279.1:0-7255 GCA_035286285.1 Prochlorothrix sp.
ATACCAAATCCGTTGAGCCTGAAACAGAATAAACGGGTAGGGGTCGTGCCCCTGTGCCGACCCTCGACCAGCCAAATGCAGGGGCAACCACGGGGGGATTGCCCCTACCAAAACGAATCGAGATTAGTCGGATTTGGTATTAGTCCGCCCAAGGCTCGTAGTGCGGACTTTAGTCCGCCCCTTAGCAAAAGTGAAATGCACCCCGGTTGTATCCCACTTTTGCAAATGCACCCCCTCATCCCCCAGCCCCTTCTCCCAAAAGGGGCAGAAGGGGAGCAAGATTTTTCAAAGTCCCTCGCCCGTGCTGGGAGAGGGATTTAGGGTGAGGGCTTCTAAATTGGGATGCACCTTGCACCCCATCCCCCAGCCCCCACCCCCAGGGGGGAGAGGGGAGCAAGAGGATTCAGAGTTCACGGCGGATCGCTATAGCCTGCTGTGGGGGCATAGAAGAGGATGCGGTTGCCCAAGGGATCCAAGATGGAGAATTCTTGGCCGTGGGAGGCGGTGTGGAGGGGGCTGGGGACAAGCTGAAGCTGGCGGCAGTGGTCGATCGCGGCAGTGAGGTCATGCACCGTTATGCAAAGGCTCACGCTAGGGGCGGGGGTGGAATTGGGGTTAGTCTTGGGGTCAGTCCTGGGGTCAATCCTAGGGTCAATCCTGGGGTCAAAGGCTGGAGGCGTAGCGGGCGGCAGGGGTTGGAAAAGATGGCGCTGGTCTGGCCGGGGCCGAAAGAGGGCAAGGCGCAGCCCTGGAAGGTGAAATTCCCCATAGCGATCGGCCTGGTAAAGCTGGGGCGCTTGCCCCAACAGCCGTTGGTAAAACGCCACTAAACCCGCCACATCCTCCGCCCCAATGGCCACAAAGCTCGGACCGAGCCACGGTAAGCCAGAAGCCGGGAGATTAGGGGTTGGGGGGGGTGGGGCTGGTTGTTCTGGGGGCATTGAGCACCTTATTCCTAGGCCAGCGGTGCCGCTAAATCTGGGAACATAGACCGCACTGCCGGGTGAATTAACTCATGATTGTAAGTATTTAGCCCCAAACCCAGGGCAGAGTCTGCCTTAAAGGCTCCTAAGCCTTGATTTGCCAACTTCAGCACATAGGGCAGGGTACTGTTATTCAGGGCTTGGGTTGCAGTCCAGGGCACAGCACCGGGCATATTGGGGACTCCGTAGTGAACCACCCCTTCTTCTAGATAAACCGGCTCCGTGTGGGAGGTGGGCCGCACGGTCTCAATGCAACCGCCCTGATCCACCGCCACATCCACCAGCACCGAACCGGGCCGCATTTGGGCCACCAACTGCCGCGACACCAAGGTCGGCGGACGACGACCGGGCACCAAAACCGCTCCAATCAGCAAATCGGCATCGGGCACCGTTTTTTCCAACAGCGTCGGCGTGTTGTAGAGCAGTTCCACCCGTGAGCCGAAAATGGTTTCTAAATAGGCCAGCCGATCGACATTAATATCCAACACGGTCACCTGGGCACCCATGCCCACCGCCATCCGGGCCGCTTCCGTCCCAACCACGCCACCCCCCAAGACCACCACCTGACCGGGCCGCACCCCCGGCACTCCCCCCAGCAAGACCCCTCGGCCCCCCTGCTGCCGCTCCAAAAACCGCGCCCCAATCTGGACTGCTAGCCGCCCCGCAATCACACTCATCGGGGTCAGCAGCGGCAAGCGACCATCGGCCAGTTCCACGGTTTCGTAGGCAACGGCGGTTACGCCTTTGTTCATCAGGGCTTCGGTCAAGCGGCGATCGGCAGCTAAATGGAGATAGGTAAATAAAAGCTGGCCCTTGCGCAGGTGCTTATACTCCGACGGCAGCGGTTCCTTGACCTTAACCACCATCTCCCGGCCCCACGCTTGCTCTGCCCCAGGGACGATCGCTCCCCCTGCGGCTTGGTAGTGCTCATCCTGGAATCCGGCCCCAAGGCCCGCTTGCCGCTCTACAAAGACCCGATGGCCTGCTTCAGTTAGGGTACGGACACTGCTAGGGGTGAGTCCAACCCGAAATTCTTGATCCTTTGTTTCCTTAGGCAGTCCGATTTCCATGGCTATTGTTGGAGACCTTGTGGTGAAGTGTATTGCGTAACGGGAGTGTGTTGCGTGGCAAAGACGAAGGACGCTGGAGCGTCGGGGGAGGCATTCCCCCGCAGAGCGTGGGAACAAGTTAGTTAATGGTGATTTGAGAGGGTCCAGGCTTCTGGTAGGGGCAAACCCCCCGTGGTTGCCCTGATTGTGGGTCGCCCAGAGGGGAGCCACGGGGTCGTGACCCCCACCAGATATTGAGAGTTCCCCAACGCTAATAGCTGTAATGCCGGACTTGGCAATGCTAGTAAGCAGAGGGACCAACGGACCAAACCGCCCTTGCTCCAGTATGGCAGAGACCCTGTACTATGATTGGAGACGCTGGGGGCCAGTTGCCGAGCTTGATCGAGGGGGGATGCGGTGTTGAGATCCCGCATCGATCGCCGAACCGGTTCCCACCCTGACCCCGCCTTTATCCTACACCTTAGACTTTCACGACACTTCAACCACCATGACTAAGCCTTTCCCTGAGTCTGCCGCTCCTGAATCCACCCCAACCGCAGCGGTGCCCCAACCCTCCCGCGTGCCCGCCCCGGTTCGCCCCAAGGCTGGATTTACTCGCTATGCTGAGCGCCTCAACGGACGGCTGGCGATGACGGCGTTTATAGCCATTGTTTTGGTGGAACTGTTCACGGGCCAAGGGATTTTGCACTGGTTTGGTCTGTACTAGGGCGTTGGGGGGTGAATGGGTAGGCGCAATCCCGCTTTGCGATCGGCTTGCTGATCTCCCCCCGCTCAACCGGTCTAAAATATCTCTTCTGCCCTCTCTTCCGCCCTCTCTTCCGCCAAAACATCCGTGAGTATTCCGTGAGTATTGAGATTCAGTTAGAGCAACAAGACCAGCATCAGGTGCTACACCTCACCCCCCAGGGAGAGGTTTGCCTTCAGGGAACTGTGCAAATTCCTGGAGATAAGTCGATTTCCCACCGTGCCCTGATGTTAGGAGCCATTTCCCAGGGCGAGACCCGCATTGAAGGCTTATTACTCGGCGAAGACCCCCAAAGTACCGCCCACTGTTTCCAGGCAATGGGGGTTCAAATTTCGCCCTTAAATACAGAATTGGTCACGGTGCAAGGGGTGGGCCTGGGGAATTTGCAGGAACCCGATCGGGTGCTGGATGCGGGAAATTCTGGCACAACCCTGCGGCTGATGTTGGGGCTGCTGGCCTCTCAGCCCGATCGCTTTTTCACGGTCACGGGGGATCACTCGCTGCGTCGCCGCCCCATGTCCCGCGTGGTCACACCCCTAACCCAAATGGGTGCCCAAATCTGGGGCCGTCAGGGCAACACCCTCGCCCCCCTCGCCGTCCAGGGCCAACGCCTCAAACCCACCCACTATCACTCTCCCGTTGCCTCAGCCCAGGTTAAATCCTGCATTTTGCTAGCGGGCCTCCTCACCGACGGGGAAACCACGGTGACGGAACCGGCTTTGTCGCGGGACCACAGTGAGCGGATGTTGCGGGCCTTTGGGGCGAAGATTGCGGTGGATCCAGAGCGCCGCAGCGTGACGGTGCAGGGGCCAGCCCAGTTACAGGGGCAAGGGGTGGTGGTGCCGGGGGATATTAGCTCGGCGGCGTTTTGGTTAGTGGCGGGGGCGATCGTGCCCGGTTCTGAGCTATTAATCGAGAATGTGGGCATTAATCCCACGCGCACGGGCATTTTAGAGGCGCTGGAACTGATGGGGGCCGATGTGACCCTGGAAAATCAGCGGGAGGTGACCGGGGAACCCGTGGCGGATCTGCGGGTGCGATCGAGCCAACTCCAGGGCTGTGAAATCGGTGGGGATTTGATTCCCCGCTTGATTGATGAAATCCCAATTTTGGCGGTGGCGGCAACCTGTGCCCAGGGAACGACGGTGATCCGGGATGCGGAAGAGTTACGGGTGAAGGAGAGCGATCGGCTGGCCGTCATGGCAAGCCAGTTGGCCAAAATGGGCGCTAAGGTCACGGAGCGGCCCGATGGTCTGGAAATTACGGGCGGAACGCCCCTCACCGGTGCAGAACTGGACAGTTATACCGATCACCGCATTGCCATGAGCTTTGCGATCGCGGCGCTGATGGCCCAAGGTCCAACTCAGATCGATCGGGCTGAAGCGGCCTCAATTTCCTACCCCAATTTCTTCACCACCCTCCAAAGCCTCACCCCCTAGCCAATCTCTCGAAGAGGGCCGGGTTGCCCGGTGGGGGTCGTCGTGCCCCTGTGGCTCCCCCCTTGGGACTAAAACCAGGGCAACCACGGGGGGATTGCTCTCCTAAATCGGGCCTCACCCTGGAAAAATCGCAGTCGATCGAGCTTTTAACTGAAGTCAGCAGACTGACCCTAGAGGGTGGCCACGGGGTGCCCTTCTTCGTGGGGAAGGCGGGTCGTCTAAGCACCCCAGTACAGCTAAACTAGGGTAGCCACGTCCTGAAGCAGGAAGCACTCAGCCATGAAAATTAACCTAAGAAACGCGGTTGGCACGTTCTACCCTAATCCCTCCCACGAACAAATTTATTTTGAGGCGGTGGCCAATGCCCTAGATGCAGGAGCCACTCAGATCACGATCAATATTCAGATTGACGAATGGGGCGCGTCCAGGACAACTGTGCTGTCAATCAAGGATAACGGGGCTGGCATTGGCGCAAGGCAATTTGAGAAATTCTCCAGCCTCCTTGAAGTAGAGAATAAGGACCACAAGGGTCTGGGTCGCCTGGTCTACCTCGCTTACTTTGACGAAGTGGAAGTTTCCAGCGTTTATCGAGATGAACAAGGGTCTAAAAAACAGCGGCTATTCACCTTTACCAAAGACTTCGAGGGTGAGGCCCAAGTAACTACCTCTGCGGCACCCCTGGGGACAATCCTGAAGATGAAAGGGTATGTCAAGTCAAAATTAGCCAACTATGACTTTATTCGGCCCGAGGTCATCATACAGCGCATTCAACAGGAATTCTTCCCCCGCTTCTTCTACATGAAACAGAAAGAGGAGAGCCTGAGAATTAAGGTTGATCTCCATGTGGTTCACCCAGGTCCAAGGTATGACCTTGTTTCTAGCGAAGAAGAATTTACCCTCGATAAATTGCCAGATCTGCACGAAGTGGGGCTTCCCACCGAAGCACTAGGCTTAGGCTGCGAGTCTAAAATTTATTACTCAATTGACCCTCCCCCAACTTGGGGCGGCAAAACCTCCATGTATGTCGGCATTTGTGTGGATAGCCGAGCAATTGAGTATGACTTGATCCAGTCCAACGCTGTCCCAAACGGCTACCAGCTTCGCTTCCTGTTGCAGGCAGAGTGCTTTCGGGGCATGACCAATCCCTCTAGGCAAATCCTTGAACTACCTGAAGACCTCAACAAACGCACTTTTGACGAAAATCTCCGGGACGCAATTGGGCAAATTATTGAGCGGGAGATCCCAGCCGTGGGGGCTGAGAATACCAAGGTGCTTCAATCCCTCAATGAGCGGTATCCCCACTTGGCGGGCTTCTTCCCTTCTCGCCCAACGGGGCTGATCGTCAGGTCTTCAGTCCTTGAAGCGGCTCAGATGAAGCTTTTTAGTGAGCAAAAACAAATCTTGGAGTGCGAGGCGCTTGATGATTCTCAGTACCAGAAGGCCATAGAGTTGTCCTCACGGACCTTAGCGGAATACATCCTGTACCGCTCTCAGATTATTGCCAAGCTGAAGGCGACAGATGAACAGAGTAGCGAAGCCGATCTACACAAAATCATTGTACCAATGAAGCGGAAAATCTCTGGCCAGGACTTTGAGGATCATATTTACAGCAACAATGTCTGGCTCCTGGACGATCGCTTCATGAGCTTCACTACAATCTTCAGTGATAGGAGAATGGAGGAGTTGATTCGGGAGATCACAGGCGATGAGGTCTCTGATCCGGGACGACCAGATATCGCTGTGGTGTTCTCCAGCGATCCCCATAGCTCGGACAGACCAGTCAGTGTCGTGATAGTGGAAATCAAAAAACACGGGGTAAAGCTTGCCCAAAGTTTCGAGGCCGCGTTTCAGTTGCGAGAACGCGCCCAAAGGCTTCTTCGTTATTTCCCTAGCAAGATCGAGAAGCTTTGGTTTTACGGCATTGTGGATATCGAAACGGACTTTGAGCTTGTGTTGCGAGACTATGGATTCAACCCTCTTTTCTCCCATGGACAGGTGTTTTTTAATCATCAGAAGGTCAGTATCGCTCTGGACACTGAGCCACTTAAGGTTGATGTATTTGTGATGAGCTATGAGGCACTGATTGCCGACGCTGAGAGCCGAAACAATACGTTTCTGAAGGTTCTGAGGCATTCGATCCAGCAGATTGCTGGGCAGTCTTAGGGGGTGCCCTATTACATGGAAAAGCCCGATCGCTCTTGCAGCAGATCAGGCTTTTCTGTTTAGGGGTGAACTGAGTGACGGGGATTATTTATGAGTTATTAGCCGATCGAGAGTGCGATCGCCTTCCCCGCCCTGTTCATGTTTCCCTCATCTCCCCTAAACGACTGTTCCCCCCCACCCGCTGAAAAGCAGGCAGGGAGGAACATTCACAGCAATACCCCCAGGGGAATTCGAAATAAAGGGGGGATTGCTCTCCTAAGTCGGGCCTCACCCTGGAAAAATCGCCTAAAATGGGGCAGACAACCTCACCCCCCCAAAAACGCTAGTGTGGTCTGATGAGTTACTGCCAACCAGGAGAGAAAGCCTACCTCAGGGTCAACGGCTCTGAGGTTTGGGCGTTTGACGGGCCGATCGATGTTGTAATCGAAGATCAATCTAAATCTGACACCATACCCGTCCCTACCGAATCTTTTGCAACAAATCCTAGCCCTATATTTGTGATCGTCGAATTTCGCAACGCCGCAGGCTGGCGATGTATTTATTTAGGGGTGTTTCCAACCGGAGGGAATCTAGTTTGGGTTAGGGGATTTGGTGGGTACTATTGGGGGCTAGTCTATAGTTATCCCGGTGGCGGAACTTGGACAGGAATTACAGGAGAGCAAACGTATAGACCCGCTATTTTTGGTGCTAGGGGAACGTGCCAAGCTGCAATCCCTTCCAAAGTATTAAGGGTTCGCAATGGATCTAAGATACTTTTTACTAAAGACTGGAAAGACGGTGACACCTATACCGTGCGGTGTGGGGATCAATGTCCCGAAGGGCAGCACTGGGATAACGATTGCGGTAAATGCGTTT
>JAYKJG010000280.1:0-5844 GCA_035286285.1 Prochlorothrix sp.
GTGCGATCGGTATAAATCAGATACACCTCCCCCCCCGGACAGGTCAAGGTCAGCGCCGCCACCGCATTGGGTAAATTATTCTCACCCAAAAGCAAAAAAAGAGCATTCACTTGGTAAGCCGCATCAATCAGTGAAGAATTCATGACATTATCCTCCTAGAGTAGCTTCATGAGGGTATTAACCAGAATGTCCGGGATTTCTGGACTGCGGCCCGCAATCCAAGGCCCAGCCGTCAGTTCCACATAGGGCATCTCCTGATGCACCACCGTCCCCGACTCTAGGGAACTGTGGATCACCGCCACGGGCTGGAGATTCCCCCGATCGCGGCAGAACTCATGCCACGGCTCGATCGCCGCCGGATCCGAACTAATCACTAGATAATGGGAGCAAGCCTCCAGCAGCGGCTGCTTTTCCGGCTGCACCTTCCCCCCCACATCCACAATCACCAAATCCTGCTGCCGCCGCAAATTCAAAATCGCCTGGGCTTGGTAGGGAAAAAAGCGATCGGTCAGTTCCCCCTTGTAGGCAGCTTTCCACGCCTCCCGGCGATCGGGATCCAGATCTTCCCCCAACTCCAACCACCAATTCCCCTCCCCGTCCCACTGCGCCCGCTGCAAGTAAACCTTGGGATTTTCCTGCACCAACCGCTGCCACAGCCCATGGGACAGCACACTCTTGCCGCTGTCCGGTGGCCCCACAACCAACAGCGCCGGACACAGACGCGGCGCTGGGGTCGCACTGGAATCGATCGCCAGCACAGTCCCAATGTGGGTTTGGTGGGAATGGGTCGCCACCACCACAGCACCGCTGAGGCGCGGGTCGTAGCAGGCCACCCAGGCCGTAGGGTGCAGTTCATGGACCAAAAAGCCATAGAGCCAAATGGGCGCACGCCCCGAAATCACCACGCCCCCCGTCGCATCAAGGCCGGGAGGCAGTTGCAAACTGCTTAAGTCCTGGGGTTGGATCATGCGATCGGGGTTGACCAGATCGATCGTCAACACCTGATAGCCCAAGCCCTGAAGCCAACGGCGCTCACTCAGGCTCAGACGGATCGGGGCATTGGTGGACGGTAGGGCAGGGGACATCGGCACCTCCAAGGGGATTTATTCAGCAGTGATGTCAGTATACAACCCATCTTGAATAGGGGTATTCTAGGATCGCTGGGAAAGGGTGCATCCCTTCGACTAAGCTGCCATCGGCAAACTGATCTATGTCCTTGACCCCTAACCTGCTTTTTTTTCAATCGCCCCCCGCCCCCACAACTCTCCACTGGCTCAGCAATGGTCTCTTGGAATCTCGCTTTCTGCGCACCATTCGCCTGTGGTACTGCCTCCAGAACTTCTACGGCCCCCGGCAGCCTCTGCGAGAACCCTGGCCGGAAACCTTTAGCTATCCGGTTTGGCGCGATCGCAGCTTTGCCCCCAGCCACGATCGCCAAGAACTGGCCACATCCGACCAAATTCTGGCTACCTGCCACGGTAAGCCCTGCCTCTGCCAGCACACCGCCCTCTCCCTGCTGTGGGGGGCCGCTCCCCCGTCCCCAGACTGGCACACTGAATTAGCCCACATTTCCCATCTGTCACGATCGCAGCTAGACTGCCTGCTCCAGGAACGCCCGTTTGCGATCGTTCACCGTGCCCTGCGCAATGACCTCAAAGCCTTAGCCGAACAGGGCTGGTTGCAGAAAGCGTCACGGGGCTGTTACCGGCTGCGATCGCCCCAAGACCTGCCCTTCCCCCCCGAATTTCAGCACGAAGCGGCTTTGTCTGCCCCCCAGCCCCATCTGTTCCAAAGCCTCTCCAGTGCCCAGGGTTGGGATGTGATCCGCGCTCTAGAATCCGTTGCCTTTCTTCAGCCCAGTCTAGAGCCGATTATTGAGCAAATTTGGCAGCACCAAGCCACCCAGACCCAGAAATCTGGCCGAGACCCCGCACCCCAGCGGATTTTCTTTGAGGTCAACTATATTCTCTCGGAGGCTGACCAAGAGCGGGTTGACACCTACCAAGACCAACTCGAACACCTCTGGCAGTCCCCAGAAGGGGCCGTGGTGCGGTTTGAGTCCTGGGTGCCCCAACGCCAGCACCAAGGGACTGCAACGGTCTATCCTGTCTGTTTGCATTACACCCGGCGGGCAAAGTATTTAAGTGCCTATGGAGACCATGCGGATGGATCGTGGGGTTGGCACAACTACCGCCTCGATCGCATTCGCTCGGAGCATTTACAGATCCTGCCCTGGGGCGATCCCCAAGTGCCCAGCGGATTACGGTCCCTGTGGCGATCGGGGCAACTGCCCCAGCCCGATTATGTTCGCCGGGAACTGGAAGCGGCCTGGGGGTTTAACTTCTATTTACCTAAGGCTCCCCTGATTCTGCGCTTTAATTGCCAATTTGCCCAGGATTATGTCGCTCAGACCCAGCGCCATGGGACGTTCTTACCGATCGCCTACGACCAAATTCTGCCCTGGCTTAAACCCCAACTCACGGCGGAGGCGGATCTCAAGGCGCTCCTGAAGCTTTTAACCCAACGCTCCCCCACGGATGCCTATTTTCGGGCTTGGATTCGCTTAGATGATATCAATGTCACCCTGCGCCTCCGGGAGTGGCGACCAGCGGGGGAGGTGATTTACCCCTTCAGTCTCCGCAGGGCGCTGGCGGCAGAATGCCGGGAGGAGGCTCAGTACTATACCAAATCCGTTGAGCCTGAAACAGAATAAACGGGTAGGGGTCGTGCCCCTGTGCCGACCCTCTTCGGCCCAAAACCGGGGCAACCACGGGGGGATTGCCCCTACCAAAACGAATCGAGATTAATCGGGGCAACCACGGGGGGATTGCCCCTACCAAAACGAATCGAGATTAATCGGATTTGGTAGTATGTCCCCCCAACCCAAGCCAACGGGTGAGCCAAAACGGCTCGGAGCACGGACCTTGGTCTGTACCGGGGCAAAAGGGCAATGCACCCGCCTTAAAGTTGTGAAGTTTGCTATGCAGTTTGCCCCCCCTTGCCCAAGAGCAGCGGATACTAGAGTTACGAGTCCCACGCCAGCGAGACCCTACCCCATGGCCAGTGCTGAACATCTGGAAATTCTGAGTCAAGGTGTTGAAACCTGGAATCAGTGGCGATCGGAAAATCCAACCCTCAAACCAGACCTGCGGGAAGTGGATTTTCACCAAGCTACTTTTACCGCCATCAACTTTGAAGAGTGTGATTTAAGTCGATCGAACTTGCGAGAAGCTATTTTCGATCGATCGAACTTTCAGCGGGCTAGCCTCTACCGGGTTGACCTCTGCATGACCCGCTTCATCCAAAGCAACCTCCAAGAAGTCGATTTATACGGGGCCAATCTCTACACCGCCAACCTCACCCAAGCCAACCTCCGCTACGCCAACCTCTATCAAGCCGATCTGCGGGAGGCCATTCTGTACCAAGCCGATCTCCGCGATGCCCACCTCTATGAGGTAGACCTGCGATCGGCCCTGCTCGAAGAAGCCAACTTAATCGGCGCAACCCTCTACCTCGCCAACCTATCCAACGCCCACCTCAACCGGGCCAACTTCTGCATGGCCAGCCTAGTCGGAACCATCCTCCAAGGCGCAGACCTAGGGGGAGCCAACCTTGTCAACGCCAACCTCTACAAAGCTAGCCTGCGCCATGCCGATCTCCGGGGGGCCGATCTCCGGGAAGCTGTGTTAAGTTTGGCGGATTTGAGTGATGCCCAGTTGGAAAATACTAATCTAGCCATGACCAATTTGATTGGAGCTTGCCTAGCGGGAACGGCCTTGGAGGATGCCAACCTGGAATCGGCCAATCTCTGGGATGCCCAGCTTAAACGGTCTCCCCTGCGGGAGGTCACTCGCAAGGGCGCTAAGCTAGGGACAACCTCCCAGCGGGAGGGACAGCGGTCCCAGCCCCCGCCCCCGCAACCCCAGCGTTTGGTTCCCCCGGCCCAGGCTGCCCGCTCCGGTGAGCGTACCCTTCCCCTGTCCCTCTTTGCGCCCTGACTGTTCCGCTTGCCCGTATCCCGCACCCTATGATCCCCCTTACCCTCCAAGAGATTGCCCGTCTCATCACCCAGAAAACGGGCATTTGTTTTCGAGAACAGGACTACGCCAGTTTAAGCCGGAAGCTAGAGCAGCGGATCCAAGCTTTGGGCTTTCGGGATTTGGAGCGGTACTATCATTTTTTGAATCAAGACCTTGAAGCCCCGGTGGGGAAGCTGGGTTGGTGGCAGAGGCCGCAAATCTCCGGGGCGGAGGAGTGGCAGAACCTGGTGGACCTGATTACGGTGCGGGAAAGCTATTTTTTTCGCGATCGCAACCAGATGACCCTGCTGGCCAAGACCCTGATTCCCCTGATCATGGAGCAGCGGGGCCAAGTCACCCTGGGCAGACCTCGGCTGCGGCTGTGGAGTGCGGGCTGTTCGACGGGGGAGGAACCCTACTCCATGGCTATTCTCCTGTTGGAACTGCTGGGATTGGGGGAGGTGTCCCAGTGGGAGGTGTTGATTTTGGGGACTGATATTTGTGAAACCTCCCTGGCCCGCGCCCGATCGGGCCTGTTTAGTTCTTGGTCCTTCCGCCAGTTTGACCCCGCCCTCAAAGAAAAATACTTTCAGCCCCATCCCCAGGGCTGGCAAATTAACCCCGAAGTCCAGCGGCTCGTTACCTTTCACCAAAATAATCTCTTGGCCGATGCGTTTCCCCAAGTTGGGGGGCCAATCTTTGAGATGGACTTGATTCTCTGCCGCAATGTTTTTATCTATTTCAGCCCCAGTTCCGTGGATCAAGTCCTCGGTAAATTTGTCCGAACCCTGACCCCCCAAGGGTTTTTGGTCACGGGCCACGCAGAACTCCAAGGCCGCACCCTCCACTCCCTCCGTCCCCTCAGCTTTCCGGAGTCTGTGGTGTATCAGCGCAGTGACACCCCCCTGCCCCCTGCGCCCCTGTTGACCGCCCTGTGGCAGCCCCCTGGGCAGTCTAGCCCCCAACCCCGTTCCCCGGATCCCACTTTCCCCGCAGCGGTAACCCCGCCGCCCCGCCCCGTCTCTGTCCTCCCAACCCAAGCTGCTGCCAAACCGGGAACGCTCCCCAGTTCAGTCCCCTCAGGTTTGCTCCAAGAGGCCCGCACCCTCAAACAGCGGCAGAACTACACGGGCCTGATTCGGCTGCTTCAGCCCCTCCTGCCCCAGGCTGCAACCCCTAGGTTTTCCCCCAGTTCCCCGGCCAGTCCGGCCCCTTCCCCTCGGCTGGGCGATCGATCGCAGCAATTGGAAGCCCATCTGCTGCTAGCCCAAGCCCATGCCAACCTCGGCCAGGTCCACGAAGCCCAACAACTCTGTCAAGCCGCCCTGAAGCTCGATCCCTGCTCGGTGGAGATTTACACCCTGCTGGCCCAAATTGCCGAGGAAACGGGGGATTTAGAGGGGGCCAAGCTATTCCTGAAGCGGGTGATTTATTTGGATCCCGATGCGATCATGGCCTATTTCAATCTCAGTTTGATTTATGAGCAGGAAAACAGCCTCGATCGTGCCCGTAAGGTCCAAACAACCACTTGGGACTTGGTGAAGCGGTTGCCTCCTAACACGATCGTCGATCCAGAACACCAACGCACAGCCCAGGAACTCCAAACCTTCCTGGAACGCAAACTGCCCCTGGCTTGAAGGCAACGTATATAAAAGTCTATTTCACTACCTGGCTCAAAAGACTCGTAGTGCGGACTTTATACCAAATCCGTTGAGCCTGAAACAGAATAAACGGGTAGGGGTCGTGCCCCTGTGCCGACCCTCGACCAGCCAAATGCAGGGGCAACCACGGGGGGATTGCCCCTACCAAAACGAATCGAGATTAG
>JAYKJG010000281.1:0-8616 GCA_035286285.1 Prochlorothrix sp.
TTTGAGCCAGGTTAGGGGCTGGTAGGGGTGAGGTGTCAGGAAATTCTTGCAGCCCGATCGCAAATCCTGTATTGTATAAGATTGTTGCAAACCCCCCCGGACTGCAATTAATACTGTCGAGTTGGTAGCAAGATGTCTGAAGCAAGCACCGAGGTCGCCATTGCGGCGCGGTTCGTCCTCAAAGTTTTATGGCTCGATAAGGACGTGGCCCTCGCCGTTGACCAAGTGGTGGGCAAGGGCTTTAGCCCCCTCACCTGTTACTTTTTCTGGCCCCGCAACGATGCCTGGGAGCAACTGAAAACAGAATTGGAAGGCAAGCGCTGGATCACTGAAGTAGAGCGCATTGAACTCCTCAACAAAGCCACTGAAGTGATCAACTACTGGCAAGAAGAGGGACGGCGACGGCCCATGTCTGAGGCCCAAGCCAAGTTCCCCGAAGTGATCTTCACCGGTAGTGCATAACGGCAACGGCTCTACAGAGCGTTCTGGGTTCGGGGAGGTTGCCAACTGGTTGCTAAGCCCACCCCATCCCTCAAAATTCCAAAAATCGGGCTAATTCCAATCGCCCCTGGCTCGACTGCCCCCTCGGAGGTAGTCGAGTTTTTTTTGAAGACGATCGTCAAAGCGTGAGCGCCCCCAAGGCCACCCCCAAGGCCACCCCAAAATCTCAGCCATTGCCCACGGCCATTCCCGAAGACGATCGTCAAATCCGATCGTCATGATCGTAAAATGTAAAGAAATGCAAAAGAAATGCAACAATCGGGACGGTGCCAGGGGCATTTCACCTTTGCCGAGTTAGCCCCTTGGAACTGGGATGCTCCCGGCCCTCCCAGTCCCTGACCTACCGTACCCCCCCGCAACCGCATCCCTTTGCCCCCCGCCGCCCAGCCTCGAACGATCGCACCTCCGCCCCTCGATCGACGCTGACCCTCTGCCCTAGCCGCTCACTTGTGCCCACCATGACCCAAGACTTCTCCTCTCCTACCTCCTCTGTCCCTGCCCCCGCTGCTGCTACCCCGACCGCCCTCGATCGTCTCCCCGCTTCCGCCGATCCAGATGCCCTCGCTCCCCCTGCTGCGTCCCTCCCTTGGCGGCTAGGGGCGATCGTCCTCGGCGGTGCAGTCCTCATTGGTGGCCTCACCTTCGGTCTCCGGCAAAGCACAGCCCCCACCGCTGACCCCCAGACCCCCGCTGCCCTCAGTCCCTCCAACCTCCGCGCCGTCACCCTTGCCACCGTCCAGCCCCAGGCCATCACCCGCCGCCTAGACACCACCGGCACCGTTCGCGCCTATGACCTGCTGCCCATTCTCGCCCAGGCCGGAAACCTCCAAATTCAAGAGGTACGGGTGGATGAAGGGGCTGTTGTGCAGCCCGGACAGGTGTTAGCAGTGCTGGATGACTCCGTGATGCGTGCCCAGATTCAACAGGCGGAGTCCCAGAAGGTCGCGGCCCAAGCGGGCGTTCAGCAGCGGCAAGCGGCCCTTGTCCAAGCCCAGGCAACGTTGGCCGAGGCCCAGAGCAATTTGGCCCGATTTGAAGCATTGGGGGATGCAGGGGCCATCAGCGCCCAGGAATTGGAGTCTCGCCGCACGACGGTTGCGACGGCTCAGGAAGGGGTACGGCTAGCCCAGGCCAACATTGTCAGCGCCCAAGCCGAGGTCCAAAGTCAGGAAGCCCGCATCAGTCAGCTTCGGATTCAGTTGGCCCAAACCCAAGTGCTGGCCCCCAGCGGCGGCATGATTGCGGAGCGGTTTGCCCGGATCGGCGACCTCAGTTCTGGCCAAAGTCCCCTGTTTTCGATGATTCGCGATGGTCGCCTAGAGCTAGAAATTCCCCTACCAGAGACGCAACTACCCCAAATTAAGACCGGAACTGCGGTTCAAGTGCGATCGGACAGCGATCCGGGCCTGCAACTTCAGGGAACGGTGCGGGAAATTGCGCCGCTGGTGAATCCCGAAACGCGCCAAGCCCGCATCAAGGTGGATTTGCCCGCCAGTGAAAAACTCCGTCCGGGTATGTTCCTGCGGGCTTCGATCGTGCTCGCCAGCCAAACCGGCCTCACCGTGCCGACGGGGGCTGTCATGACCCAGGCCGATGGGACATCGGGGGTTTTTCGCTGGGTTGAGCCGGATCAGGTGCGGTTTCAGGCGGTGACCCTGGGTGAAGTGTTGGGGAACGGGGAGGGGGCACGGCTGGAGATTGTGGCGGGGTTACAGGCGGGCGATCGGGTGGTTTTGGAGGGAGCGGCCTATGTTAAGGACGGCGATCGGGTCCAGGTCGTAGAGGCGATGACTCCCTGAGGCGATGACTCCCTAGGGAATTCCCCCTTCGGTAGTGCCTCGCCCATCCGGATCGTCACAGCCAGATCCCCCCTCAAACGGCTCGTAGTGCGGACTTTAGTCCGCCCCTTGGCAAACGTAAAATGCACCCTCGCGATGGCTCGTTTAAGGACTGAGGTTGGGATCATTGCCGCCTAGACTCAAGCGCAGGATCGAGAGGCTAAAAATCACCAAAAAGAGGACAAGGCCGATCGCGCAGCCGTAGCTAATCTCTAAATCCTTAATCGCCCGCTCATAGACATAGTAGACCACCGTTTTAGAGCTATTCAGCGGGCCACCGCTGGTCATGACATAGACTTCCTCAAAGACCTTGGTGGCTGAAATCGACGAAATCACCCCCACCAGCACCACATAGGGCCGCATCAAGGGCACCGTAATATCCCAATGCTTGAGGAGACCGTCGGAGCCGTCGATCGCCGCCGCCTCGTACAAATCCTCCGGGATACTCTGAAGACCCGCCAGGTAAATCACCATGTAATAGCCCAAGCCCTTCCACACCGTCACCGCCATCACACTCCACAGGGCAAAGTTGGGATGGGTGAGCCAGGGAATGGCCTTGAAAGTTTCCCCAAAGATTAAACTGCCCCACTGGTTCAGCAGCCCATTCTCGGCATAGAGCCACTTCCAGGCAATCCCTGCCACCACCATCGAGATCACTACGGGGGTGTAGTAGGCAAGGCGAAACCAATTCATGCCCCGCAACCGCTGGTTGACCAAAATCGCCAACCCTAGGGGCAGGGCGACCAGCAGCGGCACGACACCGACGAGATAGAGAAAGGTGTTGCCCAGCACTTTCCAAAAGGTTTTGTCCTGGAGCAGGGCGCGGAAGTTGGC
Organism: Prochlorothrix sp.; assembly: GCA_035286285.1. GTDB lineage: Bacteria > Cyanobacteriota > Cyanobacteriia > Prochlorotrichales > Prochlorotrichaceae > Prochlorothrix. The sequence goes on from JAYKJG010000281.1 coordinate 3,174, forward strand.
GAGGCCAACCCATTGGGGGGCGCTGTTGAGGCGAACGCCATATTCCGTAAAGCTGAGGTAGAAAGCTTGGAGGGCGGGCCAAAAGACCGTTAGGCTCAGCACCAACAAGGCAGGCAATAGAAAGAGGTAGGGGGTAAAACTAAATTTCCGAGGGGCCATGGGTGCAGGGACAAGTAAGCCGGGATAGGGCAATCGTACAACCTGAGGACTCATCAAGGTACCCCAGGGGATGACTACGACTGATCCTGGTTGCGCCGCTGCTGGGCCGCAAGGCCACCGCGATCGACCGGGAAACCGGCCACCGGAATCACCTGATATTTCCGCTCTGCTTCCAACTCTCGTAAATCCTTGTAGTTGACCCAATGAATACAGTCCACGGGGCAACTGTCGATCGCCTCTTGGATTAAATCCTCCGGATCGCCATTTTGGTTAATCACCCGCGATCGGCCCTGGTTTGGCTCAATATAAAAGGTATTGGTGGCCACATGGGCACAGTATTTGCAGCCAATACAGGTCAGTTCATCCACATAGACCCCCCGCTGGCGCAGACTTCCCCCCAGTTCCGGCTCTAGCCCCGATCGGGTTTGGCCCTGGCGCAGAGCACCGCCTAATTCGGGTTCTAGATTCGATCGGGCTGCATCATCAGGAGACAAATTTAAGGACATCAGAACTCAAGCCTCAACGGTGCTGGATTAAGGAATGAATACTGACGAGTTTAGCATTGCCCTTTGCCCCTGGGGTTCAGGGCTGCTTGTCAAGGGAGATCTAAAGCTTGGCGGCACAGCCGATCGACCGCCTTCAGCAGCGTCGGCAGACGGTAGTTCCCGTGCATCTGTTGAACCCAACCTTGGGCCAGGGCCAACTCCACCCCCACCGCAGTCACATAAAGGGGGCGCTGACTGGCCCCACGATAGACCGCTGTGGCGGGATCGGTCTCTTGAAACGCAGACTTCGCCACCCCAATCACCGGAATCCGTTGCCCTAGATGCTGCCACAGATGCCACCCCAAACCGGGCTTCGCCTCAGTTCCCAAGGTCACATAGCCATCAACGATAATGCAGCCGATCGCCGCCGGAATGGTCTCCAGCAAAGCCAAAATACAGGGCAACTCCCGCTGATAGAACTGCCCCGGTACATAGGGAGCCACAGGGGCAATGGGGAGGGTATAGGTTGCGCTGGGGACAGCCTGGGACCAAGACCCAAACAGTACCCCAGCAGCTACGGCTTGGGGATCGCAATAATGGACATCGATCGCCAAAAGTGCCCCCCGTGGATCTACAGCCTTGGCATTAATAACTTTCGTCTGAGGTGACCAATCGCAGTTCTAAGAGGTGGTTGGCCTGGTTGAGGCGATCGGCAATTTCCTGCCGCTCTGTCAAATCCACCTCTAAATCGGCCAAGGCTTCCTGGACCGTCTGACGACAGGAGGCGCTCTCAGCCACATCGATCGCTAGGGGATCCTGGCCTTCCAACAACATCAAACAGGCTTCCAAGGTCGGGACAGAAATAGACATCGTTCTCAAACCTCGCAACAGGACGAAGAATCAATTCCCTTCATCTTGGCCTGGATTGGGCCGCAGGCGATCGGCCCTTAGGAAACCGTGTCACTTCTTCATAGTCCGTTACCCACCGTCTGTATACCCATACCCACCGTCTGTATACCCCCAGCCCTTGAAAGTTCGCCCGTCATGACCTTCATTCTGAATGACACCTAAAATTTTTTTCCCTCGTGTTCATTTAATCCAAGGGTGTGGTATTCTCAATTTCATCGAAAAACAAATTCTACAGCCCCAGCCCTAAGGCAGCGGTGACTGTAGGCCCCCTAAACTGGCTGGAGCTTCGACGGTTTTATAATCTCAGCTTCGCCACCCTGCACTCCTCGGAGTGCTTTCGGTAGAGTTCTAGTCTCATTTCTACCGTAGTTGAGGGGATTCTAGTCTCAAAAAACAAATTCTACAGCCCCAGCCCTAAGGCAGCGGTGACTGTAGGCCCCCTAAACTGGCTGGAGCTTCGACGGTTTTATAATCTCAGCTTCGCCACCCTGCACTCCGGGGAGTGCTTGCGGTAGGAATTCTTTAACCCTTTCCTCCCGTATTGACAGAATTCCTTTGCCTTTTTTCAGACTTACCTCTCTTCAACACAACTTCCACCCTTGGCTAGCCTTGCCCTGAAGTCTCAAAATCTTAAATCTCAGAAACTCAAATTTGATTTACTGCGAACCTTAGTTCGTCGCGACTTGGAGGCCCGTTACAAGGGATCAGTTTTAGGCAACCTCTGGCCTCTACTCAACCAGTTATCCCAGCTCTTAATCTATACCTACGTCTTCTCCATTGTTCTTCAGGTCAAACTCAGCCTGAAGGGAGTTGAAGGCGATAGCTCCCTGGTTTTTGGGCTGTGGCTTTTTGCAGGGCTAGTACCTTGGATTGCCTTTACCGGCGGATTAATGGCCTCTGCCAACAGCGTTGTTGCCCAGCCTAACTTGGTCAAAAAGGTTGTCTTTCCCCTGGCCCTGCTGCCCCTAGTGCCCGTTTTAACGGCCTTTGTGGAGAGCATGTTTGGCCTAGGGCTGTTGATTGTCTTCACCGCATTGGTGTCCGGCACATTGCAACCCACCTTAGCGCTCCTACCCCTAATCTGGTTACCGCAACTCTTGCTAACGGCAGGTCTAGGTTATCTTTTAGCGGGTTTCACAACCTTTTTGCGGGATATTCCCCAAATCATCGGTGTGGTTATCAATCTGTGGTTTTATCTCACGCCGATCGTGTACCCCACTTCAGTCATTCCCGAAACGATTCGCCCTTGGATTTTTCGCCTCAACCCCCTCGCGGCGATCGCTGAAGTCTACCGAGATATCGTCTTAACTGGCAGCTTAACCTATTGGCGGGAGTGGTTAATTTTGATGGGGGTCTCTGCGGTTGTCTTTAAGGTGGGACTATCGGTTTACCAAAAGCTACGCCCAGGGTTTGCCGACGTTTTGTGAGCAGAGTCTCTTTTCCGCGAGTGACCCGGTACCACTAAGGAAAGTTTGATTTGTTTTCTCCCACAGTCCTGTTTCTGTTCAGACCTTTGCTGAGTATGGGAAACGCTTCGGGGGCATTGAGCCATTTCTCAAATGCAATCCTCAGGCTCTGTCGGGCAATCATGTCACCACACGATGTATCAACCTAAACCTACGATCGCCGCTCCACAAAAGTCCTGGCTGACCATGTATGATCTCCCCAGTGAAGAAGCAGGAGACTCTGGCTTGCCGGATCAGTACCACTTTTGGCAGGGAGAACTACTCTCGGAGACCTTTGCTCCGCCCTCCTATCCTGAAACCGAGGTCTTAGTGGCCTGTGACCTCAACCTCTACTATGACCTCGACCATCCCCTCTGGTACAAGCGACCCGACTGGTTTGCCGTGGTGGGGGTCGATCGCTTCTACCATAAAACGGAACCTCGCTTAAGTTATGTCATCTGGCAAGAGCAGGTTAAACCCTTTATCATCGTTGAGCTATTATCCCCCAGCACCCACAAGGAAGATTTAGGCTTAATCAGGGGGCGTAAAGGAAAACCGCCCTACAAATGGGAGGTGTATGAGCAGATCCTTCAGGTGCCTTACTATGTCGTCTTTGATGGCCACAGTAACGAGTTAAAGCTGTTTAAGTTAGTCGAAGGACGCTATCAAACTCAATCCGTCCAGGATGGAGGATATTGGTTTGCAGACCTTGAGTTAGGTCTGAAGCTAGTTTTTTGTCAGTATCAGGATTTGAGTCGGCTGTGGTTGCGCTGGTACGATCGCGCTGGTAACCTCATTCCTACCGCGATGGAACAGGTTCAGCAGCAGCGCCAACAAGTTGAGCAGGAAAAGCAGCGGGCTGAGCAAGAAAAGCAGCGGGCCGAGCAGGAAAAACAGCGGGCTGATTTAGCGGAGTTAGAAATTGCAAGATTGAAGGCTTTACTACGCCAAAGCACTCCAAAGTCATCTGAGTTTAGAGCGAAGCAATAGACCCTGGGTGACTGACAAAAGTAGGTCAAGCCTAGGCACAGCGGGCGGGTCTATTTCACTACCCAAGGAGGTAAGTTTGGCTGCTTCTATTGGCAAGAAAGATGACAGTCCTTATTTTTTTGAACTGATCAATCAAGGGGAAAATTCCTCCGTTGAGTTCAAGCGTGGTGATGTTAGGGCAGAGAGCCTAGCCAGGGAGATCGTTGCCTTTTCAAACTCCTACGGCGGAACCTTACTGCTTGGGGTTGACGATGACCGAAGTGTAGTGGGAGTCGATGATGACCGAAATTACGAGGAATGGGTCGCTAATATTGCCCGAAACAATGTTGTGCCCCCGGTCCATGTTTCCTGTGAGGAAATTATTTTAGGCGGTAAGAGAATTGTCCTGATTGAAGTTCCTAAAGGTAGGGATCGACCTTACCAAGATAGTAGTGGTCGCTTTTACCTTCGCATTGGTTCCACCAATCGAATTGCGAGTCTGAATGAACTGATGAGGTTGTTCCAGCAAAGCGGCTTCTATCACTATGACGCAACAGAAGTGGAAGGGGCCAAGGAAAGCAGCCTCAATCAAACTGCCCTCGATCGTTATTTCAATAGCTATGATGTAAGCTACATGGAATTGGATCAGGAAGAAAAATCAACTTTGCTCAAAAATACAGATATCATATCGGAAAATCGGTTTGTCACGATCGCAGGTCTTCTGGTTTTTGGGACTAATCCCCAGCGTTTTTTATTGAATGCATCCATTAGCTTTGCCCATTACCTTGGTCAAGAAGTTTCTGAAGATCTTGTCGATCGAAAGAATATTGAAGGAACCTTGCCCGACCAAGTTGATGCAGCATTGCGGGTTATTAAAAATAATATATTAACTCCATCCTCTATCGTTGGACTCAAAAGAGAAGACCAGTTTACCTATCCTGACAAAGTTTTCCGTGAACTGATTGTTAATGCCTGCGTTCATCGTAATTATTCGATTTTCGGTTCAAGGATTAGAATCTTTATGTTTGACGATCGTCTAGAGTTTATCAGCCCTGGCAGACTTCCCAATACGGTCACACCTGATAAACTAAAATCGGGTGTATCCTATGCGGTCAATCCGGTGATCGTCAAATTTATGGAAAATCTGAAATATATTGACAAGCTGGGCAGGGGCTTACCGATGGTTTATCGTGAGGCAATGAAGCGGGGCAGGGAGGTTTTGTTTGAGGAGATTGGTGAGGAGTTTAAAGTTTCTTTGTTTTTCTGAGGGCTGATTCGGTTGTGTTAGTCAGGATGTCAGTTGCGCTGTAGAGGGATAGAGTAATGTTGACGGCCCAGCAAGTATATGACTTGATGCCGGATGCGACGGAGTTAATGAGTGATGAACCAGAAATGGAAAGTTCGTTGCATTATGAACAGTTGGCGTTGTTGGTGTCTTGTTTGGAGTGGTTTTGGCGCGATCGCCAGGACTTTTTT
>JAYKJG010000282.1:0-6452 GCA_035286285.1 Prochlorothrix sp.
CGATCGCCATTACCCGCGAGCCGGAGGTGGATGAACAGGTGAACCCCCCCGATCGCACCCCCGTCCTGCCCCTCACGGCCCATGCCCTCCACTGCCTCCAAAGCTTAGCCCAAGCCGACTTTCCCCACCCTACCCCCGCAGCCCTGGCCGATCGCGACCCCTTGCCCCCGCCCTTTGTGGGCTTTCCCCAACTGCGATCGCCCCCGGTTCCCCCGCCCTTCCCGACAAACTTACCGACTCCGCTCCCCCCATCGGATCAATTGGGCAAACCGTCTAGTACAGTGGAGGATGGTCCAGCCGCGCAAAACCTGAGGCTCCCCTCAGCGCCATCTCTGCCCCCTGGATCCTCTGCGATATCGGTTTGGCTGCACCTTGAAGGGATCCTTCGCCAGTATATTCAGTACCATTTCGATCGCCCCCTTCGATCGGCCCAACTGATGGACACTTGCTTTTCGTCACCGCAACCCCAGCCTTTCGATCCCTAGGCCATCGCCGTTCTGCGGCTGTTGTGGCTTATTTTTGGGCACTCGGTTTTTCCTGGGGCAATCCTTGATCGGGCAGGCGGCAGAGTCCGACTTCGGTTCTGGGTTTGGTTGGTCCATGTATCCTTTTGAAGACAGTCCCCCGCACATTACACCCCGCAGCACCTCCCCTGACCCTGGGCTAGGCGTTGGCTCTGCGATCGGCAGTGGTCCCCTCGGTTTATCCCCTGAATCTTACGCTTCGCCGGAACTGTGCCCTGCTGCCCAACAGGTTCTAGGCGCAGTAACGTCCCCCGCCGCAGACCCTTCAGTCGTAGACCCCTCAGCCGCAGATCCTTCAGCCGCACACCCCGCCTCGGACCCCGCCGCAGTTGTAGAACCCCTAGCCTTAGACCCCCCCGCCTTAAAATCGCCAGCTTTAGACCCTCCCACATCCATCCCCGCAGCCGCCCCAACCGATGACGCGATCGGCTTTTGGCCCGTCTTGCAAAACCGCAACTTTTTGACCCTCTGGGGGGGACAGGTCTTTTCCCAACTGGCCGATAAGGTTTATTTGGTTTTGATGATCGGCTTGGTGACGCAGTACTTTGAAGGGCCGGGGCAAACCATTAGTGGCTGGGTCTCGGCGATTATGATTGCCTTTACGATTCCGGCGGTGCTGTTTGGCTCCGTGGCCGGGGTTTATGTCGATCGCCACCCCAAGCGCCAAGTTTTAGTGATTTCTAACCTCTTTCGGGGTGCCCTAGTCCTGGCGCTGCCCCTCTTGCTGACCCTCTCCATCGGTGGGAGCCACCTGGGGACTCTGCCCGTTGGCTTTTGTCTGCTGCTGCTGGTCACCTTCCTCGTCTCGACCCTAACCCAATTTTTTGCCCCTGCGGAACAGGCTGCCATCCCCTTGCTGGTAGAACAGCGGCAACTGCTCCCCGCCAACTCCCTCTATACCACCACCATGATGGCCGCTATGATTGTGGGGTTTGCGATCGGGGAGCCTGCGTTGGACTGGGCCGATCGTTGGCTGTCCGGTCACCTTAGTTTGGGCAATGGCCGGGAGATCCTGGTGGGGGGAGCCTATGTCATTGCTGGGGCCATTTTGATGCTGATTCGGGTGCAGGAGTCTCAGGAAAAGCTAGCCGTCGCCGATCGCCATCCCTGGCAAGATATCAAAGAAGGCTGGGCCTACCTCAGCACCCATCCCCTGATCCGGGCGGCCCTGGTGCAACTCGTTATTTTGTTCTCGATCGTGGCGGCTCTGTCGGTCCTGGCGGTGCGCCTTGCAGAAGTAATCCCGGAACTGGATGCGGATCAATTTGGCTGGCTGCTGTCCGTGGGCAGTTTGGGGATGGGTTTGGGGGCCGTTGTGGTGGGCCAGTTTTGTGCCCGCTTTCCCCGCCAGCGGGTGGTCCGGCTGGGATCCTTGGGGCTGGCCGCTAGCCTGGGGGGACTGGCCTTGCTGTATCACACCCTCTGGACCAGTCTCACCTGTATTACCGTATTGGGATTTTTTGCAGCCCTGGTGGGAATTCCCATGCAAACCACAATCCAAGAGGAAACACCGCCGGAAATGCGCGGCAAGGTCTTTGGCTTACAAAATAATGCTGTTAATATTGCCCTGAGCTTACCCCTAGCCCTGGCGGGTGTGGCGGAGAGTTACTGGGGGTTAGCCTGGACCTTGGGCGGCTTAGCGGCGCTGACACTGTTGGGCGGGTTGGCGACGGCTCCTCGGACTGGCTCGGCCCCAGACTAAACTTTTGCTATCAATTTCCCCGTTTCAGTCCTCCTGTCTCGCTTCTCCCCCCTGACCCTGTGCCTGCCTTAGAGGAGCCTGTACCTATCACTGCCCCTACGACTCCCCCCGGTCTGACCCCAGTCTCGCAGTCTGTCCCAGCCCCAGCCCCGAAAATTGTGGTCATTGATGACGATCGTATCACGTTGACCTATACGATCATGACCCTCAAACGGGAGGGCTATGAGGTTCACAGAGCGACGGATGGGGAATCGGGGCTGGGTTTGGTGCGCCAACTGAAGCCGGATTTGATTATTTGCGACTGGATGATGCCGGGAACCACCGGGATTCAGGTTTGTCGCACGGTGAAGCAAGATCCAGAGCTAGCGACGGCTTTTTTTATTTTGCTGACGGCACGCAGTGATGTGGAAGACCTGATCCGGGGCTTGGAGACGGGGGCCGATGAATTTGTGGCGAAACCGGTGACGGCTGCGGAACTGCGGGCCAGGGTGCGGGCTGGGTTGCGCATTGCGGGGATGAACCGGGCGCTACGGGCTGTAGCCCAGGATTTACAGCGTCAGAAGCATCACCTGGAGACGGAGCGTCAGGAAGCGGCGGATTACCTACAGTCGCAAATTCCCACCAGCCTCAAGCCCCCTAGCCCGACGATCCAAATTCAGTCTTACTTTGCCCCTTCTGCCCAGCTTGGGGGTGATTTTTTTGACTTTCACTGGCTCGATCAGGACCATTTACGCATTTATCTCATGGATGCGGCGGGCCATGGTCTGCGGGCAGCATTTTTTTCGATGTCGGTCCAGCACTTCCTCAAGTCGATCGCCCGCTCCAATACCACCGTCGATCTCTACGATCCGGCCCAGGTGCTGCGGCTTCTCAACGATCGCTTCCAAATGGAGGATCACCACAATCAGTACGTGACGGTGTGGTATGGCATCTTCGATCGCCGCAGCCAAACTCTCACCTATGGCAATGCAGGTCACCCTCCGGCGGTCCTGCTCAACCCAACGTGGGCCACTGCCGCCTGCCAAACCCTGCCCTCCACGGGGCCACCTGTTGGCATTTTGCCCTTTTCGCGCTACCGTTCCCAGATTTGCACCGTGGCACCGGGTAGTAGTCTTTATGTTTTTAGTGATGGCCTCTATGAGGTGGTTCCGCCGGAGGAGGTGCTGCCCGATCGTGAACCCTATGGCCATGGGGATTTCCTGGAGGTGCTCCAGGACTTTGAGAAGTCCAATTCGACGGATTTGACCCGTATTTCTGAGCGGGTGCTTCAGGTTACGGGTCAAAAAATCTTTACGGACGATCGATCCCTCATTCGCATCCAATTTGATCCCGCGCAGCCCCTTTAATCCGGCTGTTGTGACCACCAGACCTTGCCTCGATGGGTGCATTTCACTTTGGAACAATCAACCGTAGGGGGCGTGCCCCCGTGGTTGCCCCTGTATTTGGCGGTCAGAGGGTCGGCACAGGGGCACGACCCCTACCCGTTTATTCTGTTACCCGTTTATTCTGTTTCAGGTTCAACGGATTTGGTATTAGGTATGATCTCAGCAGCATTATCCCGCTCCTACTGTCGTTTCGTTTGATTCTCTCCTGATCTATCATGATTCCTCCTTCACCCCTGCCCAATGAATCCGATCGCGTTGCCGATCTCCTGCGCCATAACGTCCTAGACACCGAAGCTGAACAAGAGTTTGATGAGTTAGTTCAGTTAGCAGCCTTGGTGTGTGGTGCTGAAATTTCCTTAGTGAGCTTGGTGGATGACCATCGTCAGTGGTTTAAGGCTAAAGTTGGCCTTAATGCGGAAGAAACCGCCAAAGATATTGCTTTTTGTCCCCATGCGCTCCATGGTCGCGATATTTTTGAAGTTCCCGATGCTGCCCTAGATGAACGCTTTTACGATAATCCCTTGGTGACGGGGGAGCCAAAAATCCGGTTTTATGCCGGTCAGCCCCTGCGATCGTCCCTGGGTAACCCCCTGGGAACCCTCTGCGTCATCGATCGGCGGCCCCGCCAACTGAGCACCTCCCAGCGCTTTGCCCTGCAAACCCTCGCCAAGCAGGTTGAACGGCTACTGGATTTGCGCATTAAGGTCTATGACCTGTCCCAGAGCTTGAGGGTGATTGAGCAGCAGCGAGAAAGCCTCGATCGGCTCAATAAGATTAAAGATCAAACCCTGGGGGTGATTACCCACGATTTACGCAGTCCCCTCGCCTCCCTAGAGAACACGATTCAGTTGTTTGAGCAGGGCCTTCTTGACGGTCGCAAAACGGCAGAACTGATTCCAGAACTGCGGCCCTACTTGCAGCAAACCTACGATAAAGTCAATAAAGTCCTAGAATGGGCTAAGGATCAGGCTGAGAGACCCGTTATCAGCCCCAGTCCCTTTGTGGTGAACCCTGTGCTGTTGGCCTCTGGGGAGTGGGTTGAAACCATGGCCGAAGGCAAGGGGGTGAAGCTGAACTATAGGTTGGAACCGTCGCTCCAAGCCTTGGGCGATCGGGATTGGGTGGAAATTGTTGTCCGTAATTTATTGACCAATGCGATCAAATACAGCTTTCAAGGCGGCACCGTTGAGGTTTTTGCACGGCTCGAAGGCGATCGGGTCCGCATTGGGGTTCAGGATCAGGGGGTGGGCATGACGGCCTATACCCTGGAGTCTTTGTTGGAGCGCTATCGCGGCACGTCAACCCTGGGGACGGCCCGCGAACAGGGGACGGGGTTGGGGCTGGTGCTGTGCCAAGCCTATTTGGCGAACCTCAATACTCGCCTGGAGATTGAAAGTGAGGTCAAGCAGGGATCTACGGTGTCCTTTCTGTTGCCCCACGTCTTGCCCCCAGCCTAGTCCCCCCTGGGATCGCCTGTGGAGAAAAGATTTCACAGTGGCGCTGGGCATCTTCGTCACTATAAAACGCTCGAATCGGCTCACCAGAGGTAGGACTCGTGCCGTGGGAGAAGCCCGCACCGTATGCTTGCATCGGTGTCGGGAGTATGTCACACAACTTGAACGCGATCGGCACAGGTTTTGGCCCGCTGCCGTGCTTCTTCGATCGTCTCGCCGAGGGCCAAGGCGACCCCCATGCGGCGGTTGGGGCGCGTTACGGGCTTCCCAAACAGGCGCAACTTGCTAGTGGGAACTTCCAGCGCCGCTGCAACCCCCGTAAACTGCGGATCAGTTCCTTGCTGGGTGGCTAAAATTACCGCTGAAGCCCCCGGTCGGCTCACCTCGATTGTGCCGATCGGCAGTCCCGTAATGGCCCGCACATGGAGTTCAAACTCCGACATATTTTGGCTCACCATTGTCACCATGCCGGTGTCGTGGGGGCGGGGGCTAACTTCGCTAAAGTAAACCGCTTGGCCTTGGTCCAGCGTGCCCGCAATAAAGAGTTCTACGCCAAAAATGCCCCATCCCCCTAGGGCTGTGGTAATGGTCTCGGCGATCGCCTCACACTGGGCTAAGGTGTCCGGGGCTAGGGGGCAGGGTTGCCAAGACTCGCGGTAGTCGCCACTGACTTGTATATGGCCGATCGGGGGGCAAAAATGGGTACCCGAAGCCGATCGTACCGTCAGCAGGGTAATTTCCGTCTCAAACTGCACAAATCCTTCCACAATCACCCGATCCTTCTGGGCACGGCCCCCTGTCTGGGCATAGTCCCAGGCCGCGTCAATCTCCGCCGCCGATCGCACCACACTTTGGCCCTTGCCCGAAGAACTCATCACCGGCTTAACCACACAGGGCAAACCCACCGCCGCCACGGCCTCCCGGTATTGCTCCAGGGTATCGGCAAAACGATAGGGCGAGGTCTTTAAGCCGAGTTCTTCCGCTGCTAAACGCCGAATACCTTCGCGATCCATTGTCAGTTTGGTGGCGCGGGCGGTGGGCACCACGGTCCAGCCTTCGGCTTCTAAATCCAGCAAGGTATCGGTGGCGATCGCCTCGACTTCCGGCACAATCCAGGTGGGCTTTTCCTGTTCCACCAAAAAGCGCAACTTGGCCCCGTCCAGCATATCCACCACATAGCTGCGATGGGCCATTTGCATCGCTGGAGCTTGGGCATAGGAATCCACGGCAACCACTTCTAAGCCCAGCCGCATCGCTTCTAAGGCCACCTCTCGCCCTAATTCACCGGCACCCAACAGCAGTAGACGTTGGCTGTGGGGCTGAAGGGGCGTTCCCCAGGGACGGGTTGCAGGGGTTGGGGTCATGGCAAAACGTAACGGGGTAAGGG
>JAYKJG010000283.1:0-3900 GCA_035286285.1 Prochlorothrix sp.
AGCAGCAAAACCGGGTCCAAAAAGCCTAAGCAAGCGCCCAAACCTGCACAAGCCCCCAAGGCTACAGAAACCACCATGACACCAACCCAACCCGATCCAGCCCCCCCAACCGAGGTTTCACTGGCCCATGCACCTCAATTAGAGGCTCAACAGTCCAATCAGGGCAATCTAGAGCAGCAGCTTGATATTTTTGGCTTTTAGCCGAGGGAGAAAGGTTATAGTTCGATCGAGACCGGTTACAGATAGCGTTGTGAGTCACCCCGATCGGGTCCAATAGTCGATCCGTCCCGTACCAAACCCCGAAAAAACCCCCGTAGTACAGACTTTAGTCCGTCCCATCGTACCAAACCCCGAAAAACCCCCCGTAGTACGGACTTTAGTCCGTCCCATACCAAACCGTGAAATGCACCCCTTGGCCAATTCGGAGCCAGAGCCGGATATCGCGATCGTGCGGGGGCCAGAATCTCGCTATGCTACCGGACATCCTCAACCGGAGGATACTGATTGGTTGGCATTTCTGGAGGTAGTGCTAGCGGTCGATCGGCTCTTGGGTGAGAAACCCCGATGCAGCAGGTTAGCCGGGATGCACTATGTTGGGTTAGTCAATCTAGTAGGGTGCATTACTAACGCACCACAGAGTTAGAGTTAGGCGGGTGCATTTCACTTTTGCCAACGTGCGGACTAAAGGCTAATTTGCGGACTAAAGTCCGCACTACGAGCCTTTTGAGATAGGTTAGGGGCGGACTAAAGTCCGCACTACGAGCCTTTTGAGCCATTGAGGTCGCGATCGGAACTAAAACAGTTTACATTGACCCTGGTGGCGCAGGAGGTGGTCACAGAGCACCAGCGCAACCATCGCCTCCACCATGGGCACCGCACGGGGCAAAACACAGGGATCATGGCGACCTTTAGCCGCTAACACCGTTTCCTCACCGGTATTGGTGACAGTTTTTTGTTCCTTGCGGATCGTGGCCGTGGGCTTAAAGGCAGCGCGGAGAATGATGTTCTCGCCGTTGGAGATGCCGCCTTGGGTGCCGCCGGAGCGGTTGGTCCGGGTGCGCCAGTGGCCTTGGTCATCCTGGTAAAACTCATCATTATGCTCACTGCCCTTGAGCAAGGTGCCGCCAAAACCCGACCCCACTTCAAAGCCCTTGGAGGCAGGCAAAGACATCACACCCTTGGCCAGATCAGCCTCTAATTTATCGAAAACCGGCGATCCCAGCCCCTTAGGCACATTGCGGGCTACACATTCCACAACACCGCCGATCGAGTCCCCTTCATCGCGAATTTGCTCAATCAGGGCAACCATTTGCTCAGCCATCGCCGCATCGGGGCAGCGGACAATATTGCTTTCAATTTGCGCCAAGGTCACCGTGCTAGGGTCAATTTGGGCTTCTAGGTGCTGAATCCGGCAGACATAGCCGAGAATTTCCACCCCGGCCACTTGTTTAAGGATTTTCTTGGCGATCGCCCCCGCCGCTACCCGCCCGATCGTTTCCCGTGCCGAAGACCGACCGCCCCCTTGGTAGTTGCGGATGCCATATTTTGCGTCATAGGTCGCATCGGCGTGGGAAGGGCGATATTTCTGCACCATATCGTCATAGTCCTGGGGGCGCGTGTCTTGGTTGCGGACGAGGATGGTGATGGGGGTGCCGAGGGTTTGGCCTTTGAAGGTGCCGGAGAGAATCTCGCAGGTGTCGGTTTCTTTGCGGGGGGTGGTGATTTTGCTTTGGCCCGGTCGCCGCCGATCGAGTTCAAATTGGATGTCTTCCGGCGTAATTTCTAAGCGGGGGGGACAGCCATCAATGACGACCCCTACGCCGCCGCCGTGGGATTCGCCAAAGGTGGTAATGCGAAAGAGATGTCCGAAGGTGTTGCCCATGGTGTGTCTGGTGGGGGGTGGGTTAGGTCAGTCCTTGATTTTACCAGGGTGGGCGTAGGGTCTAACGGGGCCAGCGCTCCCCCGCCCCAAGAATCGGTTAGGATGAACCCAGCCAGATCAGCAAAGCGTAACGATGACCATCAGCGATCAAGAACTAGAAGGACTGTTAACGGCACTGGAGTCCGATCGGGTTGAGCGCAAAGCGGCCCTGAGCGACCCCGAAAAAATTCGTCAGGCCATTTGTGCCTTCGCCAACGACTTACCCAATCATCGCCAACCGGGAGTGATCTTTATCGGCGTTCAGGATGATGGATCCTGTGCTTCTCTGGCCATTACCGACTCATTACTGCTTCAGCTTGCAGATATGCGATCGGACGGCAAGATTCTACCGTTTCCGGTCTTGCAGGTCAGCCCCAAGACCCTGAACGGCTGTGAGCTAGTAACCGTGATTGTTGAACCGTCCGACGCTCCTCCGGTTCGCCTCAATGGTCGGACTTGGATTCGAGTCGGTCCCCGCCGCGCCACCGCTAGCCCTGAAGAAGAACGGCGACTGAATGAGAAACGACGGGCCAGGGATTTACCCTTTGATCTTCAGCCTCTACCCTCAGCAAGCTGCTCTGATCTCAACCTTGCGCTATTTCGACTCTCCTATCTACCCTTTGTCATCCCCCCAGACGTTTTAGCAGAAAACCAACGATCGGTTGCTCAACAGCTTGCCTCAGTCCGCTTCACAACCCCAGAGCCGGAGTCTTGCCCCACAGTTCTAGGGATGTTAGTCATTGGAGCCGATCCCCGCCAGTTTATTGCAGGGCACTATGTCCAGTTTTTACGGATTGAGGGCACAGAACTGGGCGATCCCATCCGAGATCAGAAGGAAATTAGCGGCACACTGTTTGATATTCTGCAAGTTTTAGACGAAATCTTGCAAATTAACATTTCTATCCGTTCCGATCTCACCAGTGCCGTTCTTGAGGTTCGGAAAACGGACTATCCGATCGAAGCACTGCGACAGTTCACGCGCAATGCCATTCTGCACCGCTCCTATGAGAATACCCATGCACCGGTGCGGGTCTACTGGTTTAACGATCTCATTGAAATCCACAGTCCGGGGGGGTTATTTGGTCAAGTTAACCGGGAAAACTTCGGTCAAGGCGTGACAGACTATCGTAACCCTCACCTCGCAGCAGTCATGAAGGACTTGGGCTATGTTCAGCGCTTTGGGTATGGTATTCCCACCGCAAAACGTGCCCTAGCCCAAAATGGCAATCCTCCCCCTGAATTCCTCCTGGATGCAGCTTATACCACGGTTATTATTCGGAGCACTTTATGAGTCCGCCCATCATTGCGTTCTTCAACAATAAGGGGGGCGTTGGCAAAACGTCCCTGGTCTACCATTTGGCTTGGATGTATCAAGACTTGGGCTTAAAAGTCCTTGCTGCCGACTTTGATCCCCAGGCGAATTTAACAGCGGCTTTTGTCGATGAAGAGCGGCTAGAGGAGCTATGGCTAACGCCAGAACAGCCCAATACAGTTTTTCGCTGTTTTCAGCCCCTCATTCGGGGAATTGGTGATATTGCCGATCCGCAGCTAGAGCCGATCGAGGAGAACCTCGCCCTACTGAATGGCGATTTGTACCTGTCGAGCTTTGAAGACGATTTAGCGACGGAGTGGCCGGGATGTCTCGATCGCAGAGAGCGGGCCTTTCGCATTCTGACAGCTTTTTGGCGACTGCTGCAAAAGGCCGCCAATCAGCAGCAGTTTGATCTAATTTTAATGGATTTAGGCCCAAATTTAGGGGCAATCAATCGCTCTGCCCTGATTGCCGCTGATTATATCGTTGTTCCCCTTGCTCCTGACCTTTTCTCCCTTCAGGGTCTCAAAAACCTAGGGCCAACCCTACAGCAGTGGCGACGGGAGTGGCAGGAGCGGGTTGAGCGCAACCCCGCAGCAGATCTCCAGGTACCGCCTGGACCCATGGCGGCGATCGGCTATGTGGTGTTGCAACATACGGTTCGCCT
>JAYKJG010000284.1:0-28374 GCA_035286285.1 Prochlorothrix sp.
CGAGGCATAGCAACTGAGGAATCCAGTCTCAATCCTTGGAACTATCGATTTAATGACTATTGGCAAGTTTCTAGCCGCTACTTGACCTTCAGTCATGACTTAGCAAGCTGTGATCTGGTGGTACTGCCCTACGACTGGTACTGGGCACGCGGTCCCCACTGGCGGCAGCGCTATGCTGACCCCGTTGTTGCTCCCGTCGTCGCAACCCTGAACCAACAGCTTTATGACAAGGCCGTTGCTGCGGGCAAGCCCGTTGTCTTATTTTTTACGGGCGATCGCTCCCATGAAGCCGTTCCCTTTCCCAAAGCGATTATTCTGCGGGAAGGACTTTACCAATCGCGCCGTCAGGCCCAGGAATTCGTCTGTCCGGCCTTTGCCGAGGATTTGCTGCAACAGGTCACCCAGATC
The DNA here is from genome assembly GCA_035286285.1 of Prochlorothrix sp. GTDB lineage: Bacteria > Cyanobacteriota > Cyanobacteriia > Prochlorotrichales > Prochlorotrichaceae > Prochlorothrix. The sequence continues at coordinate 409 of JAYKJG010000284.1, forward strand.
AATCCCAGCCTCACCCCAGGAGAAGTAGTGATTCGGCCTAAGACCGATCGGCCTACGGTGGGCTTCTGTGGCCTTGCCAAGCCCATCACCCTAAATAAACGGGTGAAAGACCTCTATTACCATGGCTCTATGCTCGTATCCCAAGGGAATTGGGATGTTTCGCCCTATTTAGGTGAAAAGCTGCGAATTAAAGCCATCAAACGCCTAAAATCAAACCCGGATCTCCAAACCAATTTTATTGTTCGCAGTGAATCTGTCTTTCTAGGGACCAGCCCCGACCAGCAAAAAATCTTCCGACAAGACTATATTCAAAACCTCATCGAAAGCGACTATATCCTCTGCTGCCGAGGATCGGGCAATTACTCCTTCCGCCTCTATGAAACCCTCTGCATGGGCCGAATCCCCCTCTTTTTGAACACAGATTCCGCCTTTCCCTACGATTTCCTCCAAGACTGGCAGCAATATTGTGTCTGGGTTGAGCCGAAGGATCTAAAGTCTTTGCCTCAAAAAGTTCTAGCATTTCACAATGCCCTTTCAGCCCAAGACTTTATTGACCTTCAGCAGCGTTGTCGCCAGTTTTGGCTAGAGTGGCTCTCAGTCCAAGGCTTTTTCAGCCATTTTCACCACCACTTAAGCCATTTAGGCTTGATTCCAACCCCAACCCCGGAATCTTAAGGGGAGTTGCCGTAGCCGGAGCAGCATAACCCAAATGAGTCCAAGCCGCTGGAGTTGCAATGCGCCCGCGAGGGGTGCGCTGGAGATAGCCAATTTGCAGCAAGTAGGGTTCGTAAACTTCTTCGATCGTGTGGGCATCTTCCCCCGTCGCCGCCGCCAGGGTTTCTAGCCCCACTGGCCCCCCGTTGTAGTGCTCAATCATCACCGAGAGCAAACGACGATCGGTCCAATCCAGACCGCAGGGGTCCACATTGTAGAGTTCTAGGGCAGTTGCGGCCACTTCAGCAGTAATAGTGCCCACTTTTTTGACTTCTCCATAGTCCCGCACCCGTTTCAGTAGACGGTTGGCAATGCGGGGAGTCCCGCGAGAGCGGCGGGCGATCGCCTCAGCCCCCTCAGGACTCACGGGCGTGTCCAAAAGCTGGGCCGTGCGCTGGACGATCGCCACCAGTTCATCCAGTTCATAGAACCGCAGCCGTTGCACCAAACCAAACCGATCGCGCAGGGGAGCCGTCAGCGCCCCAATTTGCGTCGTTGCCCCCACCAGGGTAAACGGCTTTAAAGGCAAACTCCGGGTACGGGCACCCTGGCCCTTGCCGATCGTGATATCAATACGAAAATCCTCCATCGCCGGATAAAGAATCTCCTCTGTTACCTTCGGTAAACGGTGAATTTCATCAATAAACAGCAAATCTCCCGCTTCCAAGCTCACCAACAAGCCCACAATATCCCTCGGTCGCTCCAAGGCAGGCGCAGTCGTAATCTTGCAGTTCACCCCCATTTCTTGGGCCAACACCAAAGACATGGTGGTTTTGCCCAAACCGGGCGGACCATAGAGCAGCAGGTGATCCAAACTTTCCCGGCGGGCCTTAGCCGCTTGAATCGCGATGCTCAGCACCTCTTTCAGGGATTTTTGGCCCACATAGTCTTGAATCGATTGGGGTCGCAGGGATTCATCGGATTTGCTGGCCTCTTCGGGGCGTTCTTCGGGGGTGAGGAGGTTCGGCTCTGGGGATGGATCCGCAGGATTTGCTCCCGCTGGTTTGGCCTTCGATCGATCGGCCTGGGAAGAGCGCTGACGAGATCGATCGGCCTTAGCGGTTCCTGAAACCGTGTCCGCCCCTGTGGCTTCCGCTTGATTGGGGGGATTCTCCGGCTGGGAGTTACCCGATCCCTTGCCCGATCCCTTGGAGGAAATAATCGCCATCTCATCAACCTCAAACGCGCAGGTCACAGACCACAGAACAGACCACAGATGCATCACAAACCCAGATCCCTAAAGACCCAGGAGCCACTAGGGGCTGTCATCATTTAGTCTGAGAATGCCCTGAGTGTCAGGATTACAGCCCCTAGCTAATAAAACTGGGGCGGGCGTGTAAGGCTGATACCCCAAGGTTTCTACGGTTAATTGATGACACGCCCTAGGGTAACACAGCCCCCCCAGCGCTGAGCTTAGGCCCACCCCCACCCCCCAAAGTCAACCCAAACCCCCTCCCTCCAAAATCTTGCCAAAAAAATCTTGCTAAAACCCTTGACAAAAGATCTCCCCTTAAGGCAAATTTATTAATGCGCTCAACGGCAGTTCCACTCTTAAGGTTAAGCTACTTAAGCCACAAAACCTTAGAATTGCTGCTCTAGCGTTCCGAAAGCTTGCAAAAGCCTAGGGGGGTATAGCTCAGTTGGTAGAGCACTTGCATGGCATGCAAGGGGTCAGCGGTTCGAGTCCGCTTACCTCCATATTTAACCCAGAGTATTAATGCTCAAAACCCTCAGTCTTTCAAACTTCAAGGCTTGGTCTGACCTACACATTGAGTTTGGTCGCCTCACAGGGATCTTTGGCCGTAATAGCTCTGGCAAAACCAGCATCTTACAATTTTTGTTACTCCTCAAGCAAACAAAGGATGCAACGGATCAGGGCTTGACACTTGACCTAGGTGGACCCAGCCAACTGATCAATCTTGGTACATCTCAACAAATCCTCAATCGTCAGGCCAAGACCTCAACGCTCAGATGGACGCTATCGTGGCACCTGCCCGAAGTGCTGAAAATCGTTGACCCAATGGGAAAGCGCACAGATATCCTTTTCTCCTCGAAGCACATTTCTCTAGAGGTTGAGATCAAGGTTGAGGAGCAAGATATCCAAACCCAAGCTCTCGCCTATATTTTTGATGGCTACCGATTTGAAATACGATCGGAGAATGCTGGCTCATCTCACTATCTCCTAGAGGCAAGCAGTGACTCTGGTAGGGAGTTTCAGTTTATTCGCCATAAAGGTCGTGCCTGGAAGCTACCTGAACCCATTAAAACCCATCTTTTTCCCGATCAAGTCAAAACCTACCATCAAAATGCAAACTTTTTAGGGCTGCTGGAAACAAAGTATGAAGACTTGATGAGTAAAATTTATTACTTGGGTCCACTCCGAGAACCACCCCAGCGTAACTATCAATGGTCTAGAGTTCAGCCCTGGGATGTGGGTTACCGAGGAGAAAGGGCTGTGGAAGCTATCCTTGCTGCCAAGCACCGCAACGAGAAGCGTAACCTGAAAAAGGGGGGTAAGTATAAAACACTGGAGGAAGTGGTTGCATATTGGCTCAAGCACCTTGGCCTGATCCAGGACTTTTTTATCGCAGAAATTTCACCGGGATCGAGCCTTTATGAGGTCAAGGTCCAGGTTGATAGGGCGAGCGACCCCGTGAGTTTAGTTGATGTTGGCTTTGGTGTGTCCCAAATCCTTCCAGTTTTGGTGCTTGTATACTATGTCCCTGAAGATAGTATTATTATCATGGAGCAACCGGAGATCCATTTACATCCCTCTGCTCAAAGCGGCTTAGCTGATGTCCTTTTACAAGTTGCCCATCACCGTAAACTGAGCATTATTGTTGAGAGCCATAGTGAACATTTGCTGCGTCGCTTGCAACGACGGGTTGCAGAGGGTCAATATGAAGCCCAAGATATTAAGCTCTACTTTTGCGATCGGGCTAAGGGTAGATCAATTCTCCAAGACCTTCAAGTTAATAAGTTTGGAGAGATTCATAACTGGCCCCAAAACTTCTTTGGAGATGAACTCAGTGAAATTACAGCGACTCGCAAGGCTGCGTTAAAGCGTAAAATCCAGGAAGAGCGCACATCACAAGAGTAATATCATGACCAAGTTTGTGATCGATACGAATGTGGCCATCAGTGCTAACGGGCGCAGCACTCATGCCTCTTGGGGCTGTCAATTAAGCTGCATTGAATTTCTAGCCTCTTATCCCCAAATCTCGATCGTCCTGGATACCTTAGGCTTAATCATGGCGGAATATGCCGAGCACTTAAACTACTCAGGGGAACCAGGAGTAGGGGATATTTTTTTCAAATATTTACATGATTACCAGTATTCTGGTCCGATTGAACAGGTACAGATTACCCCCCACAGGGACGCAAATCGAGGATTTCAGGAGCTTCCTGAGAATGCCTTAGATCCTTCCGATCGGAAGTTTTTAGCCGCTGCCGTCGTGAGCATGGCTCAGATTGTTAATGCGACGGATAGTGACTGGGCTGAGCAAGCCACCCTGGTGAACACCCTAGGCATTACCCTTAAGCAACTATGCCCCGATCACATGTCCCGAACCCCTAAAAAAACAAAGTAAGCCGTGGTAGGTTGTTGTTAGAGTCGTGGGATGCATCCAAGCATGGGATTATTGCCCTTGTCTGGATGAGATATTCCTAGCGTCTCGTTGAGCGCGATCGGGGCATTGATATCCTAGTTAAGCTGGGCTTTAGGAGCTATCCTTGGAGTCTGTCCTTGCGCTTACCGCTCCCTTAACTCGTTACAAAGTTCATTCGTTACACCTCCATGGTCACCTCTTCCCCCTCCCGTCATGCCCTCCCTGAGGCTCTGTCTTTGGATGCCATTCGCTACAACGATCAAGGCTTGGTTCCAGCGATCGCCCAGGACTATCTAGACGGTACCGTATTGATGTTGGCCTGGATGAACCGGGAGTCTTTGCAGAAAACCTTGGAAACGGGAGAAGCCTGGTACTGGAGCCGATCGCGCCAAGAACTGTGGCACAAGGGCGCAACTTCGGGCCATTTACAAAAGGTGCAGTCGATCCGCTACGACTGCGACAGTGATGCCTTGCTGCTCTCGATCGAGCAAATTGGCGATATTGCCTGCCATACCGGAGAGCGCAGTTGTTTTCACCAAGTGGAGGGCCAAATTATCCCCCCACCCGCCGATATGCTCTCCCAAGTCTTTGCCGTCGTGCGCGATCGCCGCGACAATCCCCAGGAAGGCTCCTATACCTGTAGCCTCTTCCAGTCCGGCGACAACAAGATTCTCAAAAAAATTGGCGAAGAAGCCGCCGAAGTCGTCATGGCCTGCAAAGACGATGCAAAGGATGAAATCGCCGGAGAAGTGGCAGATCTGTTTTTCCATGCCCTTGTGGCGATCGCCCACCACAACGTAGACCTGCGCGATGTCTACCGCAAACTCCAAGAACGCCGCCGTTAAAAGGCTCCCTCACTCCGGGCAACCCAGGGGCAACCCAGGGGCAACAACCCCTACCCTCAGGTTAGGTCACAAATATGCCAAACGGCTGATTGACTGACAAAAGGGGGTCAAACCGAGGCGCAGAGGGCGGGTCAGGTTTCCTGACCCCTACACTCCCAAACGTCTTGTAGGGGCGCGGTTTTCGCGCCCAGGACAAAATTTTCTGTCAGTCAACCAGGCCAAACGGGTGCATCCCACGGTTGTTTAAGCCAGTGATCCACCGTGGACTCTAGCCAATCATCATAACGCAGGCCCTAAGCAGGGTAGGGTTGCTATAGACTTGTCTAAAAACTTAAACTTGAGAACTTAGAACCGTAGACCACGGCGAGGCTAACCGTAGCCCAGGGGCACCCGGCCCCGACTTTCAGCCCCGACTGCCGGTCTATCTTTCCATCACCCCAACTCAGGCTATAGCAGAAGGAGTGTTCACCGCCCATGGGTAAAGTCGTCGGCATTGACCTAGGCACCACCAACTCCGTGGTGGCAGTAATGGAAGGAGGACGGCCCGTAGTCATCGCCAATGCCGAAGGAACCCGGACCACCCCCTCCGTGGTTGCCTTTAGTAAGGATGGCGATCGGCTGGTGGGACAGTTGGCACGGCGGCAGTCGGTCCTGAACCCCAAGAACACCTTTTTCAATATCAAGCGCTTCATGGGGCGCAAATATAGCGAACTTAACCCCGACTCCAAGCGGGTACCCTACACCATCCGGCGCGGAGAAGACGGCAACGTCAAAATTATTTGCCCCAAGCTGCAAAAGGAATTTGCGCCCGAAGAAGTGTCGGCCATGATTTTGCGGAAGTTGGCCGATGAAGCCAGCCGCTACCTGGGCCAGCCCGTGACCGGAGCCGTCATTACCGTGCCCGCCTACTTCAACGACTCCCAGCGGCAGGCCACCCGCGACGCAGGGCGCATTGCGGGGCTGGATGTAAAACGCATCCTCAACGAACCAACCGCCGCATCCTTGGCCTATGGGCTAGAACAGCGGCAACAGCAGAAAATCCTGGTCTTTGACCTTGGCGGGGGCACCTTTGATGTCTCGATTTTGGATGTGGGCAATGGAGTCTTTGAGGTCAAGGCCACCAGCGGCGATACCCAGTTGGGCGGCAACGACTTCGATCGCAAAATCGTCGATTGGCTTGCGGAAAAATTTATCGAACAGGAGGGGATCGATCTGCGCCGCGATCGCCAGTCCCTCCAGCGCCTCACAGAAGCCGCAGAAAAAGCCAAAATCGAACTCTCCGGAGTCAGCATCACCGATATTAGTCTCCCCTTCATCACCGCCACCGAAGACGGCCCCAAACACCTCGATGCACGCCTCAGCCGGGGCGAGTTTGAAAGCCTCTGCCAAGACTTGCTGGAGCGGCTCCGGCGACCGATTATGCGTGCCCTCAAGGATTCTGGGCTAAATCCGCGCCAAATTGATGAGGTCGTACTTGTGGGAGGCTCAACCCGGATGCCCATGGTCCAGGAAGTGGTGCGGGCCTTTATCCAGAAAGCACCAAACCAAAATGTCAACCCCGATGAGGTGGTAGCCGTAGGGGCGGCAGTCCAGGCAGGCATTATCGAAGGCGATGTGCGAGATGTGTTGCTGTTGGATGTGACCCCGCTGTCCTTGGGGCTAGAGACGATCGGCGGGGTCATGAAAAAACTAATTCCCCGCAATACCTCGGTGCCCGTGCGGCGATCGGACATTTTCTCAACGGCGGAAAACAACCAAACCCTCGTCGAAATCCACGTCCTCCAGGGCGAACGGGAAATGGCCAAGGGCAATAAATCCCTGGGCCGCTTCAAGCTCACCGGCATCCCCCCCGCCCCCCGTGGCATTCCCCAGGTCCAAGTCAGCTTTGACATTGACTCCAACGGCATTTTGCAGGTCAGTGCCCTCGACAAAACCACCGGACGAGAGCAAACCGTCACCATCCAAGGCGCTTCCACCCTCAGCGAGGCCGAAATTCAACGCATGATGAAGGAAGCGGAGGACTTTGCCCAGCAGGACCGGCAACAAAAGGCCAAGGTGGAGAAGCGCAACAAGGCCGAGGCGCTAGCCAGCCAAGCCGAGCGCAAACTGCGGGAAGTGGCCTTAGACTTTGGCATGTACTTTGCGGAACAGCAGCGGCGACGCATTGAAGGTCTGATTCGGGAACTGCGCCAAGCCGTGAAGGTCAACGACGATCGCGGCATTGACCTGACCCAAGCCGATCTGCAAGATGCCCTCTACGACCTCAGCCAAGAGGTCAAATTCCGCCTTTCAGAAGAGGACGAAGACGATTTCTTTCAACCCCTCAAGGACACCTTGGCCAGTGTGCGGGAAGGAAACCTCTTCAAACGCGATCGAGAAGATGAGTTTGCCCCGCTGGAAAACCGGGGTCGCGATCGGGGCGGACCGGACCGCATGGGCGATCGACTCGGCGATCGGCGGGGAAGCGATCGATCGGGCGATCGGGGCAAAGATCGCTTCGGGGAGCCACGGGGGAATTCACGGGGGAATTCACGGGGATCCGATCGCCTTGGCGATCGACGTGGGAATGATCGCAATGCAGCTTCCCGCAACCGGTACAGTAACTTTTTTGAAGACGAAGACTGGGGCGACGATGATGAGTGGTTTTAAGGGACAACCCCACAAAGCAGCGGACCCTAGCAGATGCAAGAGTGCTCACCCTAAAAATCCATAACCCTTTTTTAGGGTTTTCATCCCCTTGGCAGGCACAAGCCTAAGGAGAAAAGCTACAATCAAATGGGTTTGATCCCAGTTAGCCCTTGCTTTTTCTCTGGTAATCCTGAAAAAAGCAGCACTTTTTCTGGGAATCCCATACCATAGTGCAAGGATTCAACCCCTTCAAACCCCTAAACCCATTCTTCCCCTGCGTCCAAATCCCCTTGGACCCACAGGTGCAAAACCCCAGCGCATTTCCCCCCTGGGTGAGCTTTGAATCGGTTTGGGTAAAGCCCCCCTCCCCCCGTGGGAGTCTAAATTGACTGGACAGGTAGAGCGTTAGGGATGGCAATAACAGCTACAGGGGACACAACACGGAGCAAGTTGTCGGGCCGAGTTTTGAATCCCAAAACCCCATCTCCCCACCTTGCTCTCTCTCCTTCCAGTCTTTCACCCGTTCGATCTATTTAAGGAGCATGAGGAAAGCGGCATGACCCAGGCTAATAACGTAATCGTCGCTGTCAGCGAGCCTGAGCTTAGCATTGAAGAGCCTGCAACATTAGTTGAAGAGGATATCCAGGCAGAGGATCTCCAGGCAGAAGACTCCTTTGACGAGGACGCTGATATTACTAGCAACCACCTTGATGAGGAAGCCAAAGCGAGCGGGAAAAATCGCTCCCGTCGCAAGGCGCAGGTCAAAAAGAAGCACTATACTGAAGATTCAATTCGGCTGTATCTCCAAGAAATTGGCCGCATCCGCTTGCTTCGTGCTGACGAAGAGATTGAATTGGCTCGGAAAATTGCTGACTTGCTTGAACTAGAGCGAGTCTATGAAGAGTTTCTGGAGCACAACAGCCGTCCTCCCAGCGATGCAGAGTGGGCCGAGGCCGTTGGCCGTAAAAAGGACGAGCATATTCTGCCCTTGCGGGACTTCCAGCGTCGCCTTTACCAAGGGCGCAAAGCCAAGGAAAAGATGGTCCAGTCTAACCTGAGACTGGTGGTCTCCATCGCCAAGAAATATATGAACCGGGGCCTATCGTTCCAAGACCTCATTCAAGAGGGCAGTCTGGGCCTAATCCGGGCGGCGGAAAAATTTGATCATGAAAAGGGCTACAAGTTCTCCACCTACGCGACCTGGTGGATTCGCCAAGCCATTACCCGCGCCATTGCTGACCAGTCCCGCACCATTCGCCTGCCCGTCCACCTCTACGAAACCATTTCTCGGATTAAGAAAACCACCAAGCTGCTGTCCCAGGAAATGGGCCGCAAACCCACGGAAGAGGAAATCGCCACCCGCATGGAGATGACGATCGAGAAGCTGCGGTTTATTGCCAAGTCGGCCCAGTTGCCGATTTCCTTGGAAACCCCGATCGGCAAAGAAGAAGACTCCCGCCTAGGAGACTTCATTGAGTCCGATGGTGAAACCCCTGAAGATCAAGTTTCCAAAAGCCTACTGCGGGAAGACCTCGAAGGAGTTCTCAGCACCCTCAGCCCTCGCGAGCGGGATGTGTTGCGCCTGCGCTATGGCTTGGATGATGGCCGGATGAAAACCCTAGAGGAGATTGGCCAAATTTTTAACGTAACGCGGGAACGAATCCGCCAAATTGAGGCCAAGGCTCTGCGCAAGCTGCGCCATCCCAATCGCAATAGCGTTCTCAAGGAATATATCCGCTAAACCGGTTTCCCAATTCCTGTAGGGTGGGCAGTGCCCACCTTTTTTTATGGCCATCTGAGTTTTCGGGCCAGGCTTGATGATCGTCCGCTGCGCTATGGCTCTCTGGGGTTTTCTACTCGGTCCCCAGGGCTTCCACTTCGGCAACGGTGAGTCCGGTTTTTGCGGCGATCGTTTCAGGGGGTAACAGTCCCAGGAGCGATCGGGCAATGTCTCGGCTCCGCTGCTGCTCCCCTTGGGCTTGTCCCTGCTGCAACCCCTGCTGCAACCCCTGCTCCAGCCCCTCTAGCAACGCCCGCCGCACCACATTGCGACTATCTTCCACCGCCAGAGCGCGGCGTTCTAGGAGTTCAAACTCTTCCAGGCTGAGATTGGAGGTTTCAGCGATGTGGAAAGCGAGGTCGAAGTTGGGATTATCCCGCAGAGGGGCGGGGACTTCGTTGAGGGTGGCAGTCTGTTGGAGGAAAAACATCCATTGATCGGCAAGGGTCTCCAAATTGTCTAGGGTTTTGGTAAATTTAGGCAATTCAACAAAGATTAATTGAATATCATCGCCGTAGGGTAGTCCATCGTCTCGATCGAGGAGTTGGTAATGGGAGAGGGGCCGATCGCGTTCTGGGAACAGGACAAAATCAGTAATGGTGAGAGCAATGACCGGACGCAAACGGCTGTAGCCTTGGCCCCGCCCCAGTTGCAGGGAGTAGGCTTTGGCGGCGTTGTAGAGAACTCGCTTGTTAAAGTCCAGGGGATTGAGCACCTGCATTTCAATTAAAACGGTCTCCCCCTGCTCTAACTTGGCCTTTACGTCTAAGAAGGTGTCCTTAATGCCCTGGAGTTGGGGAGATTGGTAGGGATCGAGGATTTCTAGATCCTGAATGATAGGAGCGCCGCCATAGACAAAGGCGTTGAGGAACTCAATCAGGATGGGCTTGCTTTGGGGAGAGCCAAAGATTTTTTTGAAGGCAAAGTCGGTTTTGGGGTCGAGGAAGGTCATGGGGAGCGTGGGGATTTGGCTGTGATGATATCAAGGGGGGAGGGCTGCAATTGTGCCGTGCAGGTGTGCTGTGCAGATGTGCTGTGCAGAGTAGAGCAGGGTAGCTAGTGATCGTTTGAGTTAATCCTAGAATTGGGGGAGTTGGGAGCGATCGGGGCCGATCGGCCAGCACAAGTAACGTGAATTAGGGTGTTGGGGTAGAGAGCCACTGATGCAGAGCAGTGATACTGGCTTGGAGCGATCGCTCAAAAAAAGCCCGATCGAGGTTCTCCAGAGTATCACTGGGCTGGTGATAGTGGGGATTGCGGAGATTCCCGGTATCCGTCACCAAAACCGCACCAATATTGTGGAGCCAGAAGGGCGCATGGTCACTGCGCAGGACATCGGGAGTGAGAATGCCCTTGAGGGGAACCGCTAGGGTATAGACAAAAAATTCCGGCGAAGCAGGGAGGGCATCAAAGGCATCCAAAAGGGTGTCATGTTCCGCATCGCCGACGATCGCTACAAAATTGCCCCGATCGCTGGGCAAAAACGCCTTGGGCAACCCCTCCGGATAGGTTTGACATCCCGCCTCCTGGCAACCATAGCCCAGCATATCCAAGACCATGACCCCATCCAAGTTCGCCAAATTCTCAAAGGACTGGGTATAGGCAAAACTCCCCTGAAGTCCCTGCTCCTCCAGGTCAAAAAAAACCAGTTCCAAGGATTTGGGGTAATTTTCAGTTTGGGACTCTGAGAATAAAGCCGCAATTTCCAACAAACCCGCTGTACCGGTGCCATTGTCATTAAAACCGGGAGATCCAGCAACCGTATCATAGTGGGCTGCAACGAGGATTTTAGGGCGATCGATCCCGCGATCGGCTGAGTTTAGAATTGCCGGACTCGGAACCGAACGGGTTACCGAATTATTGGCCGAACTCGTGGCCGGACTAGCCGCCGGACGGGTTACGTCCTGGGGATCTGCATCCGCTGGGGGCCTTGCCGCCGGACTCAGGGCCGCGCCGGAACTCCCCGATCGCCGAGCCACCAGATTAACCCCCCCACTAAAAGCCTGTTCACTCACCTGCCAGCCGCGATCGCGCAACTGCTCCGTTAACCACTGCCGCGCTTGGCGGCGATCTTGGAGATCATGGCGGGGAGTGGGGAGGGCTTGGAGTGTGGACCAGAGGCGATCGGGATCAAGGCTGGGGGCCAGAGGCGGAATAGTCGCAACCACAGCAGGGGGTTGGGTGGGGTTAGGAAAGCTCACAGCAGAGGAACTCCCAGCCGGGGAACTGACCGCGATCGACGTTGGTAGCACCGACTCGATCGCCCGTTGTCCATCCCCCTCACCCTGACAGCCCCCACTCGCCCCAGCAACTAAAACAATCACCAACACCCACCGCCCCAAACGTCGCTGGCGTTGAGCAGCCCAAAACAACCCCACCAGACCCCGCCACCACCGGGAAAAACACCTCAACCCCATATCAACAACCTCACAACCTCAATCCCTCTCCCCAAGTCCCTAGTCCTCCAGCGCCACAATCACAGGCTCTTGGTACAGGGGAGCCGTAAAAGTCACCGTCGATCCCAATCCTTCCCCCATACTGTAAAAATTCACCTTGCCCCCCATAGCCTCAATCAAACGCTGGGAAATCACCAAACCCAAGCCCGTCCCCCCATACTGACGGGTGCGGGAGCTATCCACTTGGCTAAACGCCTTAAACAGTCGGGATTGCTTCTCCAGAGACACCCCAATCCCCGTATCCGCCACACTCACCTGCACATAACCGGGCATTTCCTGATCCTGAACCGTCATTTTCGATCGCTTCACCTGCGCACTGACCGTAATGCCCCCCTCATGGGTAAATTTCAGGGCATTCCCCACCAAATTCAACAAAATCTGTAACAAACGCTGGTAATCACCATAAACCAAAATATCGTCGCGGGTAGAGGGCAACCGCAACTCATACTCCAGCTTTTTCCGCTCCGCTTGGGTACGGGTTTTCCGCTCCACATCCGCAAACAACTCACTCAGGCTGACCGGCTCCAGATCCAGATCCATACGGCCTGCTTCAATTTTGGCGATGTCCAAAATGTCATTGATGATATCCAGTAGCAGGAGGGCCGATCGGTGGGCTTCCCCCACAAACTCATGCTCCTCCTCCGGACTGTCGGCCATATCATCCAACACCAGCTTCAGGAAGCCAATCATGCCATTGAGCGGTGTTCGCAGTTCATGGGACGTATTGGCCAGAAACTCACTCTTCAGGCGGGAAACCTCCTCAGCCTGCTGCTTCGCTTCCTCTAGCTCCCAATGCTTCTGCATCAGACTGCTATTGGCCTTCTGCAACTCCTGGGCCATATCCTGGGCCTCAGAAAATAAATGGGCATGGGCAAGGGCCGTACCCACCTGATCGGCTAACTCGCTCACAGCCTCCAACTCCGGCTTAGACCAGGCAAGGGTTGTGGTGTCTCGGTCTTCGGGCTGGGTTTGCATAGAACTACGAAAAGGCTGGGGCGACAGGGAGCCATAGCCTAAAACAATCAGCCCATTGGGTTGATCCTGGTAGGAGGTTGCCACCGCCAGCAGCGCACATTCAGTCCCCTCTTCGGGTTGCGGGACAACCGTTGTGGTGGGCATCAAGGTTTGCAGCGTCTGTTGCAGTTGGGGATGGGCCTGGAGATCAAAGATTTCACCCTGTAGGGATTCGATCGGCACCCGTTGATACTCCCCCACGATCGGCAGATACTGAGTCGTCCCATCGTAGGCACAAATAATGCAGCGATCGACCTTGAGAATCCCCCCCAAACCATTCACCGTCTGCTGCCAAATATTTTCAAGATCCAGAGTGCGGCGAATATTCCAAGCAATGAGGGTAAAGAGCTTTTGGTACCGCGCAAGGCCCACCTCCGTGATCAGAGAATGGCGACCCTGATTGGTAGATGCTGGGACCACAGGCTGGGGATAGGGAGTCAGGCACTTGCCAAGGACCAAAAGGGTCCGGACAGTCTGCTGGGGCAGCAGGATCGGGCTAAGGATGAGGTCAAAGTCGAACAGGTGCTGCCCATAACAAAAAGTTTCACAAAACTGGATGGGCTTGAGGTGGTCTAGCACCCAACGGACTTTACTGAGGTAATGTTCCAGATCCACCGGTCCAGCCTTGGGACTCATTTGGGTGTGGACCAACTGGCTCAGTTGCAGGTCGATCGAAAGACCATGTTGCCAATAAAACGAAAGATATTGCCCCAGGGCATCTTGGGTAAACACCAGATCAGCAGTGTGGCGGGCCACCGGTCTCTCATCCCGCTCCTGACTGAGAGACTCGGCATTGGACTTGGGGGGCAGGGGCTGGGAGGTCGCCGAGGCTTGCATAACTGCTTCTCCTGATAATGCGGGTCATGCTGGCAGGGAGGACAGGTGCCCAATCACTAGATGACTTTAATTGATCTAACTATACCCGTAGGGTACCGAAATTCATTCTGCCGGGTAGATTCGCGAAGTACATCCCATTTTAGAACGATTAGAACCCCCCACATCTTTCCCCACGCTTGCCCCATTTTTCTACTCCCTACTCCTCCACTCCTCTACCCCCAAAAACCGAAAGAGACATTGGTTTCTCAAAACCATAGGGAGCATCCCAACCTTGGCAAAATCTCGGTCGGGATCCTGCCCCGTGGCTCTCCCCTTGGGACCAAAACCAGGGCAACCACGGGGGGTTGCCCCGATCCGATCGGTTCACTCGTCAAAGTGGGATGGACCCAAACTGTACAACCAACGTCTCTGTTCAAAAAATAGAGGAATTTAAGGTTTAGTCGTTCCATTCACCCCGGGGTGGCACAGGAACACTTCGGGAGAAGGTACGGGTTAGATCCTCATCCCGTTGGGGATCGCCCCGCAGCCAGCGTCGTAAGGCAGCTTCAATAATGCGGCTAGGATCCTGGGTGAGGTGGTTAACTTCTTCGAGGAGGTCGGGATCGATGTTGATGCGAAGTTCGATTTTATCGCGCTTGTTCACTTCGGTACCGAGGGCTGCTGTGCCCGCTTGAGCCTCATTTTGGGTTTGAGCAAGGGGTTCTGTCATAACGGCGTTTCCTTGATGGGGATATAGGGGAAGCTGAGTTCCCTAAACAAGAATAATCTCTAGGGTTAGGGTTCCCGCTCGTGTGGCTAGACTGACCAGAGGTCAAGAAGTTGGGGCAAAGAGCATCTCTCCCGTAACATTCTGTTAACACTTGAGAAGGCATCGTTATACTCAGGTCGTGGATCGATAGCGACGGGTCTCAAGCTTGGATCCAATTCTTGCATCAAAATCCTAGATCAAAACGTTAGATCAAAATTTTGAGTCAAGAGATCACACTCTAACTTATACCCTGATCTTATCGCCCTAAGGTAAGCCGTAAATCCGCCATTTCTGCAACTGTGGCCCTTGCCCGGACTGGGGACAGAGGCTGAGTCTTGGGCCTGGGCTGGGCTGGTCGGCGCGGGGGAGAAGGTTTGCTTTACAATACATCATCAGACTGGCAAAACAGGACTGACAGAACCAGACGACGGGTCTATCTCACCTTGATAAATTCACCGATGGGGTAGGGGCAAACCCCCCGTGGTTGCCCCGGTTTTGGCCCCGATATTGCGTTAAGGGGAGCAGTTGTTGCGCCCAAGGCATCCATGGGGGTCAGGGAACCTGACCCCTACAGGTCCAACCCCCTACCCGAGGTGTGGTTTTCGCGCCCCCGGTAGAATTTTTTGCCAGTCAATCAGGCGGTCTTGAGCTAGCTCTGTCTTGAGCTACCTATTTAAAACTGCTAAAACTAGAGTTACTAACACTAGAACTGCTAAAACCACCATGTCAAACGCGATCGAATCGGCCAAAGTTGAAATTTATGTGTGGACGATGTGTCCCTTTTGCCGCCGTGCGAAGGCATTGCTCGATCGCAAGGGGATTGCCTACGAGGAGTATGTGATTGATGGGGATGAGGCAGCGCGGGCGGTGATGGCCCAACGTGCCCAGGGGCGGCGCAGTTTGCCGCAAATTTTTATTAACGATCGCCCGATCGGCGGCTGTGATGATCTCCACGCCCTAGAAGACAAAGGTCAGCTTGATGCCCTTTTGAAAGCTGCGGTTTAGTAAATTTTCGCTGCTTGGTTGACGTTATCGACAAAAACAGGCGAGTTGTAGCCTAATCCATTGCCCTAGCTGTGGTCTGCTCTGCGGCTCGATCGCGGCCTCGGCTCCCGTGCTTTAGTTCGCTCCAGAACTGCCTTATACCCTTCACTCACCCTGCATAAGGATTCAAACCCCTGTGAAACTTGCGTTTATTATTGACCCCATTGAGGGATTGGATCCCGGTCATGATTCCAGCGTTGCCCTCATGGAAGCGGCTCAGCAGCGGGGGCATGAGGTTTGGATAACGGCTATGGCTTCCCTCCGGGTCCAGGCGGGACAGGCATGGGCCACCCTCCAGCCGGTGCAGCTTGAGCCGGTGAGTCTCCAGGGCGATCGCTGGCAGGTACCGACTCCGTGGTACCACTTAGGCGAAGCCCAGGACTTGAACCTGGGGGCTATGGATGCTGTTTTTATGCGCAAGGATCCCCCGGTCACCATCCCCTACCTCTACGCAACCTATGTTTTAGATGCGGTGGATCCAGAACAAACGTTAGTGCTGAATGCGCCCCAAGGGCTACGATCGGCCAACGAGAAGATGTATGCCCTCCAATTTGCGGAAGTGATCCCGGAAACCATGGTTAGCTCCCAAAAAGCCAGCATCATCGAGTTTGTGAACCAGCAGGGGCGGGCGGTGCTGAAACCCCTGGGCGGGAAGGCGGGGGAAGGCATTTTGTTTTTGGAGCCGGACGATCGCAATCTCAATTCCCTGATTGAGATCAGCACCCACCAAGGCCAGGTACCGGTGATGGTGCAGACCTATTTACCGGAAGCTAAGGCGGGGGACAAGCGGATTATTGTGCTCCATGGGGAGCCGATCGGGGCCGTCAACCGGGTGCCAACGGGGAAGGAGTTCCGGGGCAATATGGCGGTGGGGGGACGGGTGGAAGCGGCCCCACTGACGGAGCGCGATCGGGAGATTTGTGCCGCAGTGGCCCCGGCCCTACGGCGGGATGGGTTGTATTTTGTCGGGCTAGATGTGATTGGGGGCTATCTCACGGAGGTGAATGTGACGAGTCCGACGGGGATTCGGGAGATCGATCGGCTGGATGGGGTACGGCTAGGGGATCAGGTCATTGCCTGGTTAGAAACGTTCCGGGGCCATTAACGGGGGTTTTGACTGCACAAGCCCCCTGATTTCCCTGCTCTTCCCACGCCAGACCCCTGGTTCCCATGCTCTGCGTGGGAACTCTTGGTGGGCGCTCCAGCGCCCTGACCCGGAAGCAGCCCGGTGGCGATCGTGTCCCCGCTTGCCCTGAGCCTAGCCGAAAGGAAACGAGGGATTCCGCTTCAGGCTACAGCTAGGACAAGCTGCGACGCTGGAGCGTCGGGGAGGCATTCCCACACCGGAGCGTGGGAACGAGGGGGAAGTATTACAGATCAAACCGATCGAACAGCACCACCCCACTCCCAGGCTTGCGCGTATCAAAGTAGTAGCTACTGACGGAGCCATCCCCCGTGTCCAACAGGGTAAAGACCGTGATGTCATTGCTAGCAATGTAGGGCAGGGGGTTGCCGTGGTCATCGGTGAGGGGGGCGATCGACGGCAGAACCGGCTCCAAACCCCAGGGATCACCGTAGGCTTGATAGCGTTCCTGGAACCCTTCGGGCACCGGTCGCGGTTCTGTGGCCGCAATTTCCGCCGTTCCAGCCCAAAATGCACCGTAGCTATTGCCCACATTTGAGGTTTCCAAAAAATGCAAGCCGCCCGGACTCGTAAAACGGTTCCAGAGATGGGAGTGGCCATTGAGCACCAAGTCAGCCCCAGCCGCCTCCAGCAACGGCGCAAGATCGCGGTTGAGATAGTCCTGCTCTAGGGGATACTCATAGCGCACTGCGGTAAGGTTACCCTCAGAATCCCGCTCTAGAACTTGCACCGGGTCAGTATAGGCCGGAACGACATTATCACCTAGGGTATGGACTGGATGGTGAAACATCACGACCCGATAGGTCGCATTCTGAAACGCTGGGCTAGCCAATTCCCGCTGAAGCCATTGGTACTGTTCACTGCCGGGACCGATCGGCTCAAAAATATGCTGACCATAGCCCCAGCGATCGGGATAGGGCAAATCCTCTGTTTTCTCCCGATAGCGGCCCCGGACATTGGCTGACACCCCCCAGGGTCGCCAGATAGTGGTGGCATAAAGAACCACTAAGCGCAAATTCCCCAGGCTGAGGGCGTAATAGCCGGGATGGGAGTCTGTGGGCCGGGGATTAGCAGGCCAGGTAAAGATTTCCTGGAGGGTTTGCCAATTAAAACTACGATCGGCCAGCCAAGATGGGGACTGGAAATCCATCGGGGAGGGAGAAAAAGCATCATAGGCTGAGGTGAGGGAATTTTGGGCCAGATCGAGGGCGATCGATCGCGGGATTGCATCGGCAAACTGGTGATTGAGGGAGGGCTGGGCGATCGGCCCCGATCGTCGCCCCATTACTTCATGGTTCCCCAAAGCGGGAAAGAGCGGCACAGACTGAAGCAGAGGGGCACCGGTATAAACCCGTCCTGCTAGCTCAACCTTCGCCCGACCCTGCAAGGCCGGGAAAAACGCTCCCCCTCGGCTATCATCGAACCATTCCGAAGCCCGATCGGCCACATTGACCAAATCCCCCGCCATAAGGATGCCGTCGATCGCCGCGATCGACCCCACTGTTTCCGCCACTTTTTGCAGGTTTGCGGCCACCATCGGCTTCAGTTGGTGATCGGAGGTGAGGAGCAGCTTGAGGGGCTGATCCGGAGGGGGCAGGGGGGCAAGGCTATAGCGATCGCTGGGGATGGCTTGGCCTTGATACTGGCTGATCACCTGGTAGGGAACCCGCACCCCAGGGGTGAGGCCAGACACCAGGGCTTCATGTCGCCAGATCGATCGCCCCTGGGGTTCCCCATACAGGCTACCGTCGCCCCTTTGGGATCCCACCCACGACTGGGCATCTTCCTGGGCGCGGCTGAGGGGGAAACTGTGGGCAACGGCCCGGTGCTCTAGCTGGGGGCCATAGTTGACCCAGTGCTGGTCTCCAGCAAATTCCGTAAACCAGACCACGGAAACCGCTTCCGGCTGGGGATTCTGGAGAAAGGGGTCCGTGAGGAGTTGAGGCGGGGGCAAGTCGATCGGGATCATGGCATCACTGGGGGGGGATTCATGGGAGAATAGGGGGCGCAAAATAGGAACGCACAAGGAAAGATTCAATGGCAGAGACGCATAAGGGAGTTACCCTGTGGTTTACGGGCCTCAGCGGGGCAGGAAAAACAACCATTAGCGACGCAGTGGAAGAAAAGCTCAAAGCCCTCGGCGTGAAGTTTGAGCGTTTGGATGGGGATATTGTCCGGGAAAACCTAACCAAAGGTCTAGGCTTCAGCAAAGAAGATCGCGATACCAATATTCGCCGCATTGGCTTTGTCTCCCATCTGCTCACCCGCAACGGGGTAATTGTGCTGGTGTCTGCAATTTCTCCCTATCGAGCGATTCGAGACGAAGTGCGGCAGCAGATTGGTGATTTTGTCGAAATTTACGTCAATGCGCCCCTTCAGGTCTGTGAAGAGCGGGATGTGAAGGGTTTGTATAAGCGGGCCAGAGCCGGAGAAATCAAACAGTTCACGGGAATTGATGATCCCTACGAAGCTCCCCTGAACCCAGAGATTGAGTGCCACACCGATCTAGAGACCCTTGATGAAAGCGTCCAAAAAGTGATGGATAAGCTCACGGAGTTGGGCTATTTAGGCTAATTGCGCCTAACCTGGCTCAAACGGCTCGTAGTGCGGACTTTAGTCCGCACCTTAGTCCGCGCTCTGCACGGCTCGTAGTGCGGACTTTAGTCCGCACCTTAGTCCGCGCTCTGCATGGGAATTAGTTAAAATAGACCCATGGTGTCCCCTAAAAGAACGAGGAATAAAGCTGACATCTATCTAATGTGAGTGTCTTAATCGCATTATCGGATACCCGTCGCGCTCTCGGTGCAGGCCAGAAGCCCGCGCGACAAGGGTTAGAAATTGCCGCCCTGCTGGACTAGGCATAACCCTGTTTTCTTGCCCCCCTTGCCCTAACCCATGACTCCCTCCACCCTAGCCAATCTTGCTCTGGAAGCGCCCCTCCTTCCTAGCCCAAACACACCGCCAACCCCTGTTTACCCCACCAGTGACGGAGAACCTGTGGCTGAAACCTTTGCGCACCTTTATGCCATTTTAATGACCGTTGCAGTCCTGAAACAGTATCTCCAAGGTCAAGAGGCTACCGTTTTAGCCAATCAGTTTGTGTACTACATGGAAGGCAACCCAAGGGCTAGGTTTGCGCCGGATGTCATGGTGGCTTTTGGGGTGAAGCCAGGGGGCAGAGACCATTACAAAATT
Organism: Prochlorothrix sp.; assembly: GCA_035286285.1. GTDB lineage: Bacteria > Cyanobacteriota > Cyanobacteriia > Prochlorotrichales > Prochlorotrichaceae > Prochlorothrix. The sequence goes on from JAYKJG010000284.1 coordinate 20,422, forward strand.
TGGGAAGAGGGTCAGGTTCCCCGTGTCATCTTTGAAATGACTTCCGCTTCAACCCAGGGTGTGGATGAAGTCTTCAAGAAAACCCTCTATGCCCACTTGGGGGTAGAAGAGTATTGGCTGTTTGATCCCCGGCAAGAGTGGCAACCCCAAAGCCTCCAAGGGTTTCGCCTAGTGGGGGAGAGCTATCAGCCCATCAACAATCTCAAGAGTCAGGCTTTGGGACTGCGACTGGTCGCAAAAAACCAACTCATTCACTTTTATCGCCTGGATACCGGCGAGAAACTGCTAACCCCTGACGAAATGGCTCTAGTTCTCGGACAAACCCAGGAGCAGTTAGGTGCAGCCCAGGAGCAGTTAGATGAAGCCCAAGAACAACTGGGACAAACCCAGGAGCAGTTAACTGCGGAACAGCAACGGGCAGCAGAGCTAGAGACCCTTTTGGCCCAATACCGCGATCGCTTTGGCGCTTTGTAGCTTACAGGCCGGGGGGTATGTCAAACCAACCGAGACCGAGGCGATTGGCGCAGAGAATCCCCGATGCAACCACAGCGGGAACGCCAATGCCCGGAAGCGTGCTATCGCCAACCCGATGGAGGTTTTGGATCGGGGTTTGGCCATTGGGAAAGAGACCTTGGCTAGCGGCGATCGCGGGGCCGTAGGTGCCCTGGTGACGACGCAAAAAGCGGGCATGGGTCAGGGGTGTACCGATTAGCTCCAGTTCAATCCGGTGGCGCAGATCCGGAATCACCTGTTCAACCGCTGCCAAGAGGGGCTGTGCCCGTTCCTGTTTCCGGTGACGATAGGCGGCACTGTTGCGATCGATCGCCCCCCAATCCTTAAACGGCTCCAAGCTATAGGCATGGAGACAGTGGTAACCCCTGGGGGCAAGCTGGGGATCCCAAACCGTGGGGATCGAAATCATACAGGTATTCCCCGGTACGGTGATATCCAGATCCGATCGCTGCACCACCACATGGTGCCCCGTCAGGTGCTCCAGTCCCTCGGCCCGAATGCCTAAGTGCAGATGCATAAAACTTTCCACCGCCGGAGTTTCCATGGCCTTTTGGCGGGTAAAGGCAGGAATATCATCGGGATCCAGCAAGCTACCGTAGGTATCCCACACCGTTGCATTGGAAATCACCTGCTGCGCCCGAATCTCTTCCCCACTGGCCAGCCGTACCCCGATCGCCCGCCCCTGTTCCACCAAAATCTTCGCCACCGGACACCGCAGCCGCAACCTTCCCCCCCAGCGCTCCAGCCCCCGCACCAAGGCCGCCACGATCGCCCCACTGCCCCCGATCGGGTAATCAATCACCGACTGAGACCGCTCCCCCAGCATAAAGGCCATCTCCGGCGCAACCGTATCATGGGCCTTCATCCCCGACAGCAAAAAACACTCCAGATCAATCAACCGCCGCAACCAAGGATCCCGCACCGTGCGATCCATCACCTGCCCCGCCGACCCCTGAAGCAGCCGCTGAAACGGCAGTAACTGGGCCATAGCCTGGGGATGGCGGCGGAACAGACCCAGCAGCACCGCCCAATCTCCCCGCAGTTCCGCCACGGGAATTTGCCGCAAAACCTGGTAGAGCCGCAACAGGGGCGCTTCAAAGTGGGCAAACTGCTGGGGCAAATCCCGATCGACCTGGGGCAGGTGTTCCACAACCCTTTGCAACGATCGCCGGTAGTCCTGGCTCCGGCCATGGACCGCCACCGTCGCCTCCGGGAAATGGTAATGCCCCAGGGGATCGTAGGGCACCGACTCCACGGACTCCCCTAGAATTTGCAGCACCTGGCGCAGGGGATTGGCCCCCTTGGGATCCTGCAAGCCGCAGTAGAAAGAAGGGCCAGAGTCAAACCGGAAGCCTTGGCGCTCAAAGTCATGGGCCGCCCCACCGGGCACCGAATGGGCCTCACACACCAGCACCGATCGGCCATAGCGGGCCAGCAAAGCCCCCGCCGTCAAGCCCCCCAAGCCGCTGCCAATGACCACAACCTCCACATCCTGTCCCTGCCCCGCAGTCCCTGGGTTTGCCGCAGTCTGAGCAACCTGATCCGCCGTAATAGTATCCTTCACCCCATAGTCTCCTGAGCGATCGCGAACTAACCCCTTCATCCTAGTCCAGCCAAGGGGTGCAAGCTGCGGCGACCCTAAAACAATAACTTCCTGACCTCATCCCCCAAATCACTCTTGTCCAGAATGGCCGGAAAATCTCGAATCACCACCGAGCAGCGCTTCACAAAAGCTTCCACCCAAGCCCGCAACGCCTTGACCTGCTCAGGATCCGCCCCTTGCTTGGCCAAGGCAGAACTGCTACTGGCTAACGTGAGAATGGCCGATCGATCGATCTCAACCGCCGCCAACCACTCATCATTGGGACGACTCGCCTTCCAATAGTTCACAATCACCGCCGTCCCCAAATACTGCTTGGCACATTGGCTCAACCGATTGAGCGCCTCTAGATAAACCTTCACACTCACACCGGGCACTGGCACAGGATTGGGTTGGGCAGCCGTAGCGGCATTGATGCGACGGGCCGTGGTCACAGCGGGAGCAGCCGTCGCCGGGGAATCTTGGGGTGAAGTCTGGGATGCAACCTGCGGTTGCGCAGCAGCTTGGGGTTTGGCCAGGGGAGGAGCAGCGGTCGCGAGGGGCGTGGGGTTGATAATCTTGGGAGTAGCCCCCTTAAAAGCCCCAATATTATTGTTAGACGTGGTGTTTGTCCCGGTCTTGCCCCAATAGTTCTGACCGCTAAGGGTTGCATTGCCCACCAACAACCGGAAAGTGGCGATCGCGTTGCTCAAATCCTCTTGGAGCGTGTCCTTGAGCCGCACCATGATGGACCCATACTCCGTTGCCAAGTCATTATTGGCCAGCACCAGCAAAATCAAGCCCCTATGGAGCTTGTAGATATAAATTTGCGCCTCGCTGAACTGAAACTTAAAATCCGTGAAGCTCTCCGGTGTCGTCTCGATCACCTGGCGGATTCCCTGGGCCAGCGCCTCCTTCTGCTGAAAGTTCAGGAACTGGTCAATGCCACAGAAAAACGGGCGCGATCGGCCATCCATCAGCGCCACACCCATAATGCCGGGTAGATCTAAGAAATTCTGAACAACCTCCTGCTTCATAAACTCAAGTCCCCTTCTAGGGAATGCCGAGCGTGAGCGGGCAATAGAGCCGGTGAAACGTGAGGCCCGGTGATGCACAGACCAAAGGCATCAGAGCAGGAAGGCAGTGAGAGACCAATCTCGATCGCGGGGGGCAGGGGGGAGATAAACACAGGGTCAGTATGCGTGGAGGAATGTAACGACGGGGCCATAGTTTTGCAGGCAGTCCCCTAGGTGAAGATTTCCAGGTTTACCGGAAGAATCAGGATTGAGCATCAGCACATTGTCAGTCCCTGGACATCAGCCCCTTGGCAAACGATCGGCAGTTGAGATCGAACGAAGCGCACGCCGGAGAATGGGAACAAAAACGGAGAGACGATCGGGAGTAGTGGCTGAGAATTGGGAACTTTAGAGTCAGGAACTGTAAGGTTAACGTCGAGTGGGGGACCGTGTCTGTTCCTCTTCACTGTAGCGCACTCAAACGGACTGCTTAACTCTTAGGATTCCCACATCCCATGGATTGAGTTGAAGCTTGACTATTGTGCCCCATCTTGGGAACTGTAGGACTGCGAGATACTCACATTTAGGAATCTAGTCACGCTAAATGAGGGAATCTGCGGCTCAGGTGCAAGATGTCAGTATACTTTTGAAAGGTTATGGGTTGGTAGTGTTACGGTTCCAACGGCTTAGCCCCTGGTTGCCAGGGAGCTAACCAGCCTCGCTCTTGTCCTCACACGTTTGGGAACTATGTCTGACTTGCCCTTTACTTTGGATCAGTTGCGTATTCTCAAAGCGATCGCAACCGAAGGTAGCTTCAAGCGGGCTGCTGACAGCCTCTATGTATCACAACCCGCTGTCAGTCTTCAGGTCCAAAATATGGAACGCCAACTCGACGTTCCCCTCTTCGATCGAGGGGGTCGCCGCGCCCAACTGACCGAAGCAGGACACCTGCTCCTCAACTACGGCGAACGCATCCTCAGCCTCTGTGAAGAAACCTGCCGCGCCCTCGAAGACTTACAAAACCTCCAAGGCGGCACCCTCATCGTTGGAGCCAGCCAAACCACCGGCACCTATCTCCTCCCCCGGATGATTGGCCGCTTCCGCCACCGCTACCCCGACGTTGCCGTACAACTCCATGTCCACTCCACCCGCCGCACAGCCTGGAGCGTAGCCAACGGCCAAGTCGATTTAGCCATTATTGGGGGCGAAATTCCGGCGGAGTTGCAGGATTCCCTGATTACAGCCCCCTACGCCACCGACGAACTGGCCTTGATTTTGCCCCCGGATCATGGGCTGGCCCAGGTCGCCCAAATTCAACGCGAAGACCTCTACAAACTGCAATTCATCGCCTTAGATTCCCAATCCACCATCCGGAAGGTCATTGATCAGGTGCTGACCCGCTGCGGCATCGAAACCCGACGGCTCAAGGTTGAAATGGAACTCAACTCGATCGAAGCCATTAAAAACGCCGTGCAATCCGGCCTTGGGGCAGCTTTTGTGTCAGTGTCGGCGATCGAGAAAGAACTCGACATGTCCCTCCTGCACCGGGCACTCGTAGAAGAAGTGGTCATTAAGCGCACCCTCTCCGTCATCTATAACCCCAACCGCTACCGCTCCAAAGCAGCCGATGCCTTTAGCCGGGAGATTTTGCCGGAATTTGCCAGCCATGACGACTATCTGAGCGCATTAAACAACCCGCCCCGATCGGGTCGCCAGTCTTCCCCCACCCCCAGCGCCAAAGCCGACAAGGCAGAATAAACCGACACACCATAGCGTTACTCTGTAATCCGTAACCCCGGCCCAGCCTGATGGAGCAATCTTAGGGTTCAACGCCTGCCTTCGACTTCTCACTGCAACTTTATGTCTGATCCCCCCACCCCAAACACCCCTGCGGCGGTCGATCGGTCCACCCCCCCCACAGATCACGATCCCGCCGATGCACCCAGTTCCCCAGCAACAGCCCTAGCAGCCCCTGGACCAGAGCCGAGTGAGACCCGCACAGCCCCGTCAACAGCCCCCCCTAAGCCAAGCTGGACCGACTATGACTGGGTTTGGAACACCCTCACCCTCATCTTCTTGGTGTTGAGTGGCAGCTTTATGACCAATACTGCCCAGGCTTTTTCCCAGGGAGGCTGGGATATTTTGCAAACCTTAGGCACCGTTGGCCAAGGGGCAGGATTAGCCTTAGTGACAGGGGGTGCCCTGACCTCCCAGGGACGGGAAGCCCTAGAGAAAGCACTCAATAGCTTAGGCATTCCCCCCAAATATCAAGCCGAAGTAAGCTGCCTCTTTGCAGGGGTCACCTTGGGGCTAAGTGCGGCCATTAATACCAACCTAAGCCGCTTAGGGGAGTACTACTACGATCAAGGTCTAAACCTAGCCCTCCAAGGACGTATGGGTGAAGCAGTGGATAACTTTACGGAAGCCCTGAACTTTTTACCCAATGACGCTCGTATTACCGTTGCCCTGGGTGACTTTTACGAAAAGGGCGCACGCCATGAACTGGCCCTAGAGTTCTATAGCCGAGCAGTGGGCTATGGTGATCCCCGTGCCCTTATGGGCTTGGGTCGGATTCATTTACGGGCAATGCCCACCCTCCAAGGTTTGCAGACGGCGGAAATTTTTCTGCGGTTAGCCCAAGCCCAGCCCAAGCTCGATCTTGAGCTTCAGTCAGAACTATTCACCGCCATGGGCATCCTCCATCTCAGGCAGGCTGAAATTCTCCAGGATTTTCCCTCACTTCAAGACAAAAAAGCGCTAAAAGCAGCCCTAGCCCAGGATCAAGCCACAAACAACGAATTATTTCTAACCTATTTGCCTAAAAGCGCTGTAGTTCGCACGGAGGCGATGCAACGGCTGCTTCAGCAGGACGATCCAATCGCCTACCTTTACCAAGAAGCTCAACACAATTTGGAAGCCGCGATCGCGATCGATCAAAAACTCGCCGATACCCCCCTCACCTTCAAACATCCCGGCTATGGTATGGCCTACTGCTATCTGGGTTGGATGTACGACCAGCAAGGCAACGCAGCCCAGTCCCAAAAATTCTGGAATACCTGTGCAGGGACAGCGCTGCCCGGTAGTTTGGAGGAATTAGCAGAAGTCCTGAGCTATGGGGGCGGGGAGATCGCGGGGCAGCTTAATACCAGCAAAATTGTCATCAAGAATATGGCCTCTGAGTAAAAGGCTTTCCGGTGAGATGCGCCCCTAAATTCCGTAAAGATTTGGGAGGATGGGCGCATCGATCGCCGAGCCATGGCACCCTAGACACTGGCCTGTGCGGTGACCCATAGGCACTCTGTTTTGCCGCGATCGATCCCTGTCTAACACCATGACTGCTCCCTCTGCTGCACCCCCTTCCCCCCTTCCCCCCGGCTTCAACTGGTCCAAACTCCAAAACGGCTCCGACATTCGGGGGGTTGCCCTCGATGGCATTCCCGGTGAAGCCGTCAACCTCACAGCCCCCATCGCCTACACCCTCGGCCAAGCCTTCGTCACCTGGTTGGGGCAAACCTTGGCCAAGGAGCCACCAGAGCTAACGATCGCCATTGGCCGCGACAGCCGCCTCTCCGGTCCCGATCTCATGGCCGCAGTCGTTGAGGGCATGACCAGCCTCGGTAGCCACGTCTGGACCGTAGGACTGGCCTCCACTCCGGCCCTGTTCATGAGCACCGTCACACCGGGCTGGGAGTGCCAAGGCGCGATTATGCTCACCGCCAGCCACCTACCCTTTAACCGCAACGGCCTCAAGTTCTTTACCGCCCAGGGAGGACTAGGGAAGCCCGATATCACGGCAATTTTAGACCTAGCTGCCGCAGAGGCGTTTCCCCAGGCAGAAGCGATCGGTTCCGTAGCAGAACGGGATTTAATGTCCGTTTATGGCAAAATCCTCGTGGAAAAAATCCGAGCCGGAGCCAACCACCCCGATCACTACGACACCCCCCTCCAAGGACTCAAGGTCATTGTCGATGCGGGCAACGGTGCGGGCGGCTTTTATGTCAGCCAGGTCTTGCAACCCCTAGGAGCCGATACCACCGGTAGCCAATTCCTCGACCCCGATGGCACCTTTCCGAACCATGTGCCCAATCCGGAAGATTCCACAGCCATGGCGGCAATTTGTGGGGCTGTGTTGCGGGAAAAGGCAGATTTTGGCCTGATTTTTGATACCGATGTCGATCGGGGTGCCGCCGTTGATCGCCAAGGTCGGGAACTCAACCGCAACCGGCTGATTGCCCTCATTGCCACGATCGTCCTGCGGGAGCATCCCGGCTCCACGATCGTCACCGACTCCATCACCTCCGACGGCCTCAGCCAATTCATTGAGCAAGACCTCGGCGGCATCCATCACCGCTTTAAGCGGGGCTATAAAAATGTCATTAACGAAGCCGTCGCCCTCAATAAGGAGGGGCAGGAGTCTTGGCTGGCGATCGAAACCTCCGGCCATGGGGCCATGCGGGAAAATTACTTTCTCGATGATGGGGCCTATCTGGTCAGCAAGCTGCTGATGGAACTGTCCAGGGCACACCAAGAGGGCCGCGACATCACCGATCTGATCGCCACGCTCCAGGAACCCGTCGAAAGCCAGGAGTTTCGCCTCAAAATCACCGCTGCTGACTTCAAAGCCTACGGCAACCGGGCGATCGAGGCGCTCCAAGACTTTGCTGCCCAACAACCCAGTTGGGAGGTGGTTCCCAAAAACTACGAGGGGATCCGGGTTGCCTGTCTTGCTCCCCAGGAGTCGGGCTGGTTCCTGCTGCGCCTCTCTCTCCATGATCCCGTCATGCCCCTCAATATTGAGTCCAATGTTGCGGGGGGGGTTGAGGCGATCGCGGCCCAACTGCGGCC
>JAYKJG010000285.1:0-3775 GCA_035286285.1 Prochlorothrix sp.
CCAAACTTGAAAACCCTGTTGCGCTGCCAATACTGCGCTGAAACCGACGCTAGAGCCTAGGGAGCCAGGGCATTTCCGCGCAGGAGGCTACCCACCGTCTTGGCGGTCAGCTTCAACTGGGTGAGGGGAGCCATGGGCACCACCGTCTTGTAGAGGTAGCTGTCAAAGGTAAGCTGCTGCACGTCGAGATCGTCGCACATCTCCACAAAGGCTTCACGGGTGGCATCGGAGCGGTAGAACACCGTTTGCAGAATGTCCAGCACCTTGTAGGTGAGGCCATACTTGCGGTCCCAGCGCTTCAGATACACCTTCAGATCCCGCTCAGTGGGAACTTTGGCACCCTTTTCAGAGCGCTCGACGATCGTCTCCGCACACATGCGCCCGGACTTGGCCGCAAAGTAAATCCCCTCACCGGAGGACTTGGTGACATAGCCCGCCGCATCCCCCACCAGGGCAACGCGACCGACCACCCGACGGGGACGGGGATGCTCCGGAATCGGGTGAGCTTCGACTTTGATAATCTTGCCGCCAGCGATGCGGTGAGCCGCACGGGCACGGATTCCGGCTTGGTATTTCTTAATTTCGGGGCGGTTGATCACCGTGCCGGTTCCCACGGCAACGTGGTCATACTTGGGGAAAACCCAGGCGTAGAAGTCGGGGGAGACATCATCGCCCACGTACATTTCTGCGAGGTCTTCGTAGTAGCCCATTTTGTCTTCCGGCAGACGAATCCGCTCTTGGAAGGCAATGGCGTAGTTGTAGTCTCCGGCATCGATCGCCTTAGCAACACGGGAGTTGGCCCCATCGGCCCCGATCACCAAGTCCACCTGGAGGGTCTTGGCAACGCCAGCAATGCTGCCATCGGAGTGATCGGCATAGTGCAGGGTGTAGGGATCCTTGCTGTTGGTGGGCAGTTCCAGTTTATGGACGGTGCCGTTAATGAGGTTTGCCCCCAATTCAGCGGCACGGTTGCGCAGAAACGCATCCAGCACTTCCCGGCGGCACATGCCGATATATTCATCTTCTTTCCGAATGAAGATGTCCACTTCCCGGTTGGAGGGGGAGATCATCTTCATCTTGCGCACACGGCGATCGATAATGTTCTGTGGGATGCCGAATTCCTCGACCATACAGAGGGGAATAGCGCCGCCACAGGGCTTAGCATTATCGAGCTTGCGCTCAAACAAGTAGGTTTCAATACCTGCTTTTGCCAGGGTTTCAGCAGCAGAAGACCCCGCTGGCCCTGATCCAACAACCGCGACCCGTAGTCCCAAAACTGATCTCCAACAATTACAGATTTTGCCAAAAATTTCGATTCCCCTCGGCCTGAGAGTGCCGTGGAAGGCCATGCTCTAAAACGCAAGACTATCCTGGGGGAAGGGTGAGGGGGCCTGCTGGGTTCAAGCACTGAACCTTGGCTGGGCCTCCGTTGGAATCCTGAGGCAAGGGCTAATGACTGCCTCCACAGGTTCCGAACTTCCGAGAATGCATCCTATCACGGGCTTTGGAGGCGGTTTGTCTTCCCTAGAGAGATGTGACTGAAATGAAATATTCGTTAACGTTTTGCCACTTCTGTGGGCGGTTCTTAATGGTAGGTATTGTTTAGCGCCCAGTGGGCAGGGTCTCCCCTGAGTATTTATACTTAAGTTTCCCCTGTCGGGGCTGGGCTTCTGGTCCGCCTTTACCCATGTTGACTCACCTTGGCTAGGGTGCGTTTCATGTTTGCCGAAATACGGACTAAAGTCCGTACTACGAGCGTTTTTGGAGGAAATACGGACTAAAGTCCGTACTACTCTAAAGTGAAATATACCCCTTGGCTAGGAAGGCTAGGAATGATTGTGACCCCGGTATTCAACCCTAGGAGCTTGAATCTATGAGCTTGCAAGTCATCGGAGCAGGACTGAGCCGCACGGGGACGTTATCCCTCAAGACGGCCCTCGAAACCCTGGGGTTTGGTCCCTGTTACCACATGATTGAGCTACTGAAGCACCCCGATCGCACCCCCTACTGGGAACAGGCCGAGCGGGGCGAGGCGGTGGATTGGGAGGCGCTGTTTGCGGGATATCAGGCAGCGGTGGACTACCCCACCTATCGCTATTTGGTGCCGCTGTTGGCCCGCTATCCCGCCGCTAAGGTCATCCTGACGGTGCGGGATCCAGAGGACTGGTATGCGAGTACGTTGGCGACCCTCTACCAGGCCAGCACGGACCACAGCCGTAAGCTCAAAATTATTGCCCAAATGCCTTTTTCGGCCAAAATCCGCCGTTTAGTTCCGGCGCTGCGCCTCTCTAGTCGGGTTTGGGATTTGGACTTTGGGGGACACTTTACGGATAAGGACTATGCCCTGACCTGTTTCCAGGCCCATATCCAGCACGTTAAGGCGGTGGTGCCCGCCGATCGGCTGCTGATTTACCGGGTCAGTTCTGGTTGGGATCCCCTGTGTCAGTTTCTTCAGGTGCCGGTACCGGAGCAGCCCTTTCCTTGGCTGAGCCGCCGATCGCAATTTGGTAGCCGCCTTGATTGGATTGTGGGCCAGTCCTAAACCGGGAAATCTAAACCAGAAAATCTAAACCAGAAAACCTAGACCGGGAAATCCAAACCGGGAAACCTAGGCCGGGAAACGTCTAGGGAATACGGCTTCTATGGTACTGTTGGGGGTTGTATGCCCTTTTTCACAAGAGTTCACAAACAACTCATTCTGGAACGCCAAACCCCCAGGCATTAGGACTCATAAACCTATGACGCAAGAAAGAACAGCCCCCGTTTACCAAGCCAGCCCCGACGAAATCGATCGCGAAGAAGCCCTAAGGCTTTACGAAGACATGACCCTTGGGCGCTTGTTTGAAGATAAATGCGCCGAAATGTATTACCGGGGCAAAATGTTTGGCTTCGTCCACCTGTACAACGGTCAGGAAGCTGTCTCTTCGGGCATTATCAAGTCCCTGCGCTCCGATGACTATGTGTGCAGCACCTATCGGGACCACGTTCATGCCCTCAGCGCTGGGGTTCCGGCCCGGAACGTCATGGCGGAACTGTTCGGCAAGGAGACGGGCTGTAGCAAAGGGCGCGGTGGCTCCATGCACCTGTTTTCCTCGGAACATAATCTGCTGGGGGGCTTTGCCTTTGTGGCGGAGGGGATCCCAGTGGCCATGGGTGCAGCGTTCCAGACCCGCTACCGCCGCGAGGTGATGAAGGATGGCAACGCCGATCAGGTAACGGCCTGTTTCTTCGGGGATGGGGCCGCTAATAATGGCCAGTTTTTTGAGTGTTTGAATATGTCGGTGCTGTGGAAGCTGCCGATTCTCTATGTGGTGGAGAACAATAAGTGGGCGATCGGCATGGCCCACGAGCGGGCGACCTCGGTGCCGGAAATTTACAAAAAAGGGGAAGCCTTCGGGATGCCCGGTTACGAGGTAGATGGGATGGATCCCCTGGCGGTGCGGGCTGTCGCTCAGCAGGCGATCGAACGCGCCCGCGCCGGAGAAGGCCCAACCCTCATCGAAGCCCTGACCTACCGCTTCCGGGGCCACTCCCTCGCCGACCCCGACGAACTGCGCTCCAAAACCGAGAAGGACTTCTGGTTCTCCCGCGACCCGATTAAGCGCCTGGGTGACCACATGGTCCAGTATGAACTGGCGACCGCCGAGGAACTTAAGGACATTGAGCGCAAGATCCAAAACCTGGTGGAGGAAGCGGTCCAGTTTGCCCTAGAAAGTCCCGAACCCAATCCCCAGGATCTCTATCGCTACGTCTTTGCGGAAGACTAAGCCCCGTT
>JAYKJG010000286.1:0-3750 GCA_035286285.1 Prochlorothrix sp.
TTTTGTAACCCCTAGCTCCCTTTCTCCAGTCACCTTAAAACATTCATTTGCACTTACTCTTATGAGCACCATCCTAGTTGTCGAAGATAGTGAAACCTATCGCACTATGATCAGCGATCTGCTGCAAAAGAGTGGTTTTGCGGTGGAAACGGCTTCTAATGGTGTGGAAGCCTTAGCCAAGGTGGATGGAGCCTCCCCTGAGGGGCTACCCGCCCTGATTGTGTTAGATATTGTGATGCCTGAGATGAATGGCTATGAGTTCTGCCGGAAGGTCAAGGGCAACCCAAAGACCAAGGATGTGCCGGTGGTGATGTGTTCCTCGAAGAGTGAGGAATTTGATCATTACTGGGGAATGAAGCAAGGGGCGGATGCCTATTTGAACAAGCCCTTTGAACCGAAGGAGTTGCTGAAAACGATTCAACATTTGTTGAATGCGTAGGGGGAGATCGGGTCTGCTTCTGAGTCGGGGTTTGCTCAGGCTTAGGGGGGGGTCTCACACCGCTGGAGTGTGTTTAGTTGGGTGATGCGATGGGGTGATGCGATCGCTAACCCAACGAAAGTTTTTGTGCTAGGGATGTTTGTGCTAGGGATGTTTGCGCTAGGGATGTTTGCGCTAGGGATGTTTGTAGCCTTGGGGTTTTGGGTTGGATTGGGCTAGGTATTGGGTTGGGTGCATTGTACTTTGGAACAGTCAAGCGTAGGGGTCGTGCCTCTGCCTGCCCTAAGCGTAGTCGAAGGGTGCCGACCCTCTGACCGCCAACAGCCGGGGCAACCACGGGGGGATTGGCCCTACCTAAATCGGTGAACCCGCCAAGGTGCAATGGACCCATTAGGTGACGGTGGCCCAGGGGGGGATGTAGGCCCAGGCTTTGTTGAGGTTTGCTTCTTCTTGCTCAAAGTTGGGGTTTTTGGTGCGGACTAAAGCCCAGAATTGGCGGGAGTGGTTGAGGTGTTGGGTGTGGCAGAGTTCGTGAATGAGAACGTAGGTGACGAGGTTGGGGGGCAGAAAGAGGAGCCGATCGTTGAGGCTAATGGTTTTCTTGGCGGAACAACTGCCCCAGATGGTTTTTTGGCTGCGAAGGGTGACTTTGGTGTAGGGCAGGCCGGTGGTTTGGCTCAACTGCCGGAGCCAGGGGGGGAGTTGGAGTTGAGCTTGGCGACGAAGCCAGGTGTTGAGGATGGCTTGAAGCTGGGCGGGGCGATCGGGGCTGGTGACTCCCTGAAGGACGAGATGGGGATAGGCTCCGGTGAGCCTGGGGGTAGGGGCTGGGACGGGATTAATTAAGCTGGGATTGGTTAGGCTGGGATTGGTTAGGCTGGAAAAAATCGGCGGATCGTAGCGGATTAACCAGCTTTGCTGAACGGCTCGCAGTTCGATCGTCGTTGGAAAGGTTGCTGGCGGGGCAGGCCGATCGGCTCCCTGGGCTGGGTTGCTTTGGGTTTCGTTCTCTACTGCTTGGCGCAGGGCTTGGTACCTGGCTTGGACTTTGCGGATCCAGTCTAAATGGTGCAGCACAAAGTCCGTCATGTCGGTGCGGGGATCGGCTGTGGGGAGGACAACTTCGATCTGGCCTTGGGTGGTCACGCGAATTTTGGCCCGCCGCGATCGGGGGCTGCGGCGCAGGGTGTACTCCCAGGTTGTGCCTGGGATGGGAAAGGTTTTAGAGGCTGGGGCCATGGTGAGCGGTATGATTTTTAGGGTTTTCCCAGTGACCTTTGGGCTTGTTCCAGGTTTCTGCTATTATCCCCCACCCTTGCCTTGCTTGGGCGGGGTTGGCCCTGTTCACCTTCGCCCCTTCCTTGACCATCCCATTCCCTGTATTTGGTACAGTCCGCCTGTGTCTACCTCTTCCCCGCAACAGCCCCCTGAGTCCCAGCCGTTTGAGTCCCAGCCTCCGGAGCCGTCCCTAGGGGGGCAGTCTCTAGGGCAGCAACCCCTAGGGCAACCCTCTGAACTTGCCCCAGAGTCTCCCGCAGACTCTTCCCCCTCGCAGCAGCCCCAGGCCCGTCGGTCTTTGGGGACGATCGCGGCGATCGTGGGCGTTGCAACCCTGCTGAGTAAAGTCTTTGGTTTGGTGCGACAGCAGGCGATCGCCGCTGCCTTTGGTACTGGGGCGGCCTTTGATGCCTTTAACTATGCCTATGTGGTGCCGGGATTCTTGTTGATTTTGCTGGGGGGGATTAATGGTCCGTTCCATAGCGCGATCGTGAGTGTCCTGTCTAAGGAGCGTCAGGAGGATGCCGCGCCCTTAGTGGAAACGATCACAACGGTGGTGGGGCTGATCCTGTTGGGGCTGACGGTGCTGATTGTGATCTTTGCCCAGCCCTTGATTGGCTTGGTGGCTCCGGGCTTGGGGGCGACGGCGGAGGGGCTAGGGATCCAGGCGATCGCGGTGCAGCAGTTGCAAATTATGGCTCCCATGGCCCTGCTAGCGGGGTTTATCGGCATTGGCTTTGGCACCCTCAGCGCGGCGGATCAGTATTGGTTGCCGTCCATTAGCCCGCTGTTTTCCAGCATCACGGTGCTGCTGGGCTTGGGGGGCTTGTGGCTGGTGTTGGGGGCGGATTTGGTTGCGCCGGAGTTTGCGGCGGTGGGGGGAATGGTCTTGGCGGGGAGTACCCTGGCGGGGGCGGTGTTGCAGTGGCTGATTCAGATCCCGCCCCAGTGGAAGGCGGGCTATGGGGGCTTTCGCTTTCGGCTGGAGTGGCAGCGGCCCGGTGTGCGGGAGGTGCTGAAAATTATGGCTCCGGCGACGTTTTCTTCAGGGACGTTGCAGATTAATGTCTATACTGACCTGTTTTTTGCCTCCTATATCCCCCAGGCGGCGGCGGCTTTGGGCTATGCGGGCTTGTTGGCGATGACTCCGTTGGGGCTGCTGTCCAATGTGATTTTGGTGCCGTTAATGCCGGTGTTTTCGCGGTTGGCGGCTCCGGAGAATTGGGAGGAGTTAAAGCAGCGCATTCGCCAGGGAATTTTGATTACAGCCAGTGCTTTGCTGCCGATCGGGGCGTTGATGATGGCGCTGAGTGAGCCGATCGTGCGGCTGGTCTATGAGCGGGGGGCTTTTAGCGCGGAGTCGTCGCAACTGGTGGCTTCGTTGCTGCTGGCCTACGGTGTGGGGATGTTTGTCTATTTGGGCCGGGATGTGATTGTGCGGGTGTTTTATGCCCTGGGGGATGGTACTACGCCGTTTTATGTCAGTTTGTTTAATATTCTGCTCAATGCGCTGCTGGACTATCTCTGTGTCAATGCCTTTGGGGCACCGGGCTTGGTCTTGGCGACGGTGGGGGTGAATCTGTTTACGCTGTGTTGGTTGGTGGGGATTTTGCATCGGCGCTTGGGGGGGTTGCCGCTGTTGAATTGGGGGCTGGCGATCGGGGGGCTAAGTTTGAGCAGTGGGGTGGGGGCGATCGTGGCGGCGGGTCTCTGGCAGGGGGGCAGCAGTCTGTTGGGCAGCGAGGGGCTGGGGATCCAGATTGTGCTGCTGGGGATTGCGGGCAGTGGGGGGCTGGGGGTGTTTACGCTGTTGGCGCTTCAGTTGCGAATTCCGGAGGTTCGCCTTTTCCTGGACCAAATTATTCGCAAGCTCAAGCGTTAACGCCTGTAGGCACTAGTATTTCTAGTTCTTTCTAGTTATTTCTCGCTCCAGCGTGGGAATGCCTCCCGGACGCTCTGCGTCCAGTTTTGAGATGGGGAAACGATCGGCGACTGGAGCGGGACAGGGCGCGGTCACGCCTGCTCAGAGTTCC
>JAYKJG010000287.1:0-5981 GCA_035286285.1 Prochlorothrix sp.
CCGCCCCTTGGCAAAAGGAAATGCACCCATCGACCAGGGCAACCATGGGGGGATTGCCCCTACCTAACCGGAACATCGGCGGGGGGCATAACACCAGGGCAACCACGGGGGGATTGCCCCTACCCCAATGAACCAGGGCAAAATCGATCGGGAGGGCAACCACGGGGGGATTGCCCCTACCTAACCGGAACATCGGCGGGGGGCATAACACCAGGGCAACCACGGGGGGATTGCCCCTACCGCTTCTAAACCGTAACCACAGATTTACGGGCGACCGTGGCAAAGTCCCGCAGCATCTTCACCGTGTCCTCAAAGTCCACACAGGCATCGGTGATGCTTTGGCCATAGGTAAGCTGCTTGAGATCGGCGGGGATGGGCTGGCTACCGGCCTGGAGATGGCTTTCGATCATCACCCCCATGATGTGCTGGGAGCCTTGGGCAACTTGGTCGGCGATCGCCTGAAGCGCAACGGGCTGGCGCTTGTAGTCTTTTTTGGAATTGCCGTGACTACAGTCGATCATGACGCGATTGGTCAGATCTAGGCGGGATAGCTCCCGTGCCGCTTGTTCCACAAAGGGGGCTTCGTAGTTTGGTCCGGAACTGCCGCCCCGCAGGACCAAATGCCCGTCGGGGTTGCCGGTGGTGGTGACGATGCTGGCTGCGCCTTGGTGGTTGATGCCGAGGAAGTGGTGGGGGTGGCTGGCGGAGAGCATGGCGTTCATGGCGGCGTGGAGGCTACCATCGGTGCTGTTTTTGTAGCCCACGGGCATGGAGAGACCGGAGGCCATTTCCCGGTGGGTTTGGCTTTCGGTGGTGCGAGCGCCGATCGCCGTCCAGGAAATGACATCGGCGATGTACTGGGGAATGATGGGGTCGAGCAGTTCTGTGGCGGCGGGGAGTCCGGTTTCGGCGAGGTCTAACAGCAGCTTGCGGGCAATGCGCAGCCCGGTGTTGATGTCGTAGCTGTTGTCGAGGTGGGGGTCGTTAATGAGACCTTTCCAGCCGATCGAGGTGCGGGGCTTCTCAAAATAAACCCGCATAACGATTTCCAGGTCATTTTCCAGTTCTTTGCGCAGTTTTAAGAGTTTTTCCCCATATTCATAGGCCGCGTTGACATCGTGGATGGAACAGGGACCGACAACCACCAAAAAGCGCTGGTCTTCGTTGCGCATGATATGGCGGATGCGATCGCGGGTTTCGCTCACCAGGGTTGCAGCGGCTTCGGTGAGGGGCAGTTCCTGGTGGAGGGTTGCCGGAGCAATGAGGGGACGGGTTTCAACAACGTGCAGATCGTGGGTTTTGCGCATCATGGGTCGATATCTGTGGGGAGGCGAATGCCTGGACCGTCAAAGCTGGGTTTTGCAAGCGATTAGACCAAGGCCGGACTTGATCCAGCCGCTGGTGCAGTCAAGGGCAGTAGTGAAACTCCGATCGCACCCCAAGCAGCGGGCAACTTTCGGGGGGCACTGCTGTATTTGTATCTTGACATACTATTTCCGAAATCTCAGGCATAAAGTCAGGGAATGCCTTATCCCAGCAGCAGGGACGGGAAGGGACTTGGGGCCGACAGGGTTGCAGGGGCCGGGGTTTGGGGGCGGTCTGGGGCTTTGGGGCTGAGGGACCAGGGTTCAAAGGCTTCCAGTAAGCCGGTGGGATCGGCGTTGGCGAGTTCGGCGGGGACGATCGATCGCTGGAGCGAAATTTTATGGCTTTCCCGTTGGGTGGTTGGCTCGACGGTCATGGCTTCGACTTGAATTTCCAGGCACCCTTCCGGCACGGGTAAATCAAAGCGGGCCTCTAAAAAACCGGGCAAGGTGGGCAAAAAGCGCGTAATCCAGAGGGGATCGCCGACTACGGTGCGGGATTGGCAATCGACCATCCACAGGCGCACACAAAGCTGGGCCAGGGTTTCGGGCAAGAACAGGCTGACGGGGACGGCTTGGCCACCGATCCACTCGCCTTGGGGCAGTTCTAGGCGGGGCAGAGGCAGGGGCAGATCGACGGGGAAGGCTTCGATTTCAGGATCTGTAAGTTGGAGCCAGTTGTGTTGGCCAACTTCGATGCGATCGTCTTCGACCACAACTTCCAAGTTCAGCAGGGCACGGGGGTCGGGCAGGGCTTCTAAGTGCAGATGGGGGGGCAGGTCGTCGCCGATCGGGCGAGTGCCCAAAATGGCCCCGGTGCTGTCAAAACGGAGGGATTCGGCCTCGCTGCGATCGCGATCGGCCCCAGAGGACTCCGGAGCCTCCTCTGCGTCTGCGGCCAAGGCATAGGGATCCCAGTTGAGCAGTTCGTCGGCCTCCGGGTCTAGGGCGGGGTTGGGGGTTGTCCCTGGGCGATCGTTGGGGTCCGCTGTTCCCTGGGCGTTGAAGGAGTCTGGGTCTAGGGAGTCTGTAGCTAAGATCCCTCCGTCAGCCGCTGCCCAAGCCAAGGCTTCTGCCCAGTCCAGGTTAGTCCCGGTCGGGCTGGGTCGCGTATCGGAGGCCAGGAGCATTTCCAAGTCTGTGAGGGCTTCGTCCGTCAGGATCTCCAAGTCGGTGAGGTCTTGGAGGGGGTCCGGTGCGTCTGGGCCGTAGGCTAGGGCTTGGGCGGGTAGTGCTCTTTCCCCGGTGAGCGCCTCTAGGGTGGGGGTAGCGGGCACGTTCTCCAGTTCTTCTGAGAGCCAGTCCTGGGACTCTTCTGTGGCGAGGGCGCTGAGGCGCTGGAAAAAGCGCGACTGAAAAACATCGGCCAAGTTGGGGCTTGCTGCTGCTTCTGGAGGGATTGCAGCCGCTGCTGGGGCGGGGTTATTGGCCGCTGGGTTACTGGTCGCTGGGTTATTGGTAGCTGGGTTATTGGCTAGGTTTCGGGCCAAGTCCGGGGCTGATGGCTCTAGGGGTTGAGCGGGCCGAGTCAGGACAGATTCCAAGTCTGCCAGGAGATTCAGGGTGTCGGTCAGGGGGAGGTCGTTCTCTGGGAAAGCATCGTCCTGGAAAGCCCGATCTTGGAAAGCCTGACCCTGGAAAGTCCGATCCTGCAAAGTCCGATCCTGCAAAGCCTCGCCTTGAACAACCTCACCCGGTTCAACGGCTGGAGGCTCTTCCCCAAGGGTCTCAACGAGGTCAGAGAAATCCAAGAGATCCGCTAAGTCGAATAAGTCTGAGGGATCTGAATCTGACTCGATCGCCCCCAAATCCATAGTATTAAAGCCGGGATCTATCAAGCCGGGATTTGCCAAACCGGGATTCGCCAAGCCGGGATTCGCCAAGCCAGAGCCGGGATCCGTCGAGTTGTCCTCGACTGCTTTGGGATCGATCGCCCCCAAATTCAGAGCATTAAAGCCGGGATTTGCCAAGCCGGGATCCGTCAAGCTGGAGCCGGGATTTGCCAAGCCGGGATCCGTCAAGCTGGAGCCGGGATCCGTCAAGCTGGAATCCGCCAAGCTGGGATCTACCAAGCTGGGATCTACCAAGCTGGGATCTACCAAGCTGGGATCTACCAAGCTGGGATCTACCAAGCTGGGATCTACCAAGCTGGGATCTACCAAGCTGGGATCCATCAAGCTGGGATCTGTCAAGTTGTCCTCAACTGCTTTGGGATCGATCGCCCCATTTGCTTTCGGGAACATCGGCAGATCCAGGCCATCCTGCGGCGGAGCCTTCACCGGGCGGGGGGCTGCCATTAGCTCCTGGGGCCAGCGGGAATTGAGGCGAGGGGGCAACTCTCCGGGGGTTGAGGTGCGCCAGGTATTGGTTTCTGGGGTGGGGGGTTGCTGGACAAACTTGAGGAAGTCCAGGTTGAGGGACTTGGTGGCCGTCGATCGGGGTTGGGTGGGGGCCGAGTGGGGGGTGTTGGGTTTCTTAAACAGGTGCTGCGGGGCGAGATCGGGGGCTTCCGTGCCCTCGACCAAGGCTTCGGCAAACTCCTGGGCAAAGTCCCGTAAAAGCACTTGTATCTCTTCCGAATCCCGATCGCCCGCTGCCGTGGCTAGGCTTGGGTTCATGGCGGCGATCGCAGGATTGGCGATCGCAGGATTGGCGATCGCAGAATTAGGGACCGAGGCAGAGATCGGCGAGGGTGCGGTGAGGGGCCGATCGGCTCCCCCAGGGGTTGTCGTTCCAGCGGTCTGGGCAGCGATCGGCTCGTGGTCCCACCGATCGAGGGTTTGCTGGATTTGTGCCAAAATCTCCACCGGAGAAGCAGTCACCGAAAAGTGATGGCGACCAATGCAAATCAAGCGATTCCCATCCCCCGGCCCTGGGGCCATGATGCCCGCCCCTTGGAGAGCCGCAGCGGCACAGCAGACCTGGACTTCGCCCAAAATCAGCGGCACCGCCAGGTTCGGGGGCAGCATGAAGTCAAAGCTAAAGGGCGCTTGGACCGCAAAGGGCGGCAACGTTTGCTGAAGGCCCAACAGGACGGCCAGGGTTTCCGGATCCCGCAGTTCTAGGCGCACCACAACGGCATGACTGGCCAGCCAAGTTTCGCTCACCAAAGGCTGAACGGCTCCGGCTAGGGCCAAGGCACAGCCCCGCTGGGCCATGTACACCTCTTCCGCTAAGAAAACCTGCACCAATGGCTCCACTTGGGTGAGGGCCGGGGTTGAAGTTGCTGCGGATGTTGCTGCGGATGTTGTGGCTGATAGGGCTGCCGTAGGGCCGAAGGTGCTGGGCTGGTCCCGATCGGGGCCATAGTTGAGGCTGCTGCCCTGGTCGTAGCTGTAGCGTGCGTCGTCGCCCGGTTCAACTGCGCTGCCAGCAGCATCCAAGGTTGCCGTGCCCCCCAAATTCAGCACGGATTCCACCACCAATTTCGACATCTTTTCGGCCAACTCCTGAAGCCGCGCCGCTGCGACCTCCCCGGCATCTTCCCGCGTTGCAGGGGTGTTGGCTGCTGGAGCCGGTTCCGCCACGATCGCCTCGTCCTCCTGAAAAGCCGCCACGAGGTTGTCCAGCAGGTTGGGATCAAAGCCCTCTTCGGACTGGGGCAGCACTTCAAAGGTCACCCGATCGTTCCAACCCGTCCCGCTGAAATCCGCCATAAAATCGCTGCTGCACTGGATTTCCCAGCGCCCCGCCTTGAATTGGGTGTAGGACAGCAGGGCCACAAGTCCCTTGGCGCTCGTGCGGCGAGTTTGGTGCTTACTGTGGCGCTGGGGCAGTGCTTCTTCGAGATCCCAATAGCTAATCTGCACCTGGATATCCTGATTGGGATGCCGCGTCCGCCCCAAAATCCGGTACTGTCCCTCCAAAATCTCGACGGTGGGAGCTTCTACGGGAATCCAGGTGTCGTCGCCTTCGCGCTGGAGGAGGAATTCGCAAGCCTTTGGTTCAGCCTTCATGGTGGGGGGGAAGTCGCTCAAGGGGGCCGGGGTTGAGGAGCCTGATCGGTCCGGTTGGGGGCCGGTTGTCGGAATTGGATCGAGGCCATGCTCGGTTTGAATGTGCCATTACAAACAGATTCTGTCCACTTTTGTCAAGGAACTGCTGGCCATGGGCGGGGGGAAGGGAAGGCTGCGCGGTTATGTTACATTTTGTAAAGTTTGTAAAGACTTATTCTTGCTCACCGTCTCAACCTGATTTATCCATAACCCCTATGCTCCTGAAACTGACGGGCACTCGCCCCACAAATCTTGGTGTTAAGGGTGGCAAATTGGCCCCCTGTCCTCCCTCGCCCAACTGCGTTAGCAGCCAAGCCGATCCCGCCGATGGGGTTCACTACATTGCGCCGATCGCCCTGGGTAGCACCAAACCCGGTCAGGCGATCGCCAAGCTCAAAACCATTATCGAAAGCCTGCCCCGCACGGCCATTATTGAGGCCAACGGTAGCTATCTCTATGCGGAATTCACAAGCCAATTGCTGGGCTATGTGGATGATGTGGAGTTTTATGTGGATGGCAAGGCCAAGGTGGTGCAGGTGCGATCGGCTTCGCGGCTGGGGCAATCGGACTTGGGGGTGAACCGCCAGCGCATTGAGCAAATTCGATCGAAGTTCTCTGGTTA
>JAYKJG010000288.1:0-2619 GCA_035286285.1 Prochlorothrix sp.
ACTATGGGGTGCCTTTCCCTGGGTGGGTGCATTTCACGTTTGCCAAGGGGCGGACTAAAGTCCACACTACGAGCCTTTTGAGACAGGTCAGGGGCTGGGTTGCTCCAAAAAGGGGCGGACTAAAGTCCACACTACGAGCCTTGTTTGCCCTTACCGACGGGGGGCATCTGCCCAAGCGAAATCAACCCATTTCATCTCCTGTCCCGTCTCCGGTCTGATTAACTGAGGGGGGCGGGTTCCGATTTTGGGCTGTTTTCCTGAACCGGGGCCGGTATTCCTTGGAGAGATTCTAGAATTTCTAGCAATTCTCGCTCAAAGCTGACCTGGGCACGATTGGTACGACCGCCGAAATAGAGCTTACCGCCTTGGGCCAAAACCCAAACCTGGGAGTGCGAGACATAACTCATCACCACTCCAATCATCAGCAGCCCAAAGCCCAAGTAAACCACCGGAATTCCTGGATCGGACTTGATTTGCAAGCCTGTGCTGCCAATCAGGTCCAAAATCGTTAAATTTAGCGATTCATTTAAGGGTGTGGTAAAGCCCACCCGCGTGGTCCCGATCGCGCTCCCATCCGGCCCGTAGACCATCAAAGTCCCCTGAAGATCCTTTGTAATCAGGGAAATTCCCGCGCTCATATCCGGCTTAATGGGTACCCAAGTGCCCCAAAGTTGCCCCCCGGAACTGGTTTTAATAGGGGCCATGGGGATTTTAAAAACGGGGCTATTGTTCAAACGGAGGCGAATTCCCCCGATCGCCCAGTCTGTTTGGTAAAATGTCAAGCCACCATAGCGCAGCGGCTCGTTGACGTGAATCGTTTTCTGTTGCAGTTCTTCCCCGTTGGCATCGACGATCGACAGATCCGAATAAAACTGATCAATGCGACCCGTGGGGGTGTAGTCAATCCAAAAGCGATTGACCCGAACGGCCCAGTCCTTTTGAATCTGCTCGGAACCGGTCTTGGCCCAAATTCCAGCCTCGATAATATTGCCAACCTTAAAGGTTTCACCCCCAGGGACCATTTCTTGGGCTTTAAACCCCGTTAGCGAGCCGATAATGGCCCCCGCTAGGATAATCAGCATACTGGCATGAACCACGATCGGCCCAATCCGGCCCACCAACCCCTTCCGGGCATAGAGACCTTGGGGAGCCTTGCCCCGATCGCCGCCGCTCCCATCGCCCGCGTCGCTGCCATAGTCAGAATGACCAGAATCACTCGAATCACCAGCGGCTGGGGCTGGGGCTGTCGGCTCTGGGCTAAAGACCTTAAAGCCCCGATCGACAAGCTGCGCCCGGACTTGGCCCAAGTCTACCCCTTGCAACTCTGCCCCAAAGGCCAGTTTTTCAAACTGACGGGGGCGATCGTAAAACTTCCAAGACCGCGCCGCCTTCAGGGCCGGTACCTGGCGGGTAAAGGTGCAGGCCGTCAGGCTGCTCCCAAACAGAATCAACAGGCCCAAAAACCAGCCTGTGCGGTAAACTTCATTCAAACCAACGGCAAAAATCACCTTCCAGGTCAGAAAACCGAAGAGGGCCGGAGACTCTGGGTAGTTTTCTTGGTAAAATGCAAGGGATTCGCCCTGTTCAAGAACAGTACCGCTAATACTGAAGAGAGCAATTAACAGAAACAGCACGATCGCAAGGCGCAGATCTGCTAAAAAAGGAATAAGGTCTTTTTTGAAATAGGTTTTCAAGCCCTGCCAAGGTTTGATGAAAAAGGTCATAGTTTACGATTAACGGCTTCAGTGCCCAAGGAGATTACAGAACCCGGACTGGACTGAACCTGGACTGGACCCAACCCAGCCAGTAGCCAACCCGGACGGGACCACCCCCATAACAGTACAAACCCCATAGTACAGAACCGTTAGCCCCCAACGCACACCAGCCCCCAACGCACACCCCTGGGCCTCGTCCCGATCGCCCCCCTACCCCTCGCCCCAACTCCACCCTCTCTTGCCGCCCTTTACTGCCGCCCTACTCCCGCCCGATCGCACCATGTATACCTTTGCCTTTCTCCCGGAACCGGAAACCCCCTTGGCCCTCCCCCTTGGCATTCAGGGCGCTTTGGCCTGGATTGGGGATGGCACCTTGGGGGCCGTTGTGGAGCCAGGTTTAGATTTGGAAGCGCTCCAAACCGATGAGCACGCCCTGATGGGGGCTGTTTTGGCCCACGATCGCGTCATTCAAGACCTCTTCCAACACAGCGTTCTGCTGCCCCTCCAGTTTGGCACCAGCTTTAAGCACCGTGAGGGGCTACTGCAACACTTGGAGCAGCAGCGATCGACCTACCAAGACCGCCTCGACTACCTTTCCGGCAAGGTGGAATATACCCTGCGCCTGGAACCCCAACCCCTCAGCGCAGACCCCGCCCCCAGCCCCAACCCAGAGGAGCCGCCGCTCAAAGGACGGGACTATTTTCTGGCGAAAAAGCAGCAGTACCAAAGCCTAGACCAGCGTCAGCAGCAGCAGCAGGACCAGTTACAAGAACTCCGCACCACGATCGGGCGAATTTACCCCGATCTACAGGCCGCTGAAGCCAAGGAGGGGGTAGAGCGCATCTACCTACTAGTAGGTCAGCGACGGGGCAGCCACCTCCAAAAACAAGTGCAGCAATGGCAA
>JAYKJG010000289.1:0-3735 GCA_035286285.1 Prochlorothrix sp.
CTGCCCTTCCCCATCGAGATGGCAGACCCCTCAGGCAGACAAGTACCCAGGGCAATGAGTATAATGACTCATTAGACCCACCGGAAACCGGAGGTTAGTCTCTATCTCCTTGGCCCCACCCGTTCCCATCCAGACACCAACCCCTCCCAGACCTGTCTCCCACCTCCTCCCCGCAGGACTACCGGAAAGGACTGGCTCAGCGATCGTTGTCTGTCCACAAAAGATTAAGTCTTTGTAACAAATGATGGCGGTGAAAATCTTAAGAGAATGTAAAATACTAGGGTTACTGGAGAATTATTGTGTTTGTTCGACTCGCAGATCAGCATCGCCGGTTCGTCCAGGACTTGGTGATGAACCTTCAAGCTCTTGCTATTAGCCTGGAAAACCAGGGTTACATGGCCTCCTGCTACACCTGTGGCGGGCAGATGAACAGTGCCTCTTTTATGGTCAGCCTCGGCCAAGACCATCTGATTCGCTTCTTGGTCTCGGATTATGGGGTGACCTGGACGGAAATGCGTGACGATCGGGAACTGATGAAACTGGAAGGGGCGGAGGCCATTAGCCAACTTCAGGAGCTAGCCAATCTGGTGAAGTATCGGGTTGCGCCGATGGATTGCACTTTGGTGCCGGTGCAGTAAGACGATGAGGATCGGGGCAGTTCTCCCCTGGGTAGTTCATCAAGGGTAAGGATATGGGTACGGCAGCATCGGGGATCTGGCCGCTCCGATCCTGACGAGTGAGGCACTACCGGAAGTCAGACCTATGCCTCGGTCTACGAGGCTCAAGACCAGCGGGGGTGCGACCCCTACAGAGCGTTTGCCAACGGGAGCGGCTCCCGGCGACAGCCTTGATCGGTAAACTCTGGGGAGTTGCGTCAGCGTTAGACTACCGCGTCAGTTTTGGGGCACTCTAAAGGAAGAGCCGTTAATCCCCCGACTGTGGTTAACGTGCCATCGCCCTCTTTTTCTTTACCAAGGTTTATGTCCTTGAGCCATTCTTCCCCAACTCCCCCCGTTGAGGCTGAGTTGCTACGGTCTTCTACCCCAGCGACACTCCCCACAACTGAACTTTCCCCGGAAACCGCTGCCCCTGGTGCCCCTGGTGCTTCTAGCCTCAACCCTGCCGCCCCCCTTGGACCCCTGGGAACCAGCGCTACGCCCGCCGTCGCCCCCTGGCAGCACCAATACATCGCCACCAACGACATTCGGCTGCACTGTGTGGTCCAAGGCCAA
The DNA here is from genome assembly GCA_035286285.1 of Prochlorothrix sp. GTDB lineage: Bacteria > Cyanobacteriota > Cyanobacteriia > Prochlorotrichales > Prochlorotrichaceae > Prochlorothrix. Next base: position 1,233 of record JAYKJG010000289.1, read on the forward strand.
GGGCCATTGGTGATTTTGCTCCATGACTTTCTGGAGTTTTGGTATTCCTGGCGCTACCAAATTCCCTCCCTTGCGCCCTTTTTTAAGGTCGTGGTGCCCGATTTGCGGGGCTATAACGATTCTGAGAAGCCAGAGCAGGGCTATGACCTGGAAACCCTCAGCCGCGATATTAAGGGCTTAATTGAAGCCTTGGGCTACCAAGAGGCGATCGTCATTGGCCATGGTTGGGGCGGCACGATTGCATGGCACCTCGCCCAGCGCTTTCCCCAACGGCTGCGATCGCTGGTGTTGCTGGCCTCCCCCCATCCCCAGGGCTTTTTACAGGACTTGACCGGTAACCTCGACCAACTGCGGCGGAGTTGGTATCTGATTGCGGCCCAGTTGCCCGCGCTGCCGGAATGGCTCCTCAAGCAGAACTTATCCCCCTTGGTTCAGTCGCTCTTTCAAAACCAGGCCGTGCGTAAAGGCGCTTTTTCGCGGGAAGAGGCTCAAATCTACGAAGCAGCTTTAGCAAAACCGGGGGTTCTCAAGGCAGCACTCCAGTATTATCGCTATTTCTTCTCCCTACCCCAAATTTGGCGCAATGTCAGCACGCCCCTAGAGCCGGTGAAGTTACCGACTTTGGTGCTGTGGGGGGATGGGGATACGGTTTTTAGCCCGGTGATTTCCCAGGGGTTGGAAAAGTTTGTACAAGCGCCCTTGCGGCGGGTGTCGATCCGCCAGTGTGGCCATTGGCTCCAGCAGGAAGCCCCCCAAACGGTGAACCGGGAGCTACTGCGCTTTTTGCGATCGCTCCAAGCTCCCCTTGATTCTGCGTTGGAACCGGCTCTGGCTCCGGCCCTGGTCCCGGCGATCGCCGCCGATCCTCTTCCCCTATCCCCCCCTCGTTAGGGCACATTTCACGTCACCTCGTGAATCATCCCCCTCGTTCCCACGCGCTCTCTCTCCCCCTCGTTCCCACGCTCCGGCGTGGGAATGCTTTCCTGACGCTCTGCGTCCCGCCTTTTAGATTAAACTCTGCAAATAACGGTACCAATCGGCCATTCCCTCCCCCGATCGGGCTGAAATCTCCAGCACCGTCGCTTGGGGCGCAACCCGGCGAATGCAGTCCAGGGCTTGGGCACGATCGAAGCCCACCACCTCCGCAATATCCACCTTGGTCAGCAACACCACATCTGCTGACTTAAAGGTTTCTGGATACTTGAGGGGCTTGTCTTCCCCCTCCGTGACCGACAGCAACACCACCCGCGCCTGCTCTCCCAGGTCATAGGCTGCCGGACAGACCAAATTTCCGACATTTTCCACCACTAAGATATCCAAAACTTCCGGGTGCAAGCCCTGGGCCGCTTGCAGGACCATATTGGCCTCTAAGTGGCAGAGGTTCCCGGTGGTGATTTGGACGATCGGGGCTGAGGTCTTGCGGAGGCGCTGGGCATCGTTATCGGTGGCTAAATCCCCGACGATTACGCCGATTTTAAGCTGGTTTTCAAAATATTCTAGGGTTTTCTCCAATAATGTCGTTTTGCCGGAACCGGGGGACGAGAGAAGATTGAGGGCAACAACGCCACAGTGGTGGAAATAGTCCCGATTTTGGGCTGCAAGGCGATCGTTTTTGCCTAAAACAGACTGCTCGATCGTGATGACCCGCCCCCCCCGCTGCGGTACGACGCTGGACAACTGTTCGATCGCGATCGTCTGTTTGGGCGCGATCGTCCCGTGCGCGATTGTCGTTGGAGTGGCGCTACTGCCAACTGTGGCGGGGGTGTGACTGTGCAGGTGTTCTTGGCTGTGGCTGTGGCTGTGGCGATCGTCGTGGGGATGGGGATGGCTGTGGCCGTTGGGGGGATGGCTGTGGCGATCGTCGTGGGGATGAGAATGGCTGTGGGGATTGTCGTGGGGATGGGAATAGCTGTGGCGATCGTCGTGGGAATGGGAATAGCTGTGGCGATCGTCGTGGGGATGGCGATCGTCGTGGCGGGGACTGTGGTGATGGGATAGCTCGTAGTCCTGAGCTAGGCCGGGAAAATGGCTGTGGGCAGCACTCTGGGCAGTGCTATGGCTATGATTTTGGCTAAAGTCGTGGGCATGGGCACGATCGTCGGGGTAAATTTGGATGTCGCCCCCCTGGCTACAACCACAATCTTGACACATCAGGACACCTCCAAGGTAGATAACTCAATCTCTCGCCCCGCCAGCACCTGATAACTTAAGGTTTGACAGTCTGGGCATTCATAAAACCAATCCTTTGGCTCAAATTCCCGCTGACACGACCCACAGAAGCATAAAACCGGGACTGTTTCGATCTCCAATGTTGCGCCCTCGGCGATCGTCCCCGGTGTGCTGACCTCAAAGGCAAACCGCAATGCCTCCGGCACTACCCCCGACTGGGCACCGATGCGCAGTTTAAGGCGGTGGATGCGGGTCGCCTGCTGTTGCTGGGCCTGTTGCACCGCTAACTCTAGGGTTTGGGCCATCAGACTCACTTCATGCACGGGCGATCGAT
>JAYKJG010000290.1:0-4176 GCA_035286285.1 Prochlorothrix sp.
TATGCTGCAACGCGCCCACGCTTGGACCGACTGGCTTGAGACCCACTGGGTTAAACCCGCCTATGGCGGCATGATGTTGGGGAGTTTATCCGCCTTTTTCTTCATTGCTGCCACCAACACCCTCGCCGGTTGGCTGTACGTTATGAGCGGCCTAGGAATTGCTCTGCTGAGCTTATCCGCCTTCCTCGCTCGACAAAGTGTTAAAAGCCTGGAAATTCAACGGCTCCCGATCGATCCCGTCAGCGCAGGGGATGATTTGACCCTCACTCTCCGGCTCAAAAACCCCGATCTTGTTCCCCGGAGCTTACTGCTGCTGCGGGATCCCCTACCCCCCGCCCTGGGCCAACCCCCAGAGCAGGCGATCGCCCACCTCCCCCCCCGCAGCCTCCACACCTGGACCTACACCTGTCCCACCCAGCGCCGAGGCATTTACCGCTGGCCTAGCCTGGAGTTGCGATCGGGGGCACCCCTGGGCCTCTGTTGGTATCGCCGCACCGTTGCCGCCCCCGGTCGGGCGATCGTCTACCCCACGGTTCTTAACCTCAGTCGCTGTCCCCTGTTGGATCAGTTGGGGGCAGAGCGGGATTCTCGCTTCCAGAGCGACCAGCGGCCCCAAGCCGCCACCGAGGGCATGACCCGAACCCTGCGGCCCTATCGCTGGGGTGATTCCATGCGGTTAATTCACTGGCGTACCAGTGCCCGCTATGGCGAACTGCGGGTGCGGGAGTTGGAGGTGTTTCAGGGGGGAACTGCCGTAATTTTGGCCTTAGATAGCCAAGGGCCATGGTCTGCCCAGACGGAACGGGGAGAACCAGCCTTTGAAGAGGCGATCGTCGCCGCCGCATCGCTATACTTCTACGCCCGTCGTCACAATCTCCCGGTGCAACTGTGGAGTGGGGCAACGGGCTTGGTCCAGGGCGATCGATCGGTGTTGGAAGTCCTCGCCGGTCTTCAGCCCCAGTCCGCCGCGCCCCAGGAACCCCTGCCCGATCGGCCCCTGCTCTGGATGACCACCACCCCCCCCACCCTAGCCACTCTCCCCGACGGTAGCCGCTACCTGCTCTGGCCCAACCCCACCAGCCCCCTGCCGCCCCAAACCCACAAGTTCCCCGGCCTCCTCATCCAAGGGGAAGCCACCCTAGCCCAGCAACTCCAAGCAGAGCGGATCTAGCCAGCACCAACGGCGGCGAGCCGATCGAGATTGGCTAGGGGCCGCGCCCCCGTGGCTCCCTGCTGCGATCGAGCCTAGAGGGGCGGATCCGGGAGGGTTTGGGCCGCAACATCCCGCGATCGGGGCCAGGGAATGAGGGGATCATCCGCAAGCTGCTGGGAGACCTCCAGGGCACCAAAGCGGTTGAGGTGGCTGGGGTCCGAGAAGTTCTCAAAGGCAAAGGGCCAGAGGTCCGACAAATCCCGGAAAACCAGGCGTTGATCCGCCATCAGTCCGTACATATAGCTTTGGAACGCCTGTTCAGAGTCCCAGCGTGCGGGATCGAGGTAATCGTCCGTCAGGGGCAAATTGACAAAAACGACGGGGATATTCTGGCTTTGGGTATAGTCCAGCAACTGATCGAGGGCCTCCGACTGCTTGCCCTCCAAGCGAAAGTCCTGATAGTCGCTGTCGTAGTCTCCCTGGACCCGCGCATACTTTTGGTAGTAGGTGGCGGGGTTGAAGCGCAGGGACAGGGGCAAAAAGCCATCCATGCGAATGGAGCCTTCCCCCTCCGGGGCATCGGGGAGGCGACTGGTTTCCGGATCGAGGGGATCCCCATTAAAGCTGAGGCTATGGTCGGGGGGGAGGGTTTCCGGGGGGAGGGTTTGACCGGCAAAGATCGATCCCTTGGGCAGGGCTGTGGCTAGGGATTGGGTCACGAGGGTTTTGAGGCGATCGCGATCGCCATAGACCGACGACACTTGACCAATGCGGGTTTCCAGCCAAGGTTCCCACTGTTGCAGCCGATCGCCCCAACTTGGCCCCTTTTCCTCCGCCTCTGCCTGGGCTGCTTCAGCGTCCGGCACCGCTAAGGGCTGAACCAGGGGGGGTAGGGTTTTGGCCTGGAATTGCTTAAAGCCTTCGGACACGGCGATCGCATTGTAGGTCACATCCACCCGACCGCTATTAAAGGCCCGTGCCCCATCCGCCCAAATAATCAACTGGGGAAGCTGATCCGCCTCCAGAATCTGCCGTATCTGAAAATCCACCACCTGGGCCGTGGAACCATTGACAGCAAAATTAAAGATGCGCAGGCCGGGATAGCCTAAATCCGCCAACTTTTGGCTTAAGGCAGCGGGATCAATTCCCCGTAGGGCGCGGGAACTGCCCACAATCAAAATATCGGGCACCTGACCATTGACTAAATAGTGCTGATACAGCAACAATTTCTGGCTCAGAAGCACATTATTGAAGGGGGGATAGTCCGGCGTGGCCACCAGCCCCGTTTCTGGGTTTTGCAACTTGAGGCTAAAATCTTTGGGCAAACCCTGGGGGAAGAGGGCAGACGAGACCTGGGTAAAGCGTCCCTCAGCAGCCCCCTCGGCATCAATAAAGCCCTCTGCGGGGTCCAAGTCCGAGTCTGTACCGGGCAGTAAGGTGGCTGTATCGGGGTCTAAGGCAAAGGGATCTAAGGCAGAGGGCGGGGGTAGGGCGGCTTCCAACTGCGCCGGGGAGAGTTCTCCCGTGGTAATCGACAGCCCCAGGGTCTCTTCCGGTCCAGCACTGGCCGTCGCCGTCTGTAACCAGTGGCCCAAACTCCAATCCGCCTTGAGGGCAAATAATAGCCCCAGGGATCCCCATACCGCTGCAACCCGCAACTGGTGCCCCAAGCTGGTGCCCCGCCCGTTGCCCAAGCCCCAACTGCGACTCACCGCCGGAAGTGGCTCACTGGTCAGCATCTGGGTACTGGACTCCTCCGTTGGCACAAAAAACTGTGTCCGAATCAGCCCCTGACGGCCTAATTCCACCAGTTCATGCCAGGAAAAGCCCAATTCCTCCGCTAATTCCAGATCCTCCGTCTCCACAGGTTCATCAAGGCCCGGAACCCGCAGCAAATCTTCCAAATGCTCCGCTGCTGCCGAAAAGTCTGGGGTTGCCTCCGTGGCATGGCGTTGGCGCGGCTCAAAGTCCAGCCCATAGGTCCAGAGGGGCCGCTTTTGGCCCGCCCGTCGCCCATAGACCCGCACCCCGGCCACCTGGGGCAGTCGCAGTTGTTGGATATGCTTGGCCGCTTGGGTGCCCACCTCGTTTTGGCGGGGACAGGTGGGGGCATCGCACATGATATGGATCAGATCGCCCTTTTGGCGCAGTTGGACCCGCACGCCTCCGGTGGCCAGTTGCAGAGCAAGGTTGGGGTTAACCAGGCGATCGAGCAAGTACAAAATCGCCGCTAAATCCCCCTGTTCCGCCAATTCCCGCGCCGTAGGCATTAAGTCGGGATGCCGTGCGCCCGGTAGCTCCATCCAATCCACCCAGAGGGGAGTTGCCTGGGAGCTATCGCTGTTGGGGTCGGCATTGTAGGGCAGGCTGTAGACCATCGCCGCATGGATGCCCTGGGGAGACAGTTGGTGCAGGTGATCTTGCAGGAGGCTGAGCAGTTCGGCTTTGGTGAGGGTGGGGGTGTGGGGCTGGCGGGGACGGCAGAAGAGATGGAGGGTTTTGTTTTTGAGTTCTAGGTCGAGGTGGAGGTCTTGGGGGGCCAGCACCTGGGAAAGCCACTCGCGGCAAGCTGCTAAATCTCCCCAGCGGACTAAGCTCCGCAGAATCGTCTCCGGTGGCGTGAGATCCACCCGCAGCACCCAATCGGCCTGGGTTTCTCCCTGGACTTGGCTAACGACGGCGGCATCCTGGAACCCTTGAAGCTGAAGGGCACGCAGCCGCTGGGCGATCGGCTCAGCCACCACCGCCGGATTGAGGGCATAGGAGGACTGGCAGACAATATAGAGGTGCTGGACCCGGTTGAGGCTTTCGCTGAGGGTGGTGGCACTGCGATGGATGACGGTGCGGGCACCCACCTGGACCGAGACCCCTAGGGCGCTAAGGGTTTCGCTGAGGTAGTAGGCGATCGCCGTTAAGTCTCCCGCCTTGGCCCGCTGGCGGTTGGTGCGGATCAAGTCCAGGTCATCCAGGGGAGACGCAGCCCCTTGATAGATCGAGGTGGAGGATTCAGGGGCCGATCGGGC
>JAYKJG010000291.1:0-7340 GCA_035286285.1 Prochlorothrix sp.
TCCATGACAATGGCAAGGGAGATCTAGCAGTGGTTGCGGTGATGTTGAATGCGGGGGAGAGTAGTGAGCTAATTGAGAGCCTATGGGAGAATATTCCGCCGATCGGGGAAACCCAGAAGATTCCCCAAGTTATGGTCGATATTACGGATCTTTTGCCCGAAAGTTCTAACTATTTCAACTATGTGGGGTCGTTGACGACTCCGCCCTGTAGTGAAGGGGTGATGTGGTATGTCCTGACGGAGCCGATGGAGATCTCTGAGGAGCAAATCGAGATGTTCCAAACCCTCTACACAACGAATGCTCGTCCGGTGCAGCCAACGAATGGGCGATCGATCGGCCTTCGGGGTCGCTAGGTTGCTGTAAATTCCCGTGTTTTCCGGCGATCGCGGGGGAATCTCTCCCCCAGGCGATCGCAGCCTATGATGGGGCTAAAGGCTAAGCAGACCAATAATAGCGAGGGCAAGAAGCAGAGCGAGGGCGAGAAGAAGACCCGCCAGGAGGCTAAGGGCAAAACGGGGCCGATTTTGGAATAAATCAAGGATAAGGGTGCTGATCCGGCGGGCTAGACTGGGGGGTGCGGGGGTTTGTTGGCGGGATTTGCGGCGAGGTGGGTATTTTACAGCTTTTTTGAGGCGTGCGGGGCGGCGGCGATGATTAGGTGAGGCGATCGCAGTTAAATCCTCGGCAGGATGTTGCGGGGCGGGCTGGGGCACAACGGGAGGAGGATTTTGGGGAGAAGACGGGCGGGGGGATGAGGCTGAGCTTTTTGGAGGTGGATTCCGAGGCGCAGGGCGCTGGGGTAAAGCGGGTACGGCTGGAGGTGGATTCTGAGAAATAGAGGTGTGTTTTGGGGAATGGGGCGAGATTGGGGTTAAAGGCTGGACTGGGGGGCGTGATGCGGGCTGGGGCGCAACGGGAGGGGGATTCTGAGGAGCGGGACGATCGGAGGGTTGGGGAGGATCGCTGAGAGAAAGATCCCCAAACGTCGCAGGGACCGATCGGGGGCTGGGTTGTGCAACCGGGGGAGAGGTGTTGGAAATTGGAGATTGGGGGAAATGAGTCTGGGGAGTTGGCACAGACTGCGGCGATACTGTGGATTTTGGCGCATGGCGAGGGGAAACAGCAGAGCGGGAGTTTGTCACAAAATTCGAGACCGCAGGAGCCGATCGCAAGGGCGGTAGAGGCTCCAAGCCCAGGTCTAAAGCCGCCAAGAGCAACCGGATCCGATAGCGCAGTAACTCCACTTCCACCAGGAAATCGGCAATTTCTGCGAGAGTACCCTCTAGGCTGAGATCAAGGGCGGGTTGGGGGGATGAAGCTTGGCCGATCGGAGGCAAAGAAGACATTAGGCATCAACCTCAATCTGTAGTCAGGGATTGGCGGAGGGTTTTGGCGGCCTCTAGGCGGGAGGTTTGGGCAATGAGAACGCAGCGGCTGAGCAGAGTTAGATCTAGCCTAGCCAATTCTGGGATTTCGCTCTGGGCGATCGGCTCATAGGTATCGCCGTGGAAGTGGTAACAGTGGAGAGTGCCATTTTCCCAGAACCAAACCTCAGGGATTTGTAGCGATCGATAGCGTTGTAACTTATCCGGTCCCCCACTGGTGACCACCACCTCGATCGCCAAATCCGGGCGCAACTTCCTTGGTCCCAAAGCCTCACCAAAACAATAGGACTCATCCGGTTCCACAGAAGACTGGCCGGGACACTCTTGGGTTGTAGAACCCAGGGGTTCAAACTCAATGCCAACTTCCAAACAAAATAGCTCAATCAGAAAACCTAAAATCGATTTAAACAGTTCGTGATTCCGTCCCGGCATCAGAATTTCAAGGGTTTGGTCTGCATAAAATAAACGCAACTTGCGCGAGCCACCAAAGCCAGATTGAATCAGCTTAAATTGCTGCCAAGTCAGCCCTCGGTGAATCACACGCTGATCCGCCCAGGATAGGGTTTGGGTTGGGGATGGAAAGGAAACCATAGGGCTAGCTTGCTCCAAAACGATCGATCGCCAACTCAAAACCCGGTAAAACCCCTTCCCCCAACAAAACCGTCGGCAACCCCCGCACCTCAACTTCCTGCCCCAAGCGATAAATTTCCACCTGTTGATCCTGGGGATTAATCAGCCAACCCAAGCGCACCCCACTCTGTTGATACTCCTGCATTTTGTCTTGTAATTCAGTCAGGCGATCGCTGCTCGATCGCAACTCCAACACAAAATCCGGCGCGATCGGCGGAAAACGGCGCTGTTGTTCCAGCGTTAACGCCTCCCAACGGGACTGCTCCACCCAGGCCGCATCGGGCGATCGATCGCCCCCCTGGGGCAACCGAAACAGCGTCGAAGAGCTAAAAACAACCCCCTGCCGCGTTTGGCGGTTCCAAATCCCTAACTCAGCAATATAGTGAGCCTCTCGACGGCCCCTTTCTCCGCCGACCGGGGCCATAACCCTTAATCTCCCTTGGCGATCGCGCTCCAGCTTTAGATCTGGATTGGTCAGACACAACTGCTCAAACTGATCCGCCGTAAAACGGACCTGGCTAAAATCCAGGGTAAGCGTACCCGTTTCCATGAACGAACCCCCCGTAAACCCATTTCACCCCCATCCTAGGGCGTGTCATCAATTAACGCTAGAAACTTTGGGATATCAGAGTTACACGCCCGCCCCAGTTATATCGGCTAGGGGCTGTAATACCAAATCCGTTGAGCCTGAAACAGAATAAACGGGTAGGGGTCGTGCCCCTGTGCCGACCCTCGACCAGCCGAATACAGGGGCAACCACGGGGGGATTGCCCCTACCAAAACGAATCGAAATTAGTCGGATTTGGCATAATCCTGACACTTAGGGCATCCTAGGACTAAAGGATGACAGCCCCTAGCAATGATCCCCCAGACCGCTGCACGGGGCATTAAGCTTGATTGAGTTCGATGATGTGGCCGTCGGGGTCAGTGGTGAAGAGGGCGGGGCGACCGGAGGAACTGGCTTGGGTGGGGTAGCCTGCGGCGGTGAGGCGATGGCGCAAAGCCTCCAAATCTGCCACAGCAAAGGCTAAATGGCGATTTCGGCCCCATTTTTGGTCATTGACGCGATCGATGACGCGATCGATCGGCACCGTGTCCGTCGTCATCAGGTGGATCTGAAACGGTCCCACCTGGTACCACAGGCCCGGAAAATCCAAGGGCCGATCGGCCAGGGGCAACCCCAAAACTTGACCGTAGAACTGGGCCGATCGGTCCAAGTCCGTCACCAACAGGGCAGCGTGGAGGAACTGAATTGAATCCATAGCAATAAAAGGGTGAAAGAGGGCGATCGGGGCTAGGCAGCAGAGCCAAGGCGTTAAAAACCATTCCCCAGGGTTAAATCTCCTGTGGTTCCCCGCGATCGGGGCTGGGCAGCAGAACCAGAGCGCTCAAGGGCAGAGGGACAGACCTTCCCCCCTGCGGCGAGGCATAACAGGCCAGAGGGCTAATCCTCCGCGCCAATTGGCTGAAACGGAGTTACCTGCTACGGTCCAAGGTCAGCGGTGCTTTGGGGGACAGACTCCCTCCCGTAGATTAGACTAATCCGATACCTTTTCCCTTACAGTGGAAGATCAGGAGTCCCGGCGCGGAATGCCATCTCCCACCAGAGCCTCTCCCTTGGGAAGAATCTCTAGAGGGGTCGCGCCCCCGTGCTGCCCCGCACCTCCCAATTCTAGCCTCCAAGATCGAGGAAACTTCAGGATGACCGTTGCAGAAACCCTAGCGGAACAGTGGCGAGCGCGGGTGGCCGAGGATTGCAAAAGCCAGCCCCCCTTAACCCAGCAGAGCATTGTGCAATGGCTGTTGGGAGAAGACCTAGACTGGTACGAGACCCTCGACACGGATGACCTAGCCTTGGCAACCCAGGCCATGGACTATCGCTATCGGATTCTGCTCAAACGCTACCTGAACAGCGGCCCCGATCGGGCCTATCAGCAATTAATGCGTCGCCTCGGCAGCTTGTTTTTGGTGCGCAGCAAGGTCAAAACCTGGGTGGATCAAAGCCGCGATCGCCACCGCAGCGTCATGGATGTGCTGGGGGAAGTGATTCAGGAAATGTTGCAGAACGATCGGCACCTCCAGCGCCAAATGCAGTGGATCAGCCAATGTACGGATAACCCCCGCCTCCGCAACATCCTGTTGTTCACCAACATCGAAGAATACTGCCTACGCCCCATCCGCAACCAACCGCTGTTGGTCTATCGCTTTGTCAATTACCTCAACCGCATCCAGCGGGGTGGCATGACCCAAGTGCCCAGCGGAGAACTGGTGCGGATGATTTCCGAAGATATTGCCCCCGCCGATGAAGAGGAAAGCCGCCTCAGCCTGTTTGATAACCAAGCCCTGAACCAGTACCAGTCCGAACAGGAGTGGCACAGCTTGCAAATGCAGCGGCGCATGGTGCAGCAGGAGTTTGAGGTGTACTTGGTAGATACCCTGGGGGAAGTGGCGGTGGACTGGCTGCGGCTCTACTTAAAAGGGGAAACCCAGGAGGCCATTGCCCACAGCTTGGGGCTGCCCGTCAAGCAAATCTATCGACTGCGGGAAAAGGTGAATTACCATGCGGTTAAGGTGTTTGCCCTGAAGGTGCGCCCGGAGTTGGTGGAAGACTGGCTGGGGATTTCCCTCCAGCAGCACCGTTTGGGGTTGACTCCACAGCAGTGGGCACAGTTTATGGCGGGTCTTTCGGAGCAGCAGCAGCAGATTTTGGAGCAGTTCCGATCGGGCGCGTCTGTCAAAAGCATTGCCCAGGGTTTGGGGCTGAAAACCAGCCAAGTGATGGGGGAGTGGAGCAAGGTCTATGGGGCGGCGCAAGCCCTACGCAATGCAGACCTCGACGAGGCGGGCTAGGGGTGCGGTGGAGGTTGCACGGTTCGTTGCACGGTTCTGGGGGCGGGACGGGTTAGCCGGTGGTGGCTTGGACGACGAGGCGGGCAACGGAGAGGTAGATAAAAACCCCCAGCACGTCCACGGCGGTGGTGATGAAGGGGGCGGACATGAGGGCGGGGTCCAGGCCGAGGGTCTGGAACAGTAAGGGGAGACTGGATCCCGCTGTGGAAGCCAAAATCGAAATGGCCATGAGGCTGACCCCCACGGCGATCGACACCGCAACATCATGTTGCAAGAAATAGGCCCACACCGCCACCACGATCGCCAGCATCACCCCCAAAATTGCCCCCGCCGCCGCCTCCCGGTAAATGACCCGAAAAGCGCCGATCGTCCGCAGGCGATCGGTATTTAAACCCCGAATCACCACCGTCGAAGACTGGGCACCGACGTTGCCCCCGGTGCCAATCAGCAGGGGAATAAAGGCCGCCAAGGACACCACCTGCTGCAAAATATCCTGCTGACTGCTGATCACCGCACTGGTGCCCGTGTTGGTAATCAGCAGCACAAACAGCCATAATACCCGCCGTCGCGCCACGGTGAGCAGGTTTGTTTGGAAATAATCGTCATTGCCCGACTGCACACCCCCTAGGGTGTAGATATCTTCGGTGGTTTCCTCTTCCAAAATGTCAATAACATCATCCACCGTGACAATGCCCACCAAGCGCCCCTCCCGATCGACCACCGGCACCGCCAAAAAGTCATAGCGCTGGATCAAGCGGGCCACTTCTTCTTGATCCGCATCGGTGAACACCGAAACCACTTCGCGGGTCATGATTTCGCCGATCGTCTGGTGGGGCTGGGCCACCACCACATCCCGCAGGGAGAGAATGCCGCTGAGGTGCCGCGCCACATCGGTGACATAGAGGTAATAGACCGTTTCGCTCACATCGGCCTGACTGCGAATGCGATCGATCGCGTCCGCCGCTGTCATGTTTTCCTTGAGGGAGAGATATTCCGGGGTCATGATCCGCCCCGCCGTCCCCGCCTCATAGCCCAAGAGCAGGGCCGTGGCTTGGCGTTCCTGGGGGCTGAGTTGCTGCACCAGTCGCCGCACGATTTTGGCGGGCAGTTCATCAAACAAGCGGGCACGATCGTCGGGGGACATCTGATCCACCACATCGATCACGTCCTGGCGCTTAAAGTCTTCGATCAGCATCTGCTGAATGCTGGAATCCAGATGCTCGTAAACCTCGATCGCCTCATCCTTGGCCAAGAGCCGAAAGGCGATCGCCTGCATTGCCTCCGGTAGCCCCTCGATCGCATCGGCAATATCCGCCGCCTGCACAGGCACCAGGAGCGCCTTGGCCCCAGGGAAATTGTCCTGCTCCAATAACATTTGCAACTGGGCACGCACCAGTTCGCTCAGTTCCTTTCGCGATCGCCCAGAACTGTTGTTGGCTGGATAGTTAGTCAAGACAGTCCCTCCCGTATTCCTATAGGGTCACCCCCAACTTAGGGTCACCCCCAACTTAGGGTCACCCCCAGCTCGCTTAACACCGAAGCAGCCCACCCCACTGGATCAAGCGGGACTCCAGAGCACCGCCCTCTGGTGGGGTTCTGCCCCCCTTGCCCCCGTCCCGGCCCAAGGGTGAACCAAGATTCAAACAGGTCTATTGTGCCGGAAAGGGGCCAGAAAGGGGTAGCGTCCGGTGGAGAGGGCGCGTGGGGCAGGGCAGCGGGTTCAGGTCAGGAGGCCAACAGTGTGCTGAAAGCGCAGCAGTTCTAGGCTGCGATCGCCATAAACCCCTTCGATTTGCTCGGTGCAGCAGTCAATGGCAAAGTCATTGAGGTCTTCGGGCGCAATGCCGAACATAGCTTCATAGCCCTGGGCTTCAACACGGCAAAACCAAGGCCGATCGTCATAAATCCGGCACCGGCGGCTGTCGGGGTCAAAGTTAATGCACCAACCATCCTCACCCACCAGGCTCAGGTAGACCTGAAGGTCTGCGGGGGGCAGGTAGGTTTCCAGTTCAGGGCGATCGTGGGGGTCCAGGTGGCAACATGCGCCACAGTTTTCAATACAGTGCCAGGTTGCCATAGGGAGGGGGCAAAGCAGGGAACGGGTCAGGGACAGCGGGGGGCTGTCTTGTTCCACCATACCCCAGCGGGGTGACAGGTGTTGGCGTTGACCGTCGCGGTCACAAAGAGATAGGGCTAGGTCGCTAGAATAGGCTGGTTGCAGTTCCCGCCCTGATCATTGGCCCTGATCATTGGCCCTGATCATTGGCCCTGATAATTTCCCGCCCTAATCACTATGACTCCTCCCCCCCATTCCCCTTCTCCGGCGGCGATCGCCCCCCCAGCGCCCTCCCCACCGGCTCCCGATCCCGCCCCCACGGGATCCGTAACGCGATCGCGAGGGGATGATTTACGAGATGGCAGTTTAAGTATTCAGGAGTTTATGAGTCAAGAAGCCTTACCCCTTGCTACTCTTCA
>JAYKJG010000292.1:0-2589 GCA_035286285.1 Prochlorothrix sp.
GACGGGCTGGGGCTGGCTATGAGGGGAGCTACGGCGAGGGAGATTGGGGCGATCGAGGCCGCAACCGAGGCGATCGAGGCCGTAACCGAGGCGATCGGCCCCCCGGTGACTACAGCGAATGGGGTTATGGTCCTGGAGAGGCTAGCCCTCGCAGCGCCCCTCCTCAGGACTACCCTGGGGACTATGGGGCAGGCTATGCAGCGAGCAGCTACCCCGATGGCTACAACCGAGGCTATGAGGAACGCAGTGGAGTTGGTGCGGCTGGGCTGAGTGCTTACCCAGAGGGCAGTTATGGCAGTGACCCTGCTGCCTATGGGACTCCCTTAACTGCGGCGGTGGGGACTGTCCTGGAGGGGGATCTGGGGGGCGAATATGCTGGCGGCATTGATCCGACGGAGGATCCCTCGGTGTATGGCAGTGGGGGCAGTGGAGCCTATGACAGCAGCTATGGCAGTGGATCCTATGGCGGTGGAGCCTATGGCAGTGGCTCCTATGGCAGTGGCTCCTATGGCGGCGAGAGCGAGGGGGGCTATGGCGAGGGGGGCTATGGTGCTGGGGATGATGGGGGCCGGGGTGAAGCGGCCCGATCGGACGATCGTGCAAGCGGAGATCCCAACCGTCGGCCTCGTCGCCGCCCCCCTTCGACCCTGATGTCCCGATCGCCCTATGGTGAGGATGAGTTTTAGGGCTGACCCCCGCCCCAGAATGAAGATGGGCCGCTTGAAAGGGATTCGCCAAGGTCAGAGGGTCCATTTCACGGGTGCATTTCACTTTTGTCTATGGGCGGACTAAAGTCCGCACTACGAGCCTTTTGAGCCAGGTTAGGGGCTGGGTTGTTCCAAACCATGAGATTTGCCCGATTTGCCCGATTTGCCCTGCACATTTGCCCTGCCAGACTCTTCCTGCTGGGGCTGGGGTTACTGCCGGTTGTGGCCTGTGCCCCCTTGGTACCGGGTGGTCCGGGGAACTTTTCCACCCTCAATAGCCGCTACCAGGAACGGCAACCGGCCCTGAGCGGTGATGGTCGCTGGGTGGCCTATGTGACCGATCGGGGCGGAAGCAGCGATCTGGTGGTGTTTGATTTGGAGAATAACCGCTTTGTGCCCCTGCCCGGTTTGAATCGACGCAATCTGGCGATCGACAGCCCCAGCCTCAGTCGATCGGGTCGCTACATTGTTTATCTGGCCCAGGATCGGGGGCGCTTGGAGGTGCAGCTTTACGATCGCGCCACAACCCGGATCCACAGGTTAACCCAGGGCTACCGGGGCTGGCTCCGGAACCCCAGCATCAGCGCCGATGGTCGCTATGTGACGGTGGAAACGGCCCGCCGGGGCCAATGGGATATTGAGGTCTTCGATCGCGGCATGGCGATCGAACCCGACCTAACCGATCCGGTGCCCTAAGCAACCGGGGATTGACAGAAAGTGAAATGCACCGAAATTGAGAGCGTTGCCCTGGGCCTTGCGGGGAAGAAATCTTTGCGGCAAAATAGGCATAGACTTGCATTAAATTTGCCCTAGGCTGGCCTTAGCCCGCCTTCCAGGGTCTTGAACAGGGTTTTGAACAACGCCGGTTGAGGGGCACCGCCCCGAAGCACTTCCCCGGCAGACCCACCCCAGACGGGCCAAAACTTAGGCCAGTTAAGACAGCATTTCCCCACGGCATGACAGTAGTTCCCCTTTTGTCCTGCGATCGTCCACCGCTTCAATTCGGTTCGATCGTCTACTCGGTTCTGCCCCATGACACAAATTATGCACTGGCTTTTCTATGCCGTAGACCTGGCCCAGGATAACCTGCGGGATTTTATGGTGTGGAATAGTTTTTTAGCCTTTATTCCCCTGGTTCTGAGCGTTTGGCTCTTTCGGGGACGGGGGCGGCGATCGTGGGGGTGGTGGCTGGGCGCGGCCACTTGGCTGGCCTTTTTGCCCAATGCTCCCTATGTCTTGACGGACTTAATCCACCTGGTGAAGGACATTCGCCAGGTCCACTCTATTTGGCTGATTACCCTGGTGTTGGTGCCCCAATATCTGCTGTTTATGGGCTTTGGTTTCCAAGCCTATGTGGTTTCGTTGATGAATCTGGGCCACTATTTGCGGCGGCAGGGGGCCGATCGCTGGGTTTGGCCGACGGAGTTGGTCCTCCATGGGCTAACGGCGATCGGGATCTATCTAGGCCGCTTTCCCCGCTTCAACAGTTGGGATATTCTCACCCGCCCCGATGCCCTCGTTACTGGGGTGCTGCAAGATCTCCTCAACCGTCGCCCGCTCTTGATTACTGCCCTGACCTTTGCCATTCTGGTTTTGCTCTACAGCCTGACCCAAGCGGTCAATACCGGCCTCTGGCTCTACACCCAACACTGGCTCAAAACCCGCTCCTCCCGCTCCCCTTCCCTCCGGGATTCCCTGGTGCCCTAAGGCTCAGTTCCTAAGGTTCAATTCCTAAGGCTCAGTTCCTAAGGCTCACCTAAGGCTCAATTAAGGCATAGCTGCCGAAGACCTTGAGCACCTCGGTGGCTTCCCCCAAGTCTTGCACCGCCGATCGCACCGTGGCCCGGTCTAGGCTACCCTCTAAGTCCAGGAAAAAATGATA
>JAYKJG010000293.1:0-4763 GCA_035286285.1 Prochlorothrix sp.
TTGTAGGAGCCGTCCCGTAGCATAAAACGGTGATCGGGCGTGCAAACGATCGCTTCACCGTTATCGAGCGTCACCTGCACCACTTCAGCATTGGTTTTGGTCACTCGGGGATGCAGAATTCGCTCAATGCCCACCTTACCGTCAGTGCGGATGGTGTAGCAGAAATGCTCTTTCCCTTCCGCCTGTTCCGCCACCAACTCCTTAAAGCTCAAATGCCGCCCATCCGCCAAAGCAATCTGGGTATCACCCCGAAAACAGCCCCCGGCAGAATCCCCCTCTACAATGAAAATCTCTGATTCCGAGGGGTCGCGGGAGCTACAATCGGCCAGTTTACCGGGCAGCGTCGAAGACTCCAGCACCGACTTCCGGCGCACCAACTCACGGGCACGGCGGGCCGCTTCCGCCGCATTGAACGCCTGGATCGCCTTCTCCAGAATGCTATCCACCACCGACGGGTTAAAGTCCAAATACTCCGTCAGCACTTCCCCCACCAGGGAATCGACAATGCCCCGCACCTCCGTATTGCCCAATTTCGTCTTGGTTTGGCCCTCAAACTCCGGATCCGGCACCTTTACCGAGATAACCGCCGTCAAACCCTCGCGGATGTTTTCCCCCGCCAGATTTCCTTCACTGTCCTTGCGCTTGTTGCGCTTGCGGGCAAAGGTGTTAAAAGTCCGGGTTAGAACCGTTTTTAGCCCTTCTAGGTGGGTTCCGCCGTCGATCGTGCGGATATTATTGGCAAAGCCCAACAAATTATCATTATAGGCATCCACACACCACTGGAACGCCGCCTCCACCTGAACCCCATCCCGATCGCCACTGACATAAATAATCTTCTCGTGGATCGGCTGCTTGTCCCGGTTCATATACTCCACATATTCCCGGATCCCCCCCTCATAGAAGTAGGTCTCCACCCGTGGCTCGCCACTTTTGAGCAAATCCAGCCGCTCATCCCGAAAAATAATGCGCACCCCCCCATTAAGGTAGGCTAGCTCCCGCAGACGGCCCGACAGGGTATTGTAGTCAAACTGGGTATCTGTGGTAAAAATTTGGGAATCGGGCTTAAAACAGACCTGGGTTCCCGTTTTTTGCTCAGGATTGGGGCTAACCTCCAGTTCAGTCATGGGAACCCCTCGCTCATAGCGCTGGGTGTGGGTTTTACCCTCCCGCCACACTGTCACTTCCACCCACTCCGACAGAGCATTAACCACAGAAATCCCCACCCCATGGAGACCGCCGGAGACCTTATAGCCACCGCCGCCAAACTTACCCCCAGCATGGAGCACCGTCAGCACGGTTTCTAGGGCCGACTTGCCGGTACGGGGATGGATATCAGTGGGAATCCCGCGCCCGTCGTCGTCAACGCTCACAGAGCCATCGGGAAGCAGTTTGACGTTAATATTTTGACAGTAACCCGCCAGCGCTTCATCGACGGAGTTATCTACGACTTCATAGACTAGGTGGTGCAAGCCCCGTGGCCCCGTGGTGCCGATGTACATACCGGGGCGCTTGCGGACCGGCTCTAGCCCTTCCAGTACTTGAATCTGATCCGCACCGTATTCGTTGGTCATGGACATGCTCCAAAATAATGTCTGGAATCCTGAGAACCGGAAGCCCCGGTCTAAAAGCAGGTAAATTTTAACACAAAAGCATTCAGCGGGCTTGTGGGCTAGACTCCATTAACATTTGTTGGGGGGGTGCAGAGGGGGTCTGAGTAGTGCGTCCGTCCTATCCGAGGGGATCCCGATCGAGGCTGATGCCGGGACACAGGGCAAGGCTCCTTTAGGCTTCGTCAGGGGCAGATTCGAGGCGGGCTAGGAGTTCAGCAAGGCGGGCTTCGGCAGCTTCGGCCCGTTGGCGCTCGGCTTCGGCCCGTTGGCGCTCGGTTTCGGCCCGTTGGCGCTCGGCTTCTTCGGGTAACTGCACCAGGTCGCCCGTGGCTGTGAACAGTCGCAACCGTTGCCGGGGGTAGCTGATCCCTGGGTCGATCGGCTCCGGCAAAATCCCAAAGGCTAAGCCGAGGGGGTCGCACCAGAGATGACCCCGATCGTTGGGGGCGATCGGCTGATAGCTCCCCTGGACCAGTTCAAAACCGGCTAGCTCTAGGGTGACCGGGTGGAACCAGAAGTAGTAGGGGGTGCGGAATACGTCTTGGTAGAGCTGCTTTTTGAGGCCACGATCGACTTTTTCCGTGGAATCAGACAGGAATTCAACAATGAGGTTGGGGTAACGCCCCTCCTCTTGCCAGACCACCCAACTTTTGCGATCGCGGTTGTTGGCTCCCAGGACCAAAAAGAAGTCTGGCCCCCGAAAGTCCCGGCTTTTAAGCTGCTTTTCGTTGTAATAGATCGTGAGGTTGCCGCTGGCGTAGAAGTCACTGCGATCGCGCCAGTGAAACCTGACCAGGCGGATCAGGAGGTCGATTTGTTCGCGGTGTAGGTCAGATTCCAAGGGAGGTTCGTCGCTCCAGAGTTCTTCTGAGGGTAGATCCAGAATTATAGGCTGATCCGTGGGGCAGAATTGAACTGAGAACTGGGCCATGACAGGGTGAGGGGTGGTTCGGGGGGCTATGGGTTCTAGTATAGTATGGGCGATCGGGGCCGGGTTTACGGGATTGGGGGGAGAGGGGCTAGAATGGGTGACGTTGGGTTGGCGAGATGCACTATGGCGACGGGACCACAGGATGACGAGAATTTGCAGGACGGTTTTGGGCCAGAGGCAGTTGATCGGGTGGGGGAGCCGGAGGAGCTTTTAGATTTAGAGGATCCGGCAGGGAAAGAGAATGAGTTGCTGCCAGACGAAGAAGCAGAGGGAGCAGCAACCCCAGAGTTAAAGCCAACTTCAGAAGCGCAGTTTGTGCGACGAGGAACCCGCAAGGTGGGTCAGTTTTTGATCCAGTGGTCACCCTTGGGCGCAACGGGTGGGGTGATGTTGAGTTCGCTAATCCAGCAGCAATGGTTTCAGGCGGCGCTGACGTTTCCGATTTTGGCAGTGACCACGGCTTGGGCGGCCTATACCGAGGGCTTTTTGGCGCGGTTGGAAGAGGTGATGAAGGTGCGGGGCGGGGAGGATGTCGATCGGCTGGGCCATGGCATTAACCGACTGTGGCAGGGACTACAAGAAACGATGCGCTGGCAGCTTGCGGGGTTTGAGAGCCAGTATTTGGAGTGTCAGGCGGCGGCTTGTCGGGATTATGAGGTGGAGGGGGTGCAGTCAGCGATTTTTAAGCCGCAACTGGCGGAGGTGTTTGTGCCGCCGAAGTTGAGTGCTTTGTTTGTGCGAGGGCGAGATGGCGGGAATTTACCGATGTTGCCGGGGCTGGGGCGCAGTGAGGCAGAATTACGGCGGCTGTCGGAGCGGGAGGGGCTGAGCATTTGGGACTTGCTGCGGCGGGTAGACAAAGTGCCCGCCTATGGGCAAATGGTGATTATGGCGTGGGGCGGTTATGGCAAAACAACGCTGTTGCGGCACTTAACGTTTATCTATAGCCAAAAGCAGCAGGGAAAGTATAAAGCTCCGAAGCTGGTACCGTTTTTGTTGTATTTACGGGACTGGCAGCAGGTTTTGGGTGAAAAGACCGGAAAGGATGCCCCGGATTTGGCAAAGCTGATTACCCAAGGCCATTTGCGGAAGTTGCCGGGAGGAGAGAAGCTTGCGCCACCGCCGAACTGGGCCGCGAATTTGTTGGGCAGCGGGGGAGCATTGGTGATGTTGGATGGCTTTGATGAGGTACAGGAGCGCAATCGGCCCCAACTGAGCCGCTGGATTGGTGCCCAAATGCGGGCCTATCCCAAGGCGATTTTTCTGCTCACCAGTCGGCCCAATGCCTACAACCAAGACTACAAGGGCACGCCCCCGACAACGAGCTTGTTTGTGGAACCCTTTAATCGCAGTCAGCAGCGGGCCTTTGTGAACCAGTGGTATCTCTGCCAGGAGCGTTATGCACGGGGGGGACGGGACACGCTGGAGGTGGCCCATGCAGCAGAAACCAGTGCCCAGGCATTGCTGGATCAATTGGAGCAGCGGCCCGATTTGGGAGATTTGGCCCGAAATCCGTTGCTGTTGAACCTGATCGCTACCTTTCATCGCTACTATCCCGGTGAGGAGTTGCCCCAGCGCAAGGGGGAGCTATATCAGGAAATTGTCAAGTTACAGTTGGGGGCGCGACCGCTGGCCAAGCGAATCCAGATGCCGCTGGAGTGGGAGGAGAGCCAGGAGGTTTTGCAGGGGCTGGCCTTGGCGATGGTGCGAAAGGAGTGGCGGACGGTGCGGCGGGGGGCGGTGGTGCCGTTTTTGGAGCAGCGGTTGCGGGGGTTGAATGTGGCAGTATCGGCAGAAGCATTTCTGAAGGCGGTGGTACAGGTGAGCGAGTTACTGGTGGAGCGGGAAGCCCAGGAGTATGAGTTTGCCCATTTGAGCTTCCAGAGCTATTTGGCAGCGTTGGAAATTCAGCGCACTCGCCAGGAGAAGCTATTGTTAGAAAACTACGCGACTCCGTTCTGGAAGGAAACGATTTTACTCTATGGATCCCAGTCTCGCAATCCAGAGAGTTTGATTCAGGGGCTTTGCTCACAAAATCCAGAAGGTATCATATCAAAGTCTGCTATAGATTTGGCTTATTCAATTTTGCAAGAAACTCATCGACAGTTAGACTCAACGGTAACCGATCAGGTTGAGTCTTTGCGGTTTGCAGCTTCTCAAATTGAATCTTTGCGTTCCCAAGTGCAGGATCTGATTGACTGACAAAAGATCAGTCAGGGGTG
>JAYKJG010000294.1:0-3143 GCA_035286285.1 Prochlorothrix sp.
GGCAATGAGGGGGAAAAGGGGCAATGAGGGGGAAAAGCCGAGTTTTCCCCCAGGTCAAGGGAGACTGAGGGGCAATGGGGGATGTTACCCAACGATTTCCAGTTCGTCTTCCCGGAGGTGAGCGCGGAACTTGGGTTCAAATTGCACCTGAAGGGGGAAGTTAGCGCTAATCACTTTGCCTTTCCATTCATGGGCAAGCCCCACAATTTCCCCTTCTAAGCCCTGCAAATCACAGGGCTGGTTCCGCTGCTGCGGGTGGTGATAGACCACAACGGAGGTTTTGACTCGAACCCGATCGCCGATGTTCATAGGGTTAAATTCGCTTTAGATGAGGTAATACAGAAAGTCCCGGCCTTAGTATACATGGCTACCGGATACCACCTGATCCGGCCCGATCTGGCCAATTGCCCCCCACTGGGGTGGCACAGGACAAATTCCAGGCCCATCCCACCCACGATCGGGCCAGCGATCGGCCTGGAACCCTGCCACTGCAACCGGGACCGATCGCCCTAGCGCCCGGTCAATTGGGTCAGCACCTGGCTCGATCGCGCCACAAAACCCTTCATGCCCTCCGCATCAAAGCCCTTTTGGGCCATCAGCGCCAAGTCATAAACATGCTGACACAAGGCCGTCGCCAACTCACCCGAAGCCGACTGACCCGAACTGGTGATGATACTCCCCTGGCTCATCGTCATCAGGTTTTGAATCAGGGGATGGTTCGAGTTCACCATCAGCACATGGTCATCGGGCAACTGGATCGAGTCCTGCTGCATCATCGCGACCATTTCCTGCATCCGGCGGGTCTGCTCCGGCAGCAGCACCATAGCCGGAGGAGCAGCATCATCCCCCTTGAGGGCTTGGACCTTGACGTTAATGCGCGGCTTATTGATGGCCTTCTCAAAAAGCTCCTTAATTTGGTCGTTGCGGGTCTTGTTGGTGCTGGGATCCACAATCTCGCTGGCTTTGTCCTGATCCATCAGGCTCTCATCCAAATCCGAGTCTACCCGCAGGAACTTGACATCGGAATGCTCCCGCTCCAGGAAGGAGATAAAGTGAGAGTCAATAAAGGAATCCAAGAACAGGACTTCAATGCCCTGGTTTTTGTGCAGTTCAATGTAAGTCGCTTGGGTAGCCTCATCGGTGGCGTAGTAAACGCGGTTTTCGTGCTTGGCCTGGTTGCGCTCCAGGTACTCCGCCAAGGTGGTGTAGCAATAGCCCTTGTCGTCCTTGGCGACGGTGGTTCCAGCGCTGGAAGTATCTTGCCAGGGATCGTCGGCGTTGGCCTGAACTTCCACCTTGGGCGCATCACTGGCGGCGGTATCTCCCAGGGCGGCAGTGGTGCGGTAGATAATAAACTCTTCGACTTGTTTTTTGAATTTATCGTCGTTGAGGGCACCAAATTTGACAAAGGTGCCTAAATCCTGCCAACTTTTGATGTAGGCAACCCGATCGTCCCGATAGACTTCCTTGAGGCGATCGCCCACCTTTTTCGCAATAAAGTTGGCAATGCTGCGCACCTTGCGATCGACCTGGAGCGCACTGCGGGAGACATTCAGGGGAATATCGGGGCTGTCGATCACGCCCCGCATGGGCAGCAGGAAGCGAGGGACCACCTCTTCGCAGTGGTCGCTGACAAAGACTTGGTTACAGAATAGTTTGATTTCCCCCTTGGTGATATCAACATCGGGGCGCAATTTGGGGAAATAGAGAATCCCGTTGACCAAGAAGGGGTAGTCGGTGTTGAGGTGAACCCAGAGCAGGGGATCTTCCTGGAAGGGATGGAGATAGCGGTAAAATTCGAGGTAGTCCTCATCGGTGAGGTCGCGGGGAGACTGCCGCCAGATCGCTTTTTGCTTGTTGGCCGCTTCACCCTCTAGTTTGATGGGGAAGGGCATGAAATCACAGTAGCGCTTGATCAGGCTGCGAATCCGGGCCGGTTCGAGGAATTCCTCTTCTTCCTCTTGCAGGTGGAGGATGATGCTGGTGCCGCGATCGGTGCGATCGGAGTCCGTTAACTCAAAACTAGGGGAGCCATCACAGCGCCAATGCACAGCCTTTGCACCGTCTTGGTAAGAGAGGGTATCAATTTCGACTTCTTTGGCGACAATAAAGGAAGAATAGAACCCTAAACCGAAGTGGCCAATGATGGAGTCGGCCCCTTGGCCTTTGAACTTCTCAATAAATTCCTCGGCACTGGAAAAAGCAACTTGGTTAATGTACTTTTTCACTTCGTCGGCGGTCATGCCGATGCCATTGTCGGAGATGGTGAGGGTTTTCTGATCTTTGTCGATCGTAATATTGATCTCTAAATCCCCCGTCGCTCCCTGGAAATCCCCAGATAAGCTCACCATTTTGAGCTTGTTCATGGCATCTACGCCGTTGGAAACCAATTCCCGCAGGAAGATTTCATGCTCGGAGTAGAGGGATTTTTTGATGATTGGAAAAATATTTTCGGTATGGATTGTAATTTGGCCTTTTTCCAATACAGTCATACGCGCTGCCTCTTAGTATCCCAGTAGTGATTATCTCCAGTTACGGAGGGGGTGAGGGGTGCGATCGAGACTGTCGGTCAGCCTCTGGCGGGCTACGGCGCTCGATCGACAATGGCCTGGACCCATAACGATCTCAGGTTATCCCTTCTTCTATGGTCTGGCGATCGCTCCTTTTTTCACAGCTAGGGTGGCCCCCGATCGAAGTGTGGATCTCCCTACTGAGGCCCAGGGATTCCGGCGATCGTGAACTGAGGCACCCGCTTCTGGTCCAGCCAAACCCCCATCTTCTAGGGTTGAAACGGTGGGCAACTGGCAGTAATCTCCCGAAATCTCCCAAAATATCCCACGGTCTTCCACAGTCTCAACTCAATACAGTCGCCCGTTGATAGTCACCGTCGATAGTCACCGTCGATCGCCACTGTCGATAGTCACCATTGATAGTCACTGACGATCGCCACCATTGATAGTCACCGTCGATCGTCATCCAAGGGGTGCATTCACTTTAGCCAAGGGACGGACTAATCCCAAATCCGACTAATCTCGATTCGTTTTGGTAGGGGCAATCCCCCCGTGGTTGCCCCTGTATTTGGCGGTCAGAGGGTCGGCACAGGGGCACGACCCCTACCCGTTTATTCTGTTTCAGGCTCAACG
>JAYKJG010000295.1:0-3049 GCA_035286285.1 Prochlorothrix sp.
GTTAGGGCTTAAAAGGACCAAGGCCAAAGTGGGTACGAACAATGTCAATATTGCGGAAATTGGCTTTCCAGTACACGTCAAAGGCATCCCCCGCGATCGGCACCGAACCCAGCAGCGTATCAATGACAATATTGCCGATCATTTGCCAGATTTTGGCCTTGGGCACCCCCATCATTTTGGCCCGCACGACGATATAGCCGGAGACGATCGCCGTCAGTAAGTCCCCCCCGATCGGCAACAAACCCGCCAAAGCATCGGCCCCGATCGGCTGGCCCAACAGCGGAATCTCAAAAGCTCCATCCATAAACCGGGCGATCGCCTCAATTTCCTTCAAAATCTTAGCCTTGGCCTCGCTCCAACCTTGGGGAGCCTCACTAGCCGGGGGGCGATCGGAGGTGCTACCGTCTGGCTCCACCACCTCCGGAATAATGGGCTGGGGGTCTGAGCTAGGGGGAGACTGCACGTTGGAGGATTGCACGTTGGAGGATGGGGCTGGGGTGGGATTGGGATTCGTGGGATTAGGGGTCATAAAGCCAGGTCTCCGGTCAGTACGGGCAAAGTTTACCCAATTCTAAAGGATGGTCCTGGGGGGTAGGAGGTGTTGAAATTACCGTGGCCGTTGGGGGAGTCGGCGGGGCTGGGCGGGTAGAGGGGGATCGATCGCGGCGGGGGCGCAAGGGGGCGATCGCGGTGACGGGGAGCGGGGAAAGGGGCTTGGGGCGATCGGGGGCTGGAACTGCCCTGGGGAGCCTGGGGGAAGCCATGCAGCCCGGACGGGGGAGCAGTCACGCCAAGCAGTTCCAATAAATCTGTTTCCAAAAGGCGATGGTCTCGCCAAACCTGGCGTAAATTAGCTCCCACGCTCAGCAATAGACAAATACTGCCCCCCAAGAACAAAATCCCCGCCCCAGACACCAAACTCGACCACTCCAACAGCAGCCCCACGGCAATCACTAAAACACTGGCCACAAAGGTCAGCAAGGCCACGGCAACCCCCAAGACTTGGTAGTCCAAGCCCCGCTGTTGCTGCTGGGCAAGGCGCAGTTCTCCCTTCAGGTTCAGCAAGCGCGAGGGATAGGGCGGGGTGGGATGGTGCAGGGTTTCGAGATAGGTGTGGCGGAGGGTTTTGAGGTCGTGGTAGCCGACGGTGCGATAGAGCAGCAGGCCACCCAGCAGGAGGGTGCAGGCGGTGGCCATGAGGGCACTGGTGATGAGCATTGCCATGGCGGGGATCTCCAATGGTGAGGAGGACAGGGGTTTGGCAGGATTTGAGGATATATGGTAAAAATGTACTATAAAAAGGGCCGATCGGCAAGGGGCAATCCCTCCCGCTGCCCCAGATACAGACTTGAGTCTCAAAAAAGCTCGTAGTGCGGACTTTAGTCCGTCCCGTGGCAAAGGTGAAAGGGGCGACGCGGAGCATCGGGCAGGCAACCCTCAACATCCGGTAGGGGTCGCGCCCCCGTGCCGACCCTCTTGGCGACCAACCACCGGGGCAACCACGGGGGGATTGCCCCTACCAGAATCGGGAAATCTGCCCCCGTGAAATGGACCCTCTCAAATTGCCTAAGGTCTGTTTTCCGGAACCTGAAACCCCTCATTCTCCTGTAGCCCCCTGAATAATTACCGTAGTACGGACTTTAGTCCGTCCCGTGGCCAGAGCGTGGGAACGAGGGTGAAACCGGCCCCTATGCCTGATCGGCTGACTCTAGGAACGATCGCACGGCGGCGATTAACTGATCCACTTCTGACTCTTGGGTCAAATAATGGGGACAGGCGCGGATACAGCGAGGATTAGCGATCGTGCGGGTCATAATGCGCTGTGCTTCCAGATAATTGACCAACACAGCGGGATCATGGCCCTGCACCTGGAACGAGACCAAGCCCGCCGTGGGGGGAAGTTGCTGCAAACAGCGCACCCCCGACAGCCCCTGCAACCCCTGCCAAAGCCGCTGACTGAGCTTGCGCACCCGCTCGTAGCGCTGGCTCGCGGTGCCCCAACTGCGCTGAACCCGCAAACTCTCCAACAGTCCCGCATAGAGGGGATAGGCCGAAGTCGCCACTTCATAGCGTTGGCCATCCTCAACCCAGCCCGTGGGGTAGCCCTGTTGGTCCTGGGTAATGCCGCGCCATGCCGCAAAGGTGGGGCTGAGATCGGCGCGGGCCTGCGATCGCACATACAGCCCCCCCACGCCCTCCGGCCCACACCACCACTTATGGCCCGTAAAGGCATAGAAATCAACGCCTAGCTCCTCCAGCTTGAGGGGCAAACAGCCGACGGATTGGGCAGCATCCGCCAGGATTCGCACCGGATAGCGACCATCGGCAAAGCTTTTACAGGCTTCGGAAATTTCCCGCAATGGCAAGACATGGCCCGTATTCCACAGCACATGACTGAGGACGACAAGCCGCGTTGTGGTTTGGAGTTGATCGACGATCGTCTGGGCCAGGTTGCCCCCCTCGATCGCCGGAAGCAGAGCCGCCGTCGAAACCCGCAAATCAAAGCGCCGCTGCAATTCCTGAACCACAGCGATGATACCGGGATGTTCGCAGTCTGTAATGACGATATGGTCCCCCGCTTGCCAGGGCAGACCCCAAAGGGCAATATTGCAGCCCACCGAAACATTTTCTGTCAGCGTGATGGTGTCTGACTGCACCCCCAGTTCTAGGGCCATTTGGCGGCGCAGTTGCTGGCAAATCTCATCGCCCCAGCGGTTACCGGCCTGGGAAAATGGCCCCAACTCCTGCAAGGTCATGTAGGCGCGGGAAATGGCCCCGATCGTGCTCCAGGGCAAGACTCCTTGGCCCCCATAGTTGAAATAGGTTTTATTCTGCAAGGCGGGGAAGGCGGCCCGATGTTCGGCGTAGTCTAGGTTTTCAAAATGGTCTAGGTTGGCCGTGGTGCGGGGAAAGGTTGCCGGGGGACGGGGGGGAAGTTTAGGCACGGGACTCGGTACAGCGCCGATCGGCGCAAATGAACAGACGCTCTCACTGTGACCTACTCTCGCCTTGAATGCAAGATCAGGTGACTTTTCTGTTGGGCAGGTTA
>JAYKJG010000296.1:0-6673 GCA_035286285.1 Prochlorothrix sp.
GAAAACCGCGCCCCTACAAGATGTTTGGGAGTGTAGGGGTCAGGTTTCCTGACCCGCCCTCTGCGCCTCGGTTTGCCCCCCTTTTGTCAGTCAATCAGGTAAAGATCTGGGTTGGGTGGCAATTTCCCTATTGCTCCCGAAGCCATGCCTCAAGGCTGTCGGCCAGGGCTTGGACTAACTCACCTTGGGCTTGGTCATTGGTGATCCACTCGAATTCTTCTGGGTTGATCATAAAGCCTAACTCCAAAAGCACGGCTGGGGCTAGGCTGGGGCGGGTTAGCGCTAGGTTGTTCCAGAAAACACCGTAACTGGGCCGATCGAGGCGTTGAACCAAGCCATCATGGAGGAATTGGGCGAGATCCTGGGCTTGGGGATGATACCAAAAAGCACCAATCCCTTGGGTACCGAGGGCATCTCCGGCATCGGGAAGGGCGTTGTAATGCAAACTCAAAGCAATGTGCGGATCGGCCTGTTCCATCAGCCTGACTCGATCGTTGGGCCACAGATCTTCATCCCCTGTCCGGGACAGGGATACCTTGGCCCCCCGTTCCTCTAGCTCCCGCTGCAACATCAAGCTTACTGTTAAGGCCACATCCTTTTCCGGGTAGCCATTGGGACCCCGTGCCCCCAGGTCATTCTCGCTCCCGTGGCCCGGATCCAGGAAAATATGGACCCCTTGCAGACTCCGGTTTTGGGGTGGATGTTTGAGGGTCAAAATCAGGGTGCTGCCCTCATAGCGCAGGGTATGGCCCCAGGCATGGGGTGTGGTGAGGCGGAAGGTGTAGGTGACGGTTTGGGGCTGGGGTTGTTGCCAGTGGAAGCTGGCCAGAATG
Source organism: Prochlorothrix sp. (assembly GCA_035286285.1). Taxonomy (GTDB): domain Bacteria; phylum Cyanobacteriota; class Cyanobacteriia; order Prochlorotrichales; family Prochlorotrichaceae; genus Prochlorothrix. The sequence continues at coordinate 834 of JAYKJG010000296.1, forward strand.
GGGTCGGGGCTGATGTAAACGGTGTCGGTTTGGGCGGTGGTGGTGTGGAGGGTAAGGCTGAGGCGATCGCCGTCTTCGGTGAGGGTAACGGGAACGGGTCGGGTGAGGGGAAAGCGAATTTCGGTGCGATCGGCCAAGGTTTGGGATAGGGCACTGCGGATGATCGCCTCTGGGAGGGCAGTAACCGCTCTTTCCTCAACTTCACCAGCCTTAATCCAAGCATTCTTGCCATCTCCGTAGTCCAAGCGCACCCATTCACCCTCGCGAGCGGTAATGCGGGCTTGGGTGCCCGGTGGCAGGGGGGTGAGGCGGGAGTAGTCGGTGCTGGGGCCGGTGCGGGCGGTGCCGGAGGGGGCGGTGAGGGTGGCTTGGAGCAGGGGGGCCGGGGCGAGGACTTCCAGGGGAGCGGGGGCCGCAGTGGTGAGGGTTTGGCCTTGGTAGGTGAGGCGGAATTGGGGCTGAAGGGTACTGGGGTGCAGAGTGAGGGGGGTGCAGCCCTGGTACTGACCGCTGCCCGCAGCGACTTGGGGGGCGTTGTCCCCCGTCAGAACGGCGAGGTTGGAGGGTAGGGTGACCTGTTGGGTTTGTTCCGCAAGGGGGACGGTGAGCGATCCCAGCAGGACTTCAACGGTGGCGGCGGGGGGGGCGATCGCCCCGAAACAAACCCATTCTCCGGGTTGGCGGGCGATCGCCCCGGCGGGGGTTAGGGATCCCTCGCCAAAGGTCAAGGTTTGGGGGATTTGGGGCTGGGAATTGAGGCGAGTGATGGTGCGGGTTAGGGTTTGGTTGCCTTGGCGCAGGGTGAAGGTGTTTGCGCCGATTTGCAGGGGAAGGCTGGGGGCAAAGTGGCCCGCAGGGCTGCGATCGCCGATCGCGGTCCCATTAACGGTTACGGGCTGGCGAGGGTCAGCGGTTCCGATCAGGAAAATGCGATCGGCGCTGGTTTGGTGATTTTCCGGGGGATAGGCCAGAAATAGGTCAGAACTGGCGCTGGGGGGAGTTTGGGTCATTAACCCATCGAGGGACTGCGGCGGAAAGGCGGGGAGGGGGTTGAGGCGGGGGTCTAGGCGCAGGTCCAGGTCGATCGGGGGTAAATTTTGGCCGCGATCGGCGCTTGTTTCCGGCTGGGCCAGGGCTGGGAAGGGCGAAACCAGCCATAATCCCAGGCCGCAGCCCCAAAGACTCAGCCCCCATCGACCCATGCGCCACTGTGGGATGGAACCGATGGGGAGACCCAAGCTGGGGCCACTCACGCGGGGAAGACTTGGGCTTAGGACACTGCGTCGCTTTAGCATACCGTTTAGCCCTTAACTGCCCTGGGCTGTGGCGGCGGCCTCTGCCTCCACCTCGCTGTCGCTGGGTAGCTCTAGACAGTAGCCCGCTCCATAAACGGTTTTGATATAGCGGGGATGGCGGGGATCTGGCTCTAGCTTGGTCCGTAGGTGGCGCACATGGACCCGAATCGTCTCAATATCATCGTCGGGGTCGTAGCCCCACACCTCCGTCAGGATCTGCCCTGGGGGGACGGTTTGGCCGTGGCGCTGGAGTAGGCAGTGGAGTAGCTCAAACTCTAGGTGGGTGAGCTTAACGGTGGTCTCGAACCAAACGGCCTCAAAGCGCTCCGGAATTAGGGTTAGGGGGCCGTAGCTCAAGATTTCGCTATGCTTGGCGGCCTGGGGAATGCGATCGGTACGCCGCAGCAGGGCACGAACCCGCGCTAACAGTTCTTCCACCTCAAAGGGCTTGGTGAGGTAGTCATCGGCCCCTGCATTGAAGCCATCCACCTTGTCCTGGGTCTGGTGCAGGGCTGTGAGCATCAAAACCGGCAAATCTGCGGTTCGCTCATCTCGACGCAGCCGCTGGCACACCGTAAACCCATCCACACGCGGTAGCATGAGGTCCAGCACAATCAGATCGGGCATAATCTGCACGGCTAGGGCTTGTCCTTTGACCCCATCTTCCGCACAGCTTACATCGTAGCCCGCCATTTCCAAGTTAATGGAAACTAGCTCAACGATCGCCGCATCATCATCAATAACAAGAATTCGTGGTTTCATCGATATAGTGTAGAAGCTTGGCTAACGGTTTTTTATGAAGGGGGGAGGCGAGAATCAATGACCTGAAGTCGGGGACTTGAGGTGCGTTAGGAAGGCTGCACAGGTTTGATCCGGTTTGATCTGACCGCTTTGATCCTGGGACAGTGAATCCTAGGGAACAGGCCAGAGGCCCATCTTCTCAAAGGGCGGGTTTAGGGGGGTTGCGGACTTGTTCTCCTGGGAGATGAACCCCTAAAAAGGCCCATTTTGGCAGCGGGTTGTGCCTCGGTATAGCAATTTTGAAAAAAGCGAAGATGAATCTGGGGGGGAAAGCGCGGGAGAAAGGGGGTAGCCCCAACAAGGGGGGACACTCAGGAAGAAGTCGCTCAATGTAGCCCATCCTAGTAGCCCATCCTAGTAGCCCATCCTAAGACGTAGGGTGCCCAAAAGTCCCGATACTCCTTGCTGGGGTCATGCTAACACAGGGGTTTTGAGAATGGCGGGGGCGCTGGGCTAGGGAGGAAGACAGCGTTTTGGGTGGGCGTAGGAATTAATACTTATCACAGATCCAACCTACTGTAATGTAGACGCGAAAATTCTGCAAAGGGTTGTGGGGAGGGGAGGGGCCGATCGGGGCAAACATGGGGGGAGAGTTTGTGCAATTTTGACAGGTTAGGCTTGATCCCAACCCTGTTCTTCGCCATTTTGGGCTTGGGTTCGCGTTGAGGGAGCAGGTGCTGCCACTTTGGGCGGGAGGGCTAGCCCTCGTAGCCAACGTCGGGGGGGAGGTGGGATTGCTTGGCGGCGGTGACGGCGAGGGTGTCACAGCGCTCATTTTCGACATTGCCTGCATGGCCTCGGACCCAGTGAAATTCAACCTTGTGGCGATCGCACAGGTCCAGGAGTTGCGCCCAGAGATCGGCATTAATGGCGGCTTCTTTGCTGTTGCGCATCCAGTTATTGCCCCGCCAGCGCACGGCCCAGCCCTTCATGATGGCGTTGACGACATATTGAGAGTCGGTGTAGATCTGGACGTTGCAGGGTTCTTTGAGGGTTTGCAGTGCCACGATCACGGCCATGATTTCCATGCGGTTGTTGGTTGTGTGTTGGAAGCCGCCGGACAGTTCTTTGCGGTGGGGTCCGTAGAGCATAACGATGCCATAGCCGCCCGGTCCTGGGTTTTTCAGGCAGGAACCATCGGTGTAGATTGCGACGTTTTTGCGATCGGAGGTCATGGGCTAGGTCGGGGGGTCGAACAGTACAGACCCTCAGAATCCCATATTCTTTCTCGTTTTTGTAGGGAGTTTAGAGCAAAGTCATCCGGTCTTCTGTTCCTTTCCTTGAAAACAGAGAATACTCGCCCTTGTCTGTGGGGCTTTTGGGTAGAGCCTTGGGTTGGAGCCTGGGGTATTGTTGGCCTGTGGTGTCTTTCCCTAGCTCTCTGTCCTGTCTATTTTTGGTTATCTCTTCAGTGGTGTCTCAATCTTTGCCTTTCGATCGATCGTCTGATTCTGCTGCCGTGACCCTAGCTGCTGCGCCCGATCGCCCGGTGCTGTTCCCCACAATCGAGCACTGGGCCGGAACCACGGAGCTACTAACCTTACTGTTGAGTGCCTCGGACCTCAATGCTGCTTTACCCAGGGCTTTGGCACAGTTAGGGCGAACCTGGGCTTTAGACTGGGCTAGCTTGGAAATTGACGATCGCCTTTGGCACTTTACGACGGCGGGTGCAGTGTCGATTTCCGGCGAGGTTCTGCCGTTGTGGCCGATGTTGCCACGGCTGTGGCAGGTGCAACTGAGCCAAGGGCCGGTGTGGCGAGTGCGGGGGGAGGCTGAAGGGGGTGTGGAGAAGGGTGCGGGTAACGGCGGCAAGGGTGGTGTGCGGGGCGATGGCAATGGCGGCGATGTGCATGACGGTGGGGCCGGGGGTGAGGTGTGGTTGCGGCAGCGGGAGTGGGGGCAGGTGCTGTTGGTGCCGATCGCGGGGCGGAAGGGGGGAATGGCTTGGCGGGGGATGTTGAGCTTGGCAACGGTGGGGGTGCCGGGAGAGAGAGCGGTACCCTTGGGCGGGGAGGGGGTGCGGCAGTTGTTGGAGCAGGTGGCCCAAGGGTTGGTGGGGGCGATCGAGCACGATCGGCAGGTGCAGCAGCTTGCGGATCAGTTGCAGGAGCAGGGCTGCGATCTGTGGCAGGCGATCGAGGATCTAGAAGCCAAGGCGGTGCAATCTGAGGAGGCCGAAGCCCAGCTTCAGGCCCACTACAATTTGCTCCATAGCGTCATTAATGGCACAACTGACTTGATTTTCGTTAAGGATTGGCAGGGCCGCTATGCTTTGGTGAATAATGCGGCCTTAGCATTTTGGGATCTGCCACTGCTGGCGGTTTTGGGGAAGGATGAGACGGAAATTTTCCCCCAGGAGGCGGTGGATCAGTTGTGGGCTGTGGATCAGGAGGTTTTAGCGGCGGGGCGATCGAAAACCCTAGAGGAAACGGTGACGCTACGGGGAGAAACCCATACTTTTTTGACGACAAAAACCCCCTACCGAGATGAAAATGGCAAAATCTTGGGTTTAGTTGGCATTACCCGCGATATTAGCCATCGCAAGCAGATGGAGGATGCTTTACGCCGTAAAACGGCAGAATTAGAGACTGCCCTAGAGCAACTTCAGAGTACCCAAAGTCATTTAATCCACAGTGAGAAAATGTCTAGCTTGGGGCAGTTGGTGGCGGGGGTGGCCCATGAGATCAATAATCCAGTCAATTTTATTTATGGCAATACCAAGCCAGCGGAAGAGTATACCCTTGATTTATTGCATTTAATTGATCTGTACCAGACCTATTTCCCGGATCCACCGGAGCCGATCGCCACGGAAATTGAGACGATCGATCTGGCCTTTATTTTGGAGGATCTACCCAAATTACTTCAGTCGATTAAGGTGGGTGCGAAACGAATTCAGGGCATTGTCAGATCTTTGCGCAGTTTTTCGCGCATGAATGAGTCTAAGGTCAAGGTTGTGGATATTCATGAGGGTATTGAGAGTACGTTGATGATTCTTCAGCCCCGTTTGAAGGTGCAGCCAAGGCGGGAGGGGGTGCGGGTGGTGCGGGAGTATGGGGAGTTGCCGCTGGTGGAGTGTTATGCGGGGCAACTGAATCAGGTGGTGATGAATTTGTTGGTGAATGCGTTGGATGCGGTGGACGATCGCAATGAGCGGGAAAATGGCTTGGAGTCTGGTTTTCTGCCGGAGATTCGCATTAAAACCGGTTTGCTGAGCGATCGGCAGGTTTTGCTAGAGTTTACCGATAATGGCATCGGTATCCCTGAGGAGATCCAACAGCGCTTGTTTGATCCCTTTTTCACCACTAAGCCTGTGGGTAAGGGGACGGGGATGGGCTTGGCGATTAGTTACCAAATTATTACGGAGCTACATCGGGGGGAATTAACGGTGCGATCGCGCTTGGGCGAAGGTGCAACGTTTCGGGTGTGGATTCCGCTGGCTCAGCAGGGGCCGATCGAGCCAGATCCCCCGACTGACCCCTGAAATTATCGAGTCTAATAATTTAATCAACTGGGATCGCCCACCTGCGCAATAATATGCCCAATTTCCTGGGGAGTAACCCCTAGACCCAACATCGCCCGAAGCAGTAACTCCAGCGAAACTGATTCATCTGCTCCTTCAGCCTTGGCAATGCGGGGCTGACTGGAGCCAATGCGATCGGCCAACTCAACCTGGGTCATCATCATAGCCCGTCGCTGTTCCTTCAGAGATTGGCTCAGGGCTACCTTGATTTCAACCAAAAGGCT
>JAYKJG010000297.1:0-12802 GCA_035286285.1 Prochlorothrix sp.
GTGAGGGGTCTCCAGATCCCAAAGGGGATCACTACAGGGTGAAACCAAGGGGCTAACGGTGGGGCAACGGGCAGGGCCAGCGGGAGGCATGGGGCCATGCTCTGGCAACGGCAACGTTCCGCCCCGATCGGCTGATCACGGCTCAGATCTGGTGGGGGTTGCTTTTGGTGATGCATCCCGCGCAGATGGAGCGCCGCTCTTCCTTGGCATAAAGCAGCTTATAGGCGAGTGTTCTATAGAAAGAAGGAGAAGGACAACGGGAAGGAATCCATGAATTTAGAGCATTATGCCGTGAAACCCCCTAGCTCGCAATGACCCCCGTTCCTGGGCAGGGAAGATCATGCTGGTGGGGCGGGGGGCTTGGACTGTGCTTGGCCTAGGCTTGGACTGTGCTTGGCCTAGGCTTGGCCTAGGTTTGGACTGTGCTTGGCCTAGGCTTGGCCTGTGCTTGGCCTGTGCTTGGCCTGTGCTTGGCCTGTGCTTGGACTGTGCTTGGCCTAGGCTTGGACTGTGCTTGGCCTGTGCTTGGCCTAGGCTTGGACTGTGCTTGGCCTAGGCTTGGACTGTGCTTGGACTGTGCTTGGCCTAGGCTTGGCCTGTGCTTGGACTATGCTTGGGGGGGACATCGGGGTCTAGTATGGTTAAAGTCTTTTGAGGTGATGAATCATGGTTTTTGATTGGTTTCGCCGCCAGTACAGCCAAGCCCAGGGCAAACCCCAGCCGGAGCCAGAAGCTGCCCAGCCTACTCCGGCGGAGCCAGCGGAGCCAAAGGCCGGTACTCCCTCCTCGGAGCCAGGAGAGGCTAGGTCAGTGGCTTCTGAGACCGCTGCTGAACCGGGAACGGCTATTGAAGAGGACTATTTAGCGTGGGCGAAAGCGGCCTACAAAAACCTAAAGCAGCAGGAGGCCGGAACCCAGGATCAGGGGGCGGCACCAGAAGCGGCCCCGTCGGCAGTCGCCCCGTTGGAGATCACCCCCTCGGAAGTCACCCCGTCGGCAGATACACCAGAAGCGGCCTCGTCAGAAGCAGCCTCAGCAGAAGCGGCCCCGTCGGCAGTTGCCACAGCCCCGCCAGCAACAGCCCCACCAGAAGCGGCCAGCGTGGGGGCAGATCACCAGCCGGAAGCCAGTCCTGACGTTAGTCCGGAAGCCAGTCCGAAAGCTAGTCCGGAAGCTAGTCCCGAAGCTGAGGCGATCGCAGCCCCAGAAGCCGCAGCCCCAGAAGCCGCAGCCCCAAAAGCTACAGAACCAGCGCCGGTTTCCTTCCTGCAACGGGCCGAGGCCGATCGCCAAGCCCGCCTCGATCGCCTCAAAGCCGAAGCCCCCGATGAACCTGAGACCCTAAGCGCCAAACGTCCCACTCAGGATTTGGCAGATCCGCCCTTAGATGAGGACTTTATTTGGTCGGCGGAAGTTCTAGCGGCCCAGGGACGGAAGCCCGATGAAGTTGCAGCCGAGGAAATTGACTGGTTGACGCAATTGCGCCAGGGTTTGGGCAAAACGCGCCAAAATCTGCTCAACCAGCTTAAAAGTATTGTGGGTCAAGGGCCGCTGGGGGCCGGTGCGATCGAGGATATTGAAGCAATCCTACTCCAGGCCGATGTGGGAGTTGAGGCGACGGATAGCATTGTGGCGCTGCTTCAGGAGAAGCTCCGGCAGGAAGCACTACCCCCAGAGCAGGCGATCGCCTACCTCAAGGAAATTTTGCGGGATATTCTCGATCGGCCCCTCAAAACCCAAGGTAATCCGATTCTGGCCCCGACCCATGGCCAGTTAAACGTGTGGCTGCTGGTGGGGGTGAATGGGGCCGGAAAGACGACTACGATCGGCAAATTGGGCCACATGGGCAAAAAATCCGGCTATGAATGCCTGATTGCGGCGGCGGATACCTTCCGGGCAGCGGCGGTGCAGCAGGTACAGACCTGGGGCGATCGCACGGGCATTGAAGTGATTGCCAATCCGGGCAAAAATACCGATCCGGCGGCGGTGGTCTTTGATGCCTTGACGGCGGCTAAATCCCGCCATACAGAGCTACTGTTGGTGGATACGGCGGGACGCTTGCAGAATAAAAAGAACCTCATGGCAGAACTGTCTAAAATTCGGCGCATCATCGATAAAAATGCTGAAAATGCAGTGGTTGAGTCGCTGTTGGTGCTGGATGCAAGCCTGGGCCAGAATGGGGTGCGGCAGGCGGAGGTTTTTGCGGAAGCAGCCAATCTAAGCGGGGTTGTCTTGACGAAGCTAGACGGCAGCGCGAAGGGGGGGGTTGCGCTGGCAGTGACCCAAAAGCTGGGCTTGCCGATCCGCTTTGTGGGGGCTGGGGAAGGCATTGAGGATCTGCGGCCCTTCTCTAGCTATGAGTTTGTCGAAGCACTGTTGGGGGGCTAGGGGAGCCATGGCCGCGACAAAAATGCCCAAGGGGCCGGGATTTATGGTCACCTTTGCCTATTATTTTCTGGCTACGCTTTTTCTCGGCTCATTTCTGGCCTCTCGGTTGCTGCACCTCAGCCTTGGGACAGCAATTCCCTATGAGTTAGCAGCTTTAGCGGGGTTAAGTGTGGGGATTGTGGGCACAGCCTTGAACCGCAGTGAGGTGATGGAGTTGCCGATCGCAAGTCCTAAGGTGTTTCGCAACCGTTTAGGGCAAATTTTGCAGGAACTGGGCTTTACGCTGGTCCCTGATCATGAAGGCACCGCAGAACCTGCCACTTCTCCAGATTCTCAGCTTGATCGTGCCGTTGCTGAAGCTGAGCCACCGGTACAGTGCTACCGGCGATCGCCGTCCCTGTTGGCGTTTTCTGCCTTGGAGGTCTATGTGCAGGTGGGGGAGCGATCGGCGTACCTGATGAGCCGAGTTTCTACGCTCCACAAGATTCGCCAAAAACTAGGGTTATGATGCCGGATTGGGTACTACTGCTAGGTTCAGGTTTACTGGCGGGGGTTTTGGCGGGTTTTCTGGGGATTGGCGGCGGGACGGTGCTCGTGCCGATTTTGGTTGCCCTGGGCCATGAGCCGATCGAGGCTGTGGCGACCAGTGGCCTTTCGATCGTGATTACCTCCCTGTCGGGTAGTGTGCAAAATTGGCGCATGGGGCTGCTCAAGGTCGATCGGGTGGTGCTGTTGGGGCTTCCTGCCTTGGTTACGGCCCAAGGTGGCGTAATTGTGGCCAATTTGCTGCCCGATCGGCAGTTGCTTGTGGCCTTTGGGGGGCTACTGCTGCTCAATGTTTACCTGGTGGAGTTCCGCAAGCGCGTTGTCTCTCGTGCCAAAAGCCAGGAGCCACCTTCCGATCATCCAGACACCCCCGATCGCGCCGATCGCCCCAATACCCCAGAGCATTCCCAACCGCCTTTAGCCCAACCAGCCCTAAACGCTCTAAACACCTCTAAATCCCAGAGTTCTCCACCAGAAACGCCCTCTCTACCCTGGAATCCGACCCTAGCCCGTCTGTTGACGGGGGGAACTGCCGGTTTTCTGGCAGGGATTTTTGGGATTGGGGGGGGAGTGATTATGGTGCCGTTGCAGATTGTGCTGCTGGGGGAGAGGATTAAGGCGGCGATTCAGACGAGTTTGGGGGTGATTGTGATGACGGCGATCGCGGCGACGGCGGGGCATGGGGGGCTGTGGCCTTGGCTGGGGAATCAGTTGGGCTTGGCGGCACTGCTGGACCGGGAAGCATGGACGGTGACCAGTCATGTTTTATGGGGTCCAGGGCTGTGTTTAGGGCTGGGAGGACTGGTGGGAGCGCAGATTAGTACTCGTTTCTTGCCCAAACTCGAAGAAAAAACCGTTAGCTTCTGGTTTCGGGCACTGTTGGGCTGTTTAGCAGTCTATGTCTTTAGCCAAGCCTTGAGGCTCTAAGTTCTTAGCCCAGCCTTCAGGCTCTAAACCACAGCAGCCGATCGGCCTCAAACCCCACAAACCAAGGCTGGGGACTGGATCTTACCTGTTGCCATTCAGCATAGGAAATAGTAATTTCTAAGGGTTTACAGTGGCTAAAAGCAGCTAGCTCAGTCTTAGGTAGGCTTTTGGGCCAAAGGCGGACCCAAAGGGTCATGTTTGTGGGATTGGCTTGGGTGTGGTGGAGCCAGCAGGGGAGAAAGTGGCCGCGATCGGGGGGCTGGGGTGACAGGTGCAGCCGATGGCTATAGAGACCCACATGGTTGGGCGGCTGGTTCTGGTTTAAGGGACTTTGGGGCAGTTGGTCTTGAATATTGGGCAAAAAACAGCCCCAATCCAGGGCTTGGATCAGTCCTTCTTCGCTAAGCTGCACCCTAGAAAGATTCTGACAGCCTAGGAGCCGCGCTACAGTTAAGGTGGGCGGTCGATCGAACACTGCCGTAGTTTTCCCCTGGGCCAACACTTGCCCCTCCGCCATGACCACCACTTGCCCACAGTAGCGGTACACCTCTTCCCGGCAGTGGGTTACCCACAGGATGACCCCTGGATAGTCCCGAAACAGTTCCTGCAATAAATTACCAATTTCTGCCCGCAAATGGTAATCTAAAGCTGAAAATGGCTCATCAAGTAGTAAAATCTCTGGTTTAGGAGCTAGGGCACGGGCTAGGGCGACGCGCTGCTGTTGACCGCCGGAGAGTTGAGCGGGGTAGAGAGTGGCGAGATCAGCTAAATGCAATCGGTGTAAATACTGCTGAACTTGCCGCTGGCGATCGGCTGCGGTCCAGTCCTGCAAGCCAAAGGAAATATTCTCCCAAACTCGTAAATGGGGAAATAGGGCGTAATTCTGGGGAACTAAGCCGATGCGTCGCTGTTGACTGGGTAAATTGAGGGTTGGGCTGGGCTGCTGGGGATGTTGGGCGCGATCGGTCGCTGGATAATTTTGAGCTTGATGATTTTGAGCTTGGAAAAGCAGCCGATCGCCGACTTGAATATGACCCGACTGGGGAGTTTCTAAACCCGCTAAACAGCGTAAAGTCATGGTTTTGCCCGATCCAGAGGGACCCAGGATCCCGATCGGCTGAGGGGGGCTGCTCAAGCTGACTTTTAGGGTAAAGCTGCGAAGGGGGTGGTTTAGGCTGACCTGGAGGGTGGGGGCTGGGGCGATCGGCAGTGAGCTAGAGGGGCTACTGTTGGGGTGAGGCTCCAGGGGAATCAGGAGCGGTTTTTTAGGGACAAAATCGAAGCGCAGCAGCTTGATCCTGGAAAATCGCTGATAAAACTGATCAAAAATGCTATTTAAGCGTTCTGAGGGCAGAAAAGAAACGGGCTTGCCTACAGACATTGGCTCCCAGGGCAGAGTGCCCATCCTATTCAGAAGTCCCACACTGACCAAGCCCGCTGTGACCATCACACCTGTCCAGAGCCATGCCACCTCGGTCTTACCCTCGGCAACGGCTAAATAGAGGGCGATCGGTAGGGTTTGGGTCCGGCCTGGAATACCGCCTGCGACCATAAAGGTTGCGCCAAATTCCCCCAAAGCGCGGGCAAAGGCGAGAACCGTTCCGGCGAGAATGCCCGATCGGCTTAAGGGTAGGAGAATTTGCCAGATTATTCGTATTTCTGAGGCTCCAAGGGTGCGGGCAACGGCCAGTAGGTCTGGATCGACCTGCTCTAAAGTGCCTAAGGTCGCTCGGTAAACCAGGGGGAAGGCCACGATCGTGGCAGCAATGACCGTTGCAGGCCAGGAAAAAATTAAATTTATGCCCCAAGTAGCCAAAAGCTTCCCTAACGGCCCATTTCGGCCCAACAGCCACAGGAGGCCAAAACCCACCACCGTCGGCGGAAGCACCAAGGGTAAAGTCAGTAGCCCATCCCACAGTCCCCGCCGCCAACCCCGTTGGGCGTAGACCCCCACCGCGCAACCGATGCCCAAGGGGAGGGCAAAAAGGGTCGCAAGGCTCGCAGTTTGGATGGACAGCCAGAGGGGCGAGAGCATGGCTAAACGCAGGGATAGATTCAGGCAGAACGGGGCGGCGATCGGGAAGGCTGAGAATTTGGCGGAGTTCTCAAAAGTGTAGAGGAAAACAGGGTAGGCTAAAGGGGCAAGATCTGGTTTTATTGGCAGCACCCTGAACTTCCATGGCGTTGATACAGCAAATGAGTGAGGCTGAAAAGCTTAAATCTCAGCCTAACTCTAAAAATCTGGGTATTTTATATGGTATTAGTGCTGGTCCTGGCGATCCGGAGCTAATTACGGTGAAAGGCTTGCGGATTCTCCAAGCCAGTCCCGTAGTGGCTTTTCCGGCTGGACGGGGCGATCGATCGGGCATGGCCCAAACCATTATTCAACCTTGGCTGCAACCGCACCAGCAGCAACTGCCCCTGTATTTCTCCTTTGCCCACGATCGCGCCACCCTCACCGCAGCTTGGCTAGAAGCCGCCCAGCAAACCCTGGTCTATCTCCGTCAGGGGCAGGATGTAGCCTTTGTGTCGGAGGGGGATGTCAATTTCTACAGTACCTTTAGCTACTTAGCCCAAGAAGTCATAAAACTAGAGCCTGAGGTGCAATTTAAGGCAATTCCGGGGGTTTGCTCACCCTTGGCTGCTGCTGCGGCCCAGGGGCAACCCCTGACGCTATGGGAACAGCGGCTCACGGTTTTACCGACGGTGCATCGTTTGGAGCAGTTGGCGGAGACCCTCGATCGATCGGAGGTGGTGGTCTTAATGAAAGTCAGTTCGGTCTATCGATCGGTGTGGACTTTGCTGAAGCAGCGGGAACTTCTCGATCGTAGCTATATTATTGAGCACTGTAGCAGCGAAAATGAGAAAATCTATACTCACCTTCAGCAATTTCCAGACTTAGTGCTCTCTTACTTTTCAATTTGGATTATTCAGGTCCAGTAAACAGACCCCTCACTGAGGCCGAACGGGAATGTCCCAACCAAAACCCATAGATACCCTCTACGCCCTTTTAGCCTATGCCTCCTGGGGCTTGCTGCCCGTGTACTGGAAACAACTCCAAGCCGTTAGCCCGATCGAAATCCTGTGCCACCGCATCCTTTGGTCCCTGGTTTTCCTAGGGGCGATCGTCCTGTGGCAACGCCAGGGCAACACCATCCGAGACCTGCTGAGCCAGCCCAAGCGGGTCGCACCCTTGCTAGGGACCGCGCTAATTCTGAGCATCAACTGGGGCACCTTTATCTATGCCATCAACAGCAATCAGGTGGTGCAGTCGGGCTTAGGCTACTACATCAATCCCCTGGTCAATGTGTTGGTGGGCTGTGTTTTTTTGCGGGAACCCCTCACCCGCTGGCAGGGCGTTGCCGTAGGCTTGGCAACCCTAGGGGTGTTAAATTTCATCATTCAACTGGGCATTGTGCCTTGGTTATCCTTAGCGTTAGCTTTTTCCTTTGCAAGCTATGCATTAATCCGGAAATTAACCCCAGTGGCCCCGATCCCAGGCTTAGTGGTGGAGACCGCCTTAACCACTCCCTTGGCCCTGGCGGTTTTGGCCTATTTGGCCCAGGATACGCCCCCCGGTTTTGGCCGATCGCCCCTCCTAACCGTGCTACTGATGGGCGCAGGCATTGTCACAGCCCTGCCCCTGATTTGGTTTAACCACGCAGCCCAACGCCTCCCCTTTTCGACCTTGGGCTTTTTGCAGTACATTGGCCCGTCCTTGCAGTTGGGCTTGGGGGTGTTGGTCTATGGCGAACCCTTTACAGCGGCCCATGGGGTTACCTTTGGCCTCATTTGGACGGGCTTGGCCCTTTATACCCGATCGTTGTGGCAACAGCAGCTTCATTCCCCGTAGTACCCAACCTTCAGTCTCTAGGGGGCAGTCTAGGGGCCAAGTTGTCTGGCCTGGTTTGGGATCCCAGGGGTTTCAGGCCGGAACGATGTGATCAGTTCGTGACTTTTGTAGCAAACAGGGGTTCAGCAGATCAGTGATACTAAAGACAAATCCCTAGTCTGGGGTTTTTCTTTATAATGTTTTTCTCTTCACCCCCATAGGAACTGTGGAAACCATGACAACCCCCTGGCATCAACCCCTCTCTTCCGCCGATCGCTGCGCTGATCACCGCCCCACAGCAGTTACGCCAATTCCCGGCCCCTCGGAGCCAGTCCCCGCAGGTTTTGGCGGGCAGCGCTGGCTGGTGGAAGAACGGGATGCCTGTGGGGTGGGGTTTATTGCGGACCAAAAGGGCAACCCCAGCCATGACCTAATTGAAAAAGCCATGATCGGCCTGGGTTGCATGGAGCACCGGGGTGGCTGTAGCGCCGATCGCGACTCCGGCGATGGTTCCGGCATTCTCTGCGGCATTCCCTGGGATTTAATCCTGGAGACCCTGCCCCTAGAGTCTGTCCCCGCTGCGGCCCGATCGGATTTGCCCATGGCGATCGCCGCTGAACAGGTGGCTCTGGGGATGTTCTTCCTGCCCCAAGACCCAACCCAGCGCCAAATTTGCCTGGATATCACCGAAGCCGAAACCGCTCACTTGGGCCTGACGTTTCTCAGTTGGCGCGACGTTCCCCTTAACCCCGATGTCTTGGGGATTCAAGCACGGGAAAACCAGCCCTACATAATCCAGGTGCTAGTCCAGAGCAACGGCCCCAGCGGGGATGAATTCGAGCAAGTGCTGTTCCGCCTGCGTCGCCGCATTGGCCACCAGATTTCCGTGACCTTTGCTGAAAAAGGCTGGACCACCCAGCGCGATAACTTCTATCCCTGCTCCTTTTCCTGTCGTACCGTGGTCTATAAGGGCATGGTGCGCGGTGAGGTGCTGGGTGAGTTTTATCTAGACCTGAAAAATCCCACCTTTACCAGCGTTTTCGCGGTCTATCACCGCCGCTTTAGCACCAACACCATGCCCAAGTGGCCCCTGGCTCAGCCCATGCGCCTGTTGGGCCATAACGGCGAAATTAACACGCTCCTGGGCAATATCAACTGGATGCGGGCGCGGCAGTCGAGCTTAGCCCACCCCATTTGGGGCGAGGCGCTCTCCCAGGATTTGCTGCCGATCGTCAAGGCCGACAATAGCGACTCAGCCACCCTGGATAACGTGGCGGAACTGCTGGTGCGCTCTGGCCGCAGCCCCATGGAAACCCTGATGATCATGGTGCCGGAAGCCTTCCGCAATCAGCCGGATTTGGCCGATCATCCCGAAATTACCCACTTTTACGAATACTACAGCGGCATCCAGGAACCCTGGGATGGTCCGGCGCTGCTGGCCTTTAGCGATGGCAAAGTGGTGGGGGCCACCCTCGATCGCAACGGTCTGCGCCCCGCCCGCTATGCCATTACCCAGGATGGCTATATCACCGTGGCTTCTGAGGCCGGAGTGGTCGAAATTGCCCCAGAAACCGTGATCGAAAAGGGTCGCCTCGGCCCCGGCCAGATGATCGCCTTTGACCTGCGCACCCATCAGGTCTTCCACAACTGGGATCTGAAGCAGGACATTGCCCAGGCCCAGCCCTACGGCCAATGGTTGGCCCAACACCAGAAGCCGATCGCCCCCCAGCCCTTCCCCACCGAGACCCACTTTGAGGCCAGCACACTGCTGGTACAGCAAACGGCCTTTGGCTACACCGCTGAAGATGTGGAAATGGTGATTGAATCCATGGCCAGCCAGGGCAAGGAACCCACCTTCTGCATGGGGGATGACATCCCCTTGGCGGTGCTGTCCACCAAGCCCCACCTGCTCTACGACTACTTTAAGCAGCGCTTTGCCCAGGTCACCAACCCAGCGATCGATCCCCTGCGGGAAAACCTGGTCATGTCCCTGCGGGTGCGCCTCGGTCAGCAGCATAATTTGCTCCAGAGCGACGAAATAGATGCCCGTAAAGCGGTGCTGGAGTCTCCCGTGCTCAATGAAGCAGAATTAGCGGAGATTGAAGCGGCTGGCTTTGGCATAGCCTCCCTTTCGACCCTGTATCCCGTCAGTGCCGGTCCTGAGGGCTTGCAAAAAGCGGTGGACGACCTCTGTGCAGCGGCGGCGGCAGCGATCGCCGAGGGGAAAGAAATTCTGGTCCTCAGCGATCGTAGCGATGCCGGTCTAGATGCGGAAACCACCTATATTCCGCCCCTGATGGCTGTCGGTGCCGTTCACCACTATTTAATCCACACGGGGCTACGCCTCAAGGCTTCCCTCGTGGCGGAAACGGCCCAATGCTGGAGCACTCACCATTTCGCCTGTCTGCTGGGCTATGGGGCCAATGCTGTCCTGCCCTACTTGGCCTTGGAAACCGTGCGCCAGTGGTGGCATCAGCCCCGCATCCAAACCCTGATGGAGCGGGATAAACTACCCAAGGTCACCCTAGAGGAAGCCCAAGCCAACTTCCGTCAGGCCGTAGACGCAGGGCTGTTCAAAATCCTCTCAAAAATGGGCATTTCCCTCCTCGCCAGCTACCAAGGGGCGCAAATCTTTGAGGCGATCGGCATTGGCAGTGATTTGCTGGAGCTAGCTTTCAAAGGCACGGCTTCCCGTTTGGGAGGTCTCCGCATTACCGACCTCGCCCAGGAAACCCTCCGCTTCCACACCAAAGCCTTCCCCGAACTCACGGGCAAAAAGCTAGAGAACTACGGCTTTGTTCAGTACTGGCCCGGTGGCGAGTACCATATGAACAGCCCGGAAATGTCCAAGGCGCTGCACAAAGCCATTAAGGACCGGGAAAACACCGATCTGTACACCCTTTACAAGGATTTGCTCCAGCAGCGGCCCATTACCGCCCTGCGAGACCTGCTGACCTTCGAGAGCGATCGGCCCTCCATTCCCCTGGAGGAGGTGGAGTCCGTGGAAGAGATCGTCAAGCGCTTCTGTACCGGCGGGATGTCCCTGGGTGCCCTGTCGCGGGAGGCCCACGAGACCTTGGCGATCGCCATGAACCGCCTCGGTGGCAAGTCCAACTCCGGCGAAGGGGGCGAAGATCCCAGCCGCTACAATCCCCTGCTGGATGTCGATAGCGACGGAAAATCGCCAACGTTCCCCCATCTCCAGGGTTTACGCAATGGGGATACCGCTAGCTCGGCCATTAAGCAGGTGGCTTCGGGACGCTTTGGGGTTACACCGGAGTACTTGATGAGTGCGGAGCAGATTGAGATTAAGGTGGCCCAAGGGGCGAAGCCCGGTGAAGGGGGTCAGTTGCCCGGTAAAAAGGTCAGCGACTATATCGCCCTGCTGCGCAACTCCAAGCCGGGAGTAACCCTGATTTCGCCCCCGCCCCACCACGATATTTACTCCATTGAAGATTTAGCCCAGCTTATCTTTGATTTACACCAAATTAACCCCGCTGCTAAGGTTTCGGTGAAGCTGGTATCGGAAGTGGGGATTGGCACGATCGCCGCTGGGGTGGCCAAGGCCAACGCCGATATTATCCAAATTTCCGGCCATGATGGCGGAACTGGGGCTTCTCCCCTCAGTTCCATTAAGCACGCGGGCAGTCCCTGGGAGTTGGGCCTGACGGAGGTGCATCGGGTGCTGATGGAAAATCAGTTGCGCGATCGGGTGCTGCTGCGGGTGGATGGTGGCCTCAAGACGGGCTGGGATGTGATCATGGGTGCCCTGATGGGGGCGGAGGAGTTCGGCTTTGGGTCGATCGCCATGATTGCCGAAGGCTGCATTATGGCCCGCATTTGCCACACCAACAACTGCCCCGTAGGCGTGGCCACCCAGCAGGAAAAACTGCGCCAACGCTTCCGGGGTCTACCGGAGCAGGTGGTCAACTTCTTCTACTTCCTGGGGGAAGAAGTGCGTAGCATCCTGGCTAAGCTGGGTTACCGCAGCATTCAGGAAATCATCGGGCGGGCGGATCTGCTGGCGGTGCGTCCTGAGGTGCAACTGACCAAAACCCCCGGTCTTAACCTAGATTGCCTGACCCAGTTGCCTGATACCCGCGACAACCGCACATGGCTCGACCATGGTCCGGTTCACACCAACGGTTCGGTACTGGATGACGAGATCCTGGCCGATGGCGACCTACAAGGGGCGATTCAGAACCATGGCACCTACCAGAAGGACTATGGGGTGCTGAGTACCGATCGTAGTGTGGGCACCCGTCTAGCAGGTTTAATCGCCAAAACCCACGGTAACCATGGCTTTAAGGGTCAAATTACCCTCAATTTCGAGGGTAGCGCCGGTCAGAGCTTTGGGGCTTTCAATATCGATGGGGTAACGCTCCATCTGGAAGGGGAGGCCAATGACTATGTGGGTAAGGGCATGAATGGCGGTGAGATTGTGATCACGCCGCCAGCGGCCAGCATTTTTGATCCCGCTCAAAACGTGATTTTAGGCAATACTTGCCTCTATGGCTCCACGGGTGGCTCTCTCTTCGCCAATGGTCAGGCGGGCGAGCGCTTTGGGGTGCGCAACTCTAAGGGTCAGGCTGTTGTGGAGGGAGTGGGTGACCACTGCTGTGAGTATATGACCGGGGGCGTGGTTGTGGTCCTGGGTCGGGCGGGCCGCAATGTGGGGGCTGGTATGACGGGCGGTTTGGCCTATTTTCTGGATGAAACGGGGGATTTCCCGGTCCGGGTCAATGGCGAGATCGTGACGGTGCAGCGGGTCTGCACGGCGGCGGGTGAGGCTCAGTTGCGGGGGTTGATCCAGGCCCAGGCCGATCGCACGGGTAGCCCGAAGGCGAAGGCGATTCTGGCGGATTGGGCGACCTACTTGCCCCTGTTCTGGCAGGTGGTCCCGCCCTCTGAGGCGGAGTCCCCGGAAGCAAACCCCAACGCGATCGCCAAGCCTGAAGCAACCCTAACCGCAGTCTAGTTTCCCCAACCCCAGGGTGGGCACTGCTCACCCTAACCCTTGGTTGACTGCTGGTTGACTGACCAGGAATTCTGCATTGGGCGCGAAAACCGCGCCCCTACAAATTGCTTGGGATCCTAGGGGTCAGGTTT
>JAYKJG010000298.1:0-6104 GCA_035286285.1 Prochlorothrix sp.
GGGGCAACCACGGGGGGATTGCCCCTACCGACTGGGTGAATCTGCCAAAGTGAAATGGACCCTCCTGACCTGCCCGCTGTGCCTTGGTTCGACCCACTTTTGTCGGTCAATCAGGGAGGATCCCTCACCCTACATCTTTTTTTGATGGCTTGACATGTCAAATCAGACAACAAACCGCTGGACTCTACTGTTAGACCTCTTCCAGAGCTATGGAGTTCTTGTGGGTAGTGTTCTCGTTGGCCTTGCCCTATATTTCCTGAAGCCTGATTGGATCAGCAGTCTTGAACCCTGGGGCGAGACCTATTTCAATCTCCTCAAAATGTGGGCCTTGCCCATCATGATGACCAGCTTAATTCTGGCGGTGTCCCAGTTCTGGCGGCAGGGGACCTTGCAGACCAAAATGCAAAGTATTGCGTTTTTCAGTCTGGCGAGTTTGGTGACCATCTTTGTGTCCATCTCTGCTGCGAGTTTGTTTTTAGAGGTGGGCCAGGATCTAGATAATTCCAGCCTGCGGCAACTGGGGGGATTGATTAGTCAGCGTGAGCAGCCCTTGCGGCTGAACTTTTCGTCTGACAACTTGGCCGGTGACCAGCCAATGACCTTGGTGGGGTTCTTCGCGAGTATCATTCCCGATAATATTTTTGCGGCTCTGACCGATGATACTCAGTCGATTCAGGTTGTCTGTTTTGCGCTGTTGTTTGGCTTGGCGCTGGGTTGGAGTCGGGCGTTGAAGGATGCATTTTTGCCCAGCCTGTTAGAACAGGTTTATGAGGTGATGACCCAAATCACAGAGTGGGTGGGCTTGTTTGTTCCCTTTGGCCTTTGCATCCAAGTGGCTAGCATTGCCCAACGCTCCAAATGGTCTGACTTTGTGGCCATGCGCAACTTCATCACAATGTTGATGTTGTTCTTTTGTCTGACCTCTGTGATTAGTGTGTTGGTGATTTGGCGACGATCGCGGCTGCCCCTGTCCACGGTGATGTCTGCCCTGGGGGAATCGAGCCTTTTGGTGTTGTCCAGTCAGGATGGGGTTACGGCAATTCCCTCCAGCATTATTGCCTTTAAGGGGGTTTTGGGCTTCGATCGCGAAACCGTTGATTTGGTGATTCCCACGGCCATTACCATGTTTCGGGTGGGGTCGTTTGTCTATCTGGTTTCGGTCGTCTTTTTTATTTCGGGCCTGTACAGTCAAGACCCCAGTTTTACGGACTTAATGGTGATTATTTCAGGGGTTGCCCTCTGTAGCACGGCCAGTTCTACGGCGACGGGCGGGGATGATTTAATCTTGCTGCTGGTGCCGGTGCTCAGCATCCTCGATCTGCCCTTGGAGGCGATTTTATTTCCCCTGGTGGCGATCGATCTGCTGCTGCAACCCTTCCGGGAGCTAAGTACGGTCCATGCCGGGATGGCCCTCACTGCCCTCATGGCCACCCCCCAATCCAAAACCCCTTAGCCTTTGAGGCCGCTGCCACTTTGGGTTGGCAGAATATAGCGCTGGAGAAAGATAAAGACCAGGACGATCGGCAAAATCGACAACACCGACCCCGCCGCCACCAAGCGCTCATCCCTCGACAGGCTACTGGCCAAGGTGGCCACCCCTAAGGGCAGGGTATACATTTCTGGATCCCGCAGGACGATCAGGGGCCAGAGAAAGTCGCCCCACGCGCCAATGAAGACAAACAGCGCCAGGGTAATGGTGGCGGGACGCACCGCAGGCAACATGACATGCCACCAAATGCCCAACTCTGAGCAGCCATCCATCCGGGCCGCTTCCTCCAGTTCCTTGGGCACCCCCTGGAAGGCTTGGCGCATCAAAAAAATGCCAAAGGCTGAGGCAAGGGACGGTAAAACCATGCCCCAATAGCTATTGAGCAATCCCAGCCGGAAAACCAGGATATAGAGGGGAATCATCACAATTTGAAAGGGAATCATGATGGTGGCGACAATGAGGGCAAACATCAGGTCGCGACCGGGAAAGGTGAGGCGGGCGAGGGGATAGGCAGCGAGGGAGCAAAAGACGACGTTGAAGAGCACCGTCAGGGCTGCGACGATCGTGCTGTTGAGAAAGTAGCGGCCAAAGAGGGGTTCAATTTCCCAAACGCGCTGAAAATTAGCCAAGGTGGGCTGTTGGGGCAGGAGTTGGGGGGGGAAGGCAAAAATATTTTCGTTGGGGGACTTGAGGGCAGTGCTAACCAACCACAGCAACGGCAGCAGCATCACCGCCGCTAACAGCGTCAGCACCAAATACAGCACTAAAGGTTTGAGCCAAGGGGGCAAAGTTGCCGAAGGAACCATGGTGTAATAGGGGTCAGCCAGAACGTTTATAGTGAAAAAGTTTACAGTTTTGTGACCCTGAACCCCTTGACCGATCGATCCCCCGTGCCTGACTTATCTAACCTGTCCAACCTGCCCCACCTGTCCAACTTGCCCGCTACCCCGACCTTGCCCCACCTCCCCGCTACCGCCTTTATCGATCCCCAGGGCCACAATCACGACACCCTCCGGCCCCTCTTGCAGGCAACCCTTGATCTAATTCTTCACCACCTCAGCCACGCTGCTGCTACCCCTCCCCTGCCCTCCCCCTCCCCCGATCTCGCCCACCTCATCGCTACGGATCCCGTACCGGAGCAAGGCCGGGAGTTTGCCGCCCTGTTGCAACACCTCCACACCGCGATCGCCGGATCCATGAATCCCGCCCATCCCGGCTATCTCGGCCACATGGATCCCCCTGCGACCACGGTGTCGATTTTGGGGGACTGGATCACCGCAGCGCTCAATAACAATATGTTGAGTGTGGAGATGTCGCCGGTGTTTTCGCGGCTGGAGCCAGAGGTGCTGCGATCGCTGGCGGAGTTGTTTGGCCTGGGGCCAGCGGCGGGGGGGCTGCTGCTGAGTGGCGGGACGTTGGCCAATTTACAGGCATTGATTGTGGCCCGTAATGTCAAGCTAGGGGGCGTAATGCAGGGAGGTTTGGCGCAATGGTCCCTAGGGGCTAGTTTAGGGGCCGAGCGTCCGGGTCAGCCGGTGATTTTTGCCTCAGAAGTGGCCCATACCTCTTGGCAGAAAGCCGCCATGATTACGGGGCTGGGGGTGACGGGGGTGGTTTCGGTGGCCGTGAACGATCGCAGCCAACTGGATTTAGCGGATCTTGAAATTAAGTTTCAGGCCGCCATTCGGGCCGGTCAGCGCCCCTTTGCCCTGATTGCCACCGCAGGAACAACGGTAACCGGTAATATTGACCCCTTACCGCAGTTGGTGGCCTTTGCCCAAACCCATGATCTTTGGCTCCATGTGGATGCGGCCTATGGGGGGGCGCTGGTGTTTTGCGATCGGGAGCGGCATCGCCTCCAGGGCATTGAAGCGGCGGATTCTGTGACCTTTAACCCCCAAAAGTGGCTCTACGTCACTAAAACCTGTGCCGCAGTTCTGTTTCGCAAGATGGAGCATTTGGATACAGCTTTTCGGGTTAGTGCGCCCTATATGGCAGAGAGTGGGGATGTGACTAACTTAGGGGAACTGTCTGTCCAGGGTACTCGCCATCCTGATATCCTTAAGCTCTGGCTCTCGCTCCAGCATTTGGGCCGATCGGGCTATGATGCCCTGATTACGGCCAGTTATGAACGCACGGCCTACCTTAAAGCGGGTTTACTGCGGCGATCGTGGTTAACCCTAGCCAGTGAGCCAGAAATGAATATTCTCTGCTTCCGGGGAGAGCCACCGGAGCTACAGCCCCAGGACTGGGATCAGTGGAATCGGGGTTTACAGCAGTTTCTGCTGAAGGAGGCCCAAATTTTTGTTTCCCTGCCCCGTTATCGCGGTAATCTGTGGCTCAAAACCGTTTTACTCAATCCCTATACGGATCAGGCGGTTTTCGATCGGCTCCTGGCTGCAATGGATACCTATCACCAAGGGGTAACGCCTAGCCCCTAACTTGGCTCAAAAGGCTCGTCGTGCGGACTTTAGTCCGCCCCTTGGCAAAAGTGAAATGCACCCTAGCTTAAAATGTCCTGGACGGTGAGGGGGAAATCGGGCACTAAGGGCGACTCTAGGCGATCGTCCCCCTGACAGACCCGCGCCTCATAGAACCCATCCACCAACACCAACACCGTCACCTGTCCCTGGACGGGATCCACGATCCAATATTCCCCAATGCCCCGCGCTGCATATTCCGATCGCTTGTAGCGATAGTCCCGATCGGCGGCTGCTTTGCCCGGTGACACCACCTCGATCGCCAGTACGGGGGGCGGCATTTCCAGCAACACCGTCGATCGGCCCCGCTGCTCTAAAATTTCCGCCAACTCCGGCGACAACACCAGCACATCGGGAACCCGCACCGTCGCCCGATGCCCCATTACGGCAACCTCTGTATCTTTACAACCGAGCCGCTCGTCGGGGAAAAATGCCATCAGCGATCGCAAAATCCGCATTGCTATGCGGGCATTCAGGCGGCTTTCGGGGGGCATGGGGGTTAAAACTCCATGGTTAAGTTCACAGGGGCGATCGTCGTCGGAATTTTCATAGGCCAAATAGTCCGCCAAGGTCATCAAGGCGGGGGGAGCAACCGTTGGAGGGGGAGCAATGGGAGCGGCAACCGTTGGGGGAGGAGCAAGGGGGGCAGTCATGGTTCATTCAGGGTATGGGGCGGGCTGGGAAAGAAGGCGGGAGTGAGTCAGGAGCGAGGTTGGGGTGAGGGGGGTTATGCTTCTGGGAAGCGAGATCGATCGAAACGGCGCAAACGGCCTTGAATATCGACCAGAATTTCCTCGATCGACTCTAAATCTGTCCCTAACACCTCCTGTTTGAGGATGGCCAACAGGGGAGCCACGTCGATCGAGTAATTCAACAGCAGGAGCAAAATATCATTTTCATAGAGGCTCACGCGGTTAAACTGCCCCTGATGATAGAGCGATGGCAAAGCATACAGTTTGAGCAGCACTAAGCCCTCCACCGTGACGCAACGGATCGCCCGATCGCCCAAGGATCGTATCCCCCAAAAATCCTGCAAAACCCTTTGAAATAGACGGTTCTGGGTCAGTAAAATATCCACGGGCAATACCCCAAACTGTCCCCGCAAAAAATCCCGATTTTCCGACTCAATCACCAACTCTGGAAGTTGAGCCAATGCCTCACGGGGTAAAATAAAATCAATATCCTGGGTATTGCGACCCTCCACATAGGTCAGCAGCGCAATGCCCCCCACCAATAAGTAATCTAGATTTTGGGCTTCCAAGGCGGCAAACAGGGCTTCAACCTGGTGTTGCAGTTCAGCTTCCATGGGAGTGTGTCTAGTGTTAGTGGTTGTGGGACTCACCTCGCTCAGGGGGGGCGGATTCCAGTTTTTGAAGTCAAAAACCTGCCCATGGTGAATCACAGTGCCCACAGCGGCAGTGGTTTGGATGGACGGCGATCGTAAAGTCATGGTCTATTGCAGGATCTCCGCAACCGTTAAGGCAAACTCCGGCACTAAGGGCGACTCTAGGCGATCGTCCCCCTGACAGACCCGTGCCTCATAGAACCCATCCACCAACACCAACACTGTCACCTGTCCCTGGACGGGATCCACGACCCAATATTCCCCAATGCCCCGCGCTGCATATTCCGATCGCTTGTAGCGGTAGTCGCGATCGGCGGCTGCTTTGCCCGGTGACACCACCTCGATCGCCAGCACGGGGGGCGGCATTTCCAGCAAAATCGTCGATCGACCCCGCTGCTCCAAGATTTCCGCCAACTCCGGCGACAACACCAGCACATCGGGAACCCGCACCGTCGCCCGATGCCCCATGACCGCCACCTCTGTGCCTTTGCAACTTAAACAGCGGGGCGGAAAAAAGGTAAGCAATGCCTGAATGAGGACCATGGCAATGCGATCGTTGAGGCGGCTTTCGGGGGGCATGGGGGTTAAAACTCCATGGTTAAGTTCACAGGGGCGATCGTCCTCAGGATTTTCATAGGCCAAATAGTCTGCCAAGGTCATCAAGGCGGGGGGAGCAACCGTTGGGGGGGGAGCAAGGGGGGCAGTCATGGTTCATTCAGGGTATGGGGTGGGCCGGGAAAGAAGTGAAGTCCCGATCGTACTGGGGGGTGAGACGGGGGACTGTTGAAGC
>JAYKJG010000299.1:0-9448 GCA_035286285.1 Prochlorothrix sp.
GATCAAAGCCAACAAAAGTAGGTCAAACCGAGGCGCAGAGGGCGGGTCAGCAAACCTGACCCCTACGATCCCAACGGTCTTGCAGGGGTGCAGTTTTCGCGCTCCAGGCAGAATTTTTTGTCCGTCAACCAGGTGCGCCCCGGCGATTCACCCTTGCGATCGGTCCCTAGGAATCCATTAGAATAGGACGGAACACCGGAATGAATACCCTGTAATTAGCATAATTAGCGACTCGCGAGGAATCCATGGCTGTAGATATTTTGGTTGAGAAAACCAAACTGAAGAATCCCCCCTTAGAAGTACATCGCCTGGGCGATCGGGTGCTGCGTCAAGCGGCCAAGCGAGTGGCCAAAGTAGATGATGAAGTGCGGCTCTTGGTGCGCAAAATGCTGCAAACCATGTACAGCCAAGACGGTATTGGTCTGGCTGCGCCCCAGGTGGCGGTCAATAAACAAATCCTAGTGGTCGATATCAACCTAGAGGATTCAACAACCCCGCCCCTGGTCATGATTAATCCCAGTATTCAGGGATTTGGCGAAGATGTGGTGCTGTTTGAAGAAGGTTGCCTGAGCATTCCAGAGGTGTTCCTGGAGGTACGGCGACCGGAGGTGGTGCAGGTGTCCTACCGGGATGAAATGGGCCGTCCCCAGGTTCAGACCATGGATGGCTTACTAGGGCGGGTCGTTCAGCATGAAATCGATCACCTCAATGGGGTGTTATTTGTCGATCGTGTTGAAAATAAAATCGCCCTGAACCAAGAATTGACCAAACAGAAGTTCTCCCCCAACGCGGTTAAGTCCTTAGTCTAGTTCCCCGATAGCCCCCCATTTGGTGTATTCCCCATGATGACCTACACGCCCAAAAGCGCGATTTTACTGTTGGTGTCCTGTGTTGCAGCGATTGCCTCCGTGGGCAGTATTTTTGAGTTGGCCTACGGCGATCCCCAACTGGGCACAACCCTAACGGCAATTATTTTGGTGGCCTGTGTGCCCTTGACGGGGGTTTGTTTATTTTTGGCGATTCGATCGGTGGAAACCGGGCAGTAGTTCCCGCTCCCAGGGTGAGCGCCCTTGAGCGTGGTTGCGAACTGCTACCGATGACGACTGCCGTCCTGTTGTTGGAACCGCTACCCGGTCACTCTGGCTTACCCCAGGGTGTCCCCGATCGCTATGCCCTTTCGGAACAGCAGGACAACCGCCTCGGTCGCAACCCAGACTGTGCCGTCTTTCTGGACTATGAGCCGTTTCAGATGGTGTCGCGCTACCATGCTTCGATCCAAGCTTTTCCGGCGGTTCGGGGCCGACCGCAACGGGTCTGGCAACTGCGGGATTTGGGCAGTGCGAACGGCACCTATATTAATGGTCAGCCCCTGGAAGAGAGCCATTGGCTCCAAACGGGCGATCGCATTCAACTGGGCAGCACTGGCCCTTGTTTTCGGTTTTCGCTGCTGTCCCAAGACAGCAGGCGCGATCGATCGGAACTCTCCCAAGCCGAATTTGCTCCGATCGAACTCCCCCAAGCCGAACTTTCCCAGGCTGAACTCTCCCAGGCTGAACTTTCCCAAGCCGAACTGGCTCAAATCGAACTTTCCCCGTTCGATCGACCTCAAGCCGATCGATCCCAAGGTGATCGATCCCAGTTCGATCGACCTCAAGCCCAAGCCCCCGCACAGCCCGCCATTGCCGAAAATTTATCCCCTTCTCCTCCGTCCCCCCTCACCCTCAGCCAGCTTTTTCCCCTCGCCTCCCCCGGCTCCAACTTTGCCCAACGCGCCCTCCTGGTCCCCGGCATCCTCACCGTTGCCTTAGCAGTCTCCCTCTTTGCCGCCTTTGGCCACCCCCTCACCTTTAACCGAATTTTGGCCCTCTACCTGAGTGTTGCGGGCTATTACTTCTTTATCTATCGGCTGTGCGGCAAGCCTAAGCCTTGGTGGGTGCTGGGGTTAGCAGCGATCGCCATGGCTGTGATTCTCCAGAGTCCCCTAGCATCCGTGGGCCTGTGGCTGTTTCGGGAGATCTTGCCGGGGAGCCTACCAGACTTAGGGCAAGGGCTGGGACCGCTGGAGCAGTTTGGGCGGCTTTTTATTGGGACGGGGTTGCTGGAGGAAGGACTCAAGGCAATTCCGGTGTTGCTGTGCTGGGCGATCGGGCGGCAGTTGCCTTCGCCGTGGCGGGACCGGGTTGGACTGCGGGAGCCGCTGGATGGCATTTTGTTGGGAGCAGCGGCGGGAGTGGGGTTTACCCTTGTGGAGACCTTGGGTCAATATGTGCCCCAGGTCACAGCCCAGATCAGCGAAGTCAATGGCTTGGAGGCGGGACAGTTGGCGGGGCTACAACTGCTGATTCCCCGGTTGCTGGGATCAATTTCGGGCCACATGGCCTATAGCGGCTATTTAGGCTATTTTCTGGGCCTGAGCATTCTTCAGCCCCGCCAACGCTGGCCGATTCTCTTAGTGGGTTACCTAAGCGCCGCTTTTCTTCATACTCTGTGGAACTGGGCCGGTTTAGCCAGTGCCGTCCTCCTCACCATTGCGGGTTTGCTCTCCTATTTTGTCCTGATGGGGGCCATCCTCAAGGCCCGCGCCCTCTCTCCCACCCGCGCCCAAAATTTCGCCACCAATCTCTACTATCCGCCCCCGTCCGACTCCCGATCGAAACCTTAATCGAAGTCGATCGGAATCCGTAAAGTCCAGCTTTCAATAAAAATCCTCCGAGCTGGAAAAGCCAACCCAGAGGACTTGTTCAGTGTGCATCTACCCCACCTTTCTCTACCAGAACCCTGTTTAGGATCCGGAACTCCCTGGGAAGTTGAGCCAGTTCAGGTCAGCCAGACCATTCAACAGATCAACAGATCGAAATTGGATCGAAATTGGGCAGATTTCCCTAGGGGTGCAGTTGCCACGCCCACAAACAGGAGCACGCCCTAGGCCGCGTCCTGAGTGCTGCGGAGGGCGGTTTCAATGACCCCACCGCCGAGGAGCCGATCGCCGTCGTACCAGACTGCGGCTTGGCCGGGAGTGACGCTGAACTGGGGTTCATCAAAGGCAATCGAGACCCGATCGCCCCCTAGGGGGGTCAACGTGGCCCAATCTGGGGCCGTGCGATAGCGAACTTGGACCTGGGCGCGGAAGGGCTGGCGCTGCTCTGCCTGGGAAACCCAGTTAACCCGCTGTACCGTACAGCCCCCCCAATGGGCGCTACTGCGCGGACCCACCACCACCTGATTGCGACCGGGATCCAAGCGCAACACATAGAGCGGCTCCGGATAGGCAATGCCCAAACCCTTGCGCTGGCCAATGGTATAGCGGTGGACCCCCTGGTGCTGACCCAAGACCGTGCCATCTTCCGCGACAATATCCCCGGCCTGGGGGGTGAGGTACTGTTCTAAAAAGCCATGCATGGAGCCATAGCTTTCAATCAAGCAAAGATCCTGGCTTTCCGGCTTCTCGGCGGTGCTGAGGCTAAATTGAGCCGCAATTTGGCGCGTTTCGTCTTTGGTGTGCTCCCCCAGGGGAAACACCACCGAGGCGAGGATTTGCTGATCTAAGTCATAGAGAAAATAGGTTTGGTCTTTGCGGCGATCGACAGCCCGCCACAGTTCATAGCGCCCCGTTTCGGGATTGTGGCGCACCTGGGCATAGTGACCGGTGGCGATGCGATCGATGCCCAAGGTCTCCCGCGCATAGGCGAGCATGGGGCCAAACTTCACCGCCTTGTTGCACTGGGAACAGGGCAGCGGGGTCACCCCTTGGCCATAGCCCTGGACCAGATAGTCAATAATTTCGGTCTGGAACAGATCCCGGCTGTCTACCACATGGTGGTCAATGCCCAACTGCTCACAAATCGCTGCCGCATCCACCATGCCTTCAGAGCAGCACTGACCCTTGCCCTTCATCAGCCACAGGGTTACCCCCGTCACCTCCAGGCCGCGATCGCACAGCATCGCCGCTGCCGTCGAACTATCCACACCACCAGACAAACCAACCGCTACTTTCATGGCCTTACAGTCGCTTCTTTGAGCATTGTGAGATTTTGAGGCTCTTTTGAGCGTCTTAATACTATTGTTTTAATCCTATTTTAGAGTCCCACGGCCTTCAGGGG
Source organism: Prochlorothrix sp. (assembly GCA_035286285.1). GTDB lineage: Bacteria > Cyanobacteriota > Cyanobacteriia > Prochlorotrichales > Prochlorotrichaceae > Prochlorothrix. The sequence continues at coordinate 4,101 of JAYKJG010000299.1, forward strand.
GAACACGATCGCGAAGATCCTCTCGGATCTTCCCCCAAAAATCAAGGAGCAGGTGATTGACGCATAGACCAGAAAGCTTCAAGATGGAAGACAGTCTATCCATCAAACCTGGTTCTGAAGCCCTGGGCATACTAAGGGGGGGGAGAACGGGAGGGTGGACCATCCTTTGGTTCTCGTTTTGGTGTGCAATTGGGATTCTGGGAAAACACGTTGAAGACTGAATCCGCTAACGACCGATCAGATCATCACAACTAGCTCAGGTTGCCATCTGTAAACCAGGGCAGCAGCTAGGGCAAGAATTTTCATCAGCATGAAGTCCAATGCACGAGGTGTCTGGGGATTCCCCAGGGGAACAAGAAAAGAATCAATGGGTGAAAACAGCAACTCCATCCAAACCGTGAGTTTTAACAAACGCTTTGTGAGATCGATATAAAAGCTGGGGTGGGTCGGCACAGTGGTGCTGCTCCACCCTTGTTTCTGTCAACCTTGAGCACCAACATAAACTTGGGAGGTCCTGTGATGCCTATTCGTTTGTACGTGGGCAATTTACCAAAAGAACTGGAGCGCAAAGAGCTGGAGGATGTGTTTGCGGATGCGGGGGATACCCTCTCGACCAAGATTATTACCGATCGCAAAACTGGCAAGTGTCGAGGGTTTGGTTTTGTCACCGTTCAGACAGATGAACAGGCGGATGAAATTATTGAGAAGTTCAATGGTTACGTCCTCAAGGAAAGCACCATTAAAATAGAAAAAGCCCTGCCCCGCGCCAAGGGCAAGGAAGGGCCTGGGGCGGAGAGCAGTCCTGCACCGGTTGCCAACACTCGCAAGAAGGGCGGCAAGGCCAATGGAAACCGTCGCACGACGACGACTTCAACCAGCAGCGGCCCCAGCGAAGGCTTCCAGCCCGATCCGCGCTGGGCAACTGATTTGGAGCGGCTGAAGGAAATGCTGGCTTCGGCCCAGTCTACGAGTTCATAAACACTACAGCGCAGGACCGGCCCAAGGGCTGATCCCACAGGATATCTCTGACAGGATATCTCTGACAGAATATCTCTGACTGTAGCAAGGCGGGATGGGCCAAGGGTTGCATTCCGTCTTGGGGGCATGGCCATCTATTTGGGTTAGAGGCTATGCCCTTGGTTTTGTTTGCGGGGGGTTGGGGCTGGTTGACGGGCAAAAAATTCTGCCGGGGGCGCGAAAACCGTGCCCCTCCTAGAGAATTGTGTCGCTGGGGGGGGCGGATAGGTTGAGGGCTTCTTGGAGCAGGGGAATTAAAGCGGCGTTGAGGCGATCGTAACCAGCGCTATTGATATGGAGTAAATCCTGACTGTATTGGGGCTGGATCCGGCGACTGGCTCCCTGTTGGAGCAGTTGGGCTGCATCAAAAACCCAGACTTTTGGCCCCTGTGTCTCCGCTGTGCTGTCTAAACGGCGGATAAAGTTATTCACGTCTTCAACTGCTAGTTCAACCCGATCGGACCAAGCCAGTCGCCGCTGCCATGGCACCTTCCCCAGGGGAAAGAGCGTGGTCACCACGGCGATCGCCCCCAGGCTGTGAATCTCACCCACCAAACTGACCAGATTGGTTTTATAGGTCTGAAGAATGTTCCCTTCTCGGTCGGGAAAAAGGGGGATCATTTTGAGGTCGTTGATGCCCACCTGAATGACAACCAGTTGGGGATGGAGATCCTGGAGGTGGGCTTGGGCGCGGCCTAGGACTTGGCTGCTCGTTTGGCCATTAATGCCCCGGTTGATGACCTTCACAGAGGCGGGAAACGCCAAAGGCCAGCTATAGGCGCGGGAGTCGCCGAGGAGGACCACGGTTTTAGGGCTGCGGGGATCGAGTGCCTTGAAGTTGGTGGCGAGGTGGGTGGGAAAGCTGGTGGGGTAGGCGGAGAGGCCGAGGGGATCGAGAAAGAGCCGTTGGAGGTTGGTGTAGTAGCGGTAGTTGGTGCTGTAGAGGTAAAGGTTGAGGGAGAGGGAGCCAAGGAGGGCAAAGAAGAGGAGGGTGACGGTGAGGGGGGTCGCAAGTCTCATGGTGGCAGGGCAGGGGGCGGGTGAGGGGGATAAAACTGGGATAAACGCCAAAGGTTTTAGGGTTGAGGATTTGCGATGAGGATTACGATCGCTGGGGTCGTGTTTGGCCCAGTTTGGCCTAATTTGGCCCAGTTTGTGATGGGGAGGGTGCTTGCCATCATTGGGCATCGGGGCAGGATTTGCAACTGAATGGCTCTGGCCTAAAGCGGGGGGAAGGGGGAGGGGAGGGTTTAAATGCCCCAGCGTTTGCGCCATTGGGTTGTGGTTTCTAGGGTCGATCGCTGTTGTTCCTGGTGTCGCCGCTGTAGAATTGCCGCTGCTGAATCTGTGAGGGTGGGGTCGCGGTAGGGGATGGCCGCACGGGTGTGGAGATGCTCCTGTTCCAGGGGGCTGAGGGGGGTGAGGGCTGCGGCTCGGAAGCTGGCGATCGTGCCTTCGGCCCAGTGGTGGGGGGCGCTGGGTTGGGCGAGGGGCAGGGTTCCCAGGTGTAAGCCTGCGGTTTGGAGGGCCGATCGTACGGCGGCGGCACGGCAGTAGGTGGCGAGTCGTCCGGCGGGGGCCAGGGCTTGGGCGACGTAACCGAGAAATTCTACGGTCCAGAGTTGGGGACAGCGGCGGGGGGAAAAGGGGTCGAGGAAAATGGCATCGGCGTGCCAGCCTTGGGCGACGATCGCCGGGAGGGTGTGGCGGGCATCCCCCAGCAGGAGCGTCAGGGTGTGGCGATCGTCCTGGTAATGCTGGGTTTGGGCAAGGGCGGTAAGTTGGGCTTGGACTGGGGGGGGCCAGGAGGCCAAACACTGGGCCTGGAGCGCACCCTGGGGAACAGTGGCATCCAGTTCTAGGGCCATGATCTCCACTTGGCAGGGGGGCAGTTGCTGGGTGGCTTGGGCCAGGGCGATCGCACTGAGGGCGGCGGCGGTGTTGTACCCCAGTCCATAGCAAACATCCAAAATCCGCAGGGAACCGGTTTGGGCAGTCTCTAGGATCTGGGTGCCGTGGACAAATTTCTCGAAGGCTTCTGCCTTGGCCCCTAGATCGCTGTGGAAGGTTTCCCCAAAGTCCGGAGAGTAAAAAGTATAGGATCCGTCACGGGTCATTTGGGGGATCCAGAGGGAGGGAGAGGGTGACATGGTGGGGGCGTTGGGAAATGGGTAGGTTAGGAGCAGGGGATCTGGGCCAAATCCTACGATCGATCGGCCCTAGGTCGCTATACTGACTGCCAAGGCTTCTCTGAGCTACTCCCACCAGATAAGATATTCACCCTTGCTACTCAACTCCATAGGTTTTCACCATCATGAAGCGGGCAAAACGCACCCAAACTGAACCCTTACACGTCCAACTCCTACGGGAGGGGATTTTGGAATCGATCCACCAAGCGGAAGCCGTGGTGTGTGATGTTAAGGGCCGGGTGTTGATGTCGGCAGGGGATCCCGAAATGGAGGCATTTATTCGATCGGCCCTCAAGCCCTTCCAAGCCCTTGCAGCCATCAATACCGGCACCCTCGATCGCTTTAGCCTCAGCGATCGGGATCTCGCCATTATGTGCGCCTCCCACCAAGGCAACGTCGAGCAATCCCGCCAAGCCTTTAACATCCTCTGGCACTGCGACGTTGATCCCTCCGCCCTCCAGTGTCCCACCCCCTCCGGCAAGCGTAGCCCCCTAGAACACAACTGCTCCGGCAAACACGCGGGAATGCTGGCCGTTTGCCAACAACAGGGCTGGCCCTTCAATGACTACCTCCGCAAAAAACATCCCGTCCAGCAGCTTATTCTCACCAAAGTCTCAGAACTGCTCCACTTGCCCCCCGCCGAGATGATGATGGCCCAGGATGATTGTGGCGTGCCAACAGTGCTGTTGACCCTGCGGCAGATGGCAACCCTCTATGCCCAACTGGCTTCGGGGGATCAAGTGGATATGGAACGGGTTGTGCGGGCCATGACCTATCACCCCACCTTAGTGGGCGGAGAAGGCAGCTTTGATACGGAACTGATTCGCCTCAGTGGGGGTCAGGTCATCAGTAAGGCCGGGGCCGAGGGCATCCAATGTATGGCCTTAATTGGGGAGGGATTAGGGCTAGCCCTTAAGGTGCGCGATGGGGCCAGACGGGCCAAGTATGCGGCGGCGATCGCCCTGTTGCAGCAATTGGGCTGGGTTTCAACAACGACCTTGGATAGCTTGTCAGAGCGGTTTATGAGCCTAGATTCAATCAAGCGCCTTGATGTGTTGGGAGAGTTGACCCTGCTGTAAGGTAACTTGGGTGCATTTCACTGCGGCCTTTAGTCCGTCCCATTTCCCATTATCCGTAGTGCGGCCTTTAGTCCGTCCCATTTCCCATTATCCGTAGTGCGGACTTTAGTCCGTACCGGGGCAAAAGGGAAATGCACCCGGTGACTTGACCTTGGGATCGGGTGTATCCCACGTCCCTCGTTCCCCTGCTCGGCGTGGGAAGGTCTTCCAGATACTCTGCGTGTCCAGTCCCGCGAGAGGCTCCCCGGAGCAACCAGGGAAACAGAGGGCGCTAGAGCGCCTAGGGAGGAATTCCCACGCAGAGCGTGGGCACTAGTTCATATATCTTTCGGGAGATCGATCGCCATGTTCAAGCGCCAAGCCAGCCCATCCCACCCAGTTCTGTCTCGCCTCATCCCATCCTGTCTTATCCCATCCCGCCCAATCCCCCTGACCCTAACCCCTATCCGCCCCAAACTCGGCCACCTGACCCTCACAACCCTTGCCGGGATCTCAATGCTAGTTGGAGGATTTGCCCTTCCGGCTGCTCCGGCCCAGGCCGGAACCTGTGCTTCCAACTGCGGGGAACCGCCGATTAAATTTGAGCCGGGGGAATACATTGCGGTGCAAGTAGTGAACTTGACCGAGGGGCTAATTGAAGTGCAAGAGTCCCAGGGCAGTGATCCGTTTCCGTTGGCACCGGGGCGGGTGATGCAGTTGGAGCGCCTAGGGACCACCACTGTGAACTCATCGGTGATCTTTTGGGATACCCTCGGTTTGGCCCTTAAGGTGAAATTGGTCAAGGAAGATGACAACACCCTGCGGGTTGAGCTACATCCCAACTACCAACCCCCCAGCGATCGCAGCATTTACCTGCGAGATGATGGCCAGATTGATATTTTTTAGGGGGATATTGTTGGGTGCATTTCACTTTTGCCAAGGGACAGACTAAAGTCCGCACTACAAGCCTTTTGAGACAGGTTAGGGGCTGGATTGCTCCAAAGTGAAATGCACTCGTGCGCGGGTCCATTTCACTTTGGCAGAGGCACCCCGTCGGTCGGGGCAATCCCCCCGTGGTTGCCCC
>JAYKJG010000300.1:0-5198 GCA_035286285.1 Prochlorothrix sp.
CCCGTCAGCGCATTGAGGAAGCCTGTGGTGGCCTCAGTGTCTACCAGGCAGAATTTCGGATGCATGGCCCCGTGGGTGAGTCGCCCTATGTGACCAATGCCGATGGCAGTTGGACCTTTACCTTTGGTGGGGGAACTCCGGGTTGGGAAGCCCGCAAGGTGGAGCCAGAAATTCGCAGTGTGGTGACGGTGCATCCCAACGGGGATGTGGTGGTGGACTCCCTCGCAGCCCGCTAGTTTTCATGCAATAGTGAGATCAATCTGGTTCTGTCCACCAATGTGAAATGGTCCTGTCTGGGGCCATCTTGGGTTGGTGGCTTAGCCGTTGCGGTCGGGACCATCCCCCCAAGCCGCCTGTCCATCTGCCAAGCCGCACCCCTGCTGTGTGAAACTCCTAGTTATTGAAGATGACGATCGCATTGCCCAAGCCATTGCAGAAGCTCTGCGGGACCAACGCCATGCCGTCGAAATTGCTCCAGATGGTTGTTTGGGTTTTGATTTAGCTGAAACTGGTCAATTTGACCTGATTATTCTGGATTTAATGCTGCCAAAGCTGGACGGCCTTAGCCTCTGTCGCCAACTGCGGCAGCAGAATATCACGACACCGATTTTGATGCTGACGGCCCGTGACACCAGTCAACAGAAAGTTCTGGGCCTAGATGCAGGAGCTGATGACTATGTGGTCAAACCCTTTGATCTGCCGGAACTGCTGGCTCGGATCCGGGCCTTATTGCGGCGGGGGAGTGTGGCCCCGATCGCCAGTCTAGAATGGGAAAAACTCAGCGTTGATCCCCAAACCTATGAAGTTACCTATGATGGTGGGGCTGTTAAACTTACCCCAACGGAATATCGAATTTTAGAGCTATTTCTGCGCCATGGTAGCCAGGTCTTGAGTCGCAGTATCATTCTCGATCGCGCTTGGGCTTTTGACGATAGCCCCGCCGAAGAAGCGGTTAAAGTTCACCTCCGCAGTCTGCGCCGCAAACTCAAACAGGCCGGTGCTCCGCCTACCTTTATCGAGAATATCTATGGCCTGGGATATCGGCTTAACCCAAATCTTTAAGTCTCCACCGCTGCAATCTTGGCGTTATCGCTTGTTGTGCTCTTATTTAGGCGTAACTGGCTTGATCGTGGCGATTTTTTCCCTCACAATCTATGGTGTGGTTGCCCGCGACCTTCACTATCAGTTTGACCAACACCTTCAGGAAGTCGCCACTATCGCCGCTGTTAGCTTTAACACGGTGCAGCACGAATATAACGAACTTTTTACGGAAGCCCACCATGCCCCCTATGTGGCCAGTCAACAGCTTCAGGTCGGTGCGCCTCTGTCCTTGAGTGAGCTAATGGGCAAATATCAGTTTGATCCCGACTATAGTGCTGAGGGAACGGCTTTTTTGCCTATTTCCGGCTCTTTCACGACGAAGGGGCAAGGTGTGGAGTGGTTTGATGCCCAGCGGCGCTTGATGGTGCAGGAGGGGCATCAGTTGTCGCCCCAACCGCTCCCGGCCACGGTACCAGCCCAAGGAGACTGGTTTGTATGGCAGGACTTCCGTAGCTTTATCATGCCTGTGACGGTCGATTCTAGTTCAGAAGCAGTAATTTTAGGGTATGTGCGGGCTAATGCATCAATTTTGCCCCTTAATCAAGAGTTAAAACGGCTGAGACAGCAGCTTTTAGGGGGGATGTTGCTGGTTTCTGGGTTAATCACAGGAGCAGGACTCTGGTTAACCCGGCAGTCGCTTCAGCCAGTGCTGGCCAGTCTTAATCAGCTTCAGCAGTTTACGTCCGATGCATCCCATGAGTTGCGCAATCCCCTGACGGCGATTCGGGCCTCGGTGGCGGTGCTGCAAAGTCATCCAGAGCGGATCCATCCAGCAGATACCCAGAAACTCAAGGCGATCGCCAGTGCAACGGAGCAAATGAGTGAGTTAGTCGAGGATTTACTGATGCTGACCCGTGCCGATCGTCATCGGCTGCAAAAATCAGTGAATCTGCGGTCAATCCCCCTGGATGAACTGCTGGAGGATTTAGAAAGTTTGTATAGCGATCGGGCGACCCAGGAGGGAATTAAGCTGACGGTGGACTATCAAACTCCGGCTACCGTGCAGGGAGATGCGGCCCAACTTCAGCGACTGTTTGTGAATTTGCTGACCAATGCCCTCCAGTACACACCCAAGGGAGGTCAGGTGAGCTTGACCTTACAAAACCAGGGTTCCCAAGCTATTATTCGAGTTCAGGATACGGGAATCGGTATTGCAGCGGACCAGCTTAACCAGGTCTTCGATCGCTTTTGGCGGGCGGATCAGGCCCGCAGCTATCACCAGGGCGGAACTGGCTTAGGGCTGGCGATCGCCCAAGCGATCGCCACTCAACACCAAGGTCGGATCACCGTCTCAAGCCAGGTTAACCAAGGGACTTGTTTCCAAGTGACACTCCCCTTGGTCCCCCGTGTGGCCTTGCGCGATCGAGCTAAACGGATGTTCTGAGGCTGGGCTTAATCCCGATCGAATCAAAATCTCTTCCCTAGATCTTTACTTTTTAAAGCTTAAACTTACGGCCAGAGTCCAATTGAATTAAATCCTTTACGACCATAGAGGTCAGTGTGTTATGAATTCTAAAGCAATTGCCCTATTTTTGAGCCTCGGATTAACCACAACGGTGGTTGCCTGTAGCAATACCCCTGAAGACAGCACGGGGGGCAATGCTACGCAGAATAGCACCTATGAAGACGGGGGCACCACAACCGCTAGCCCCGCTGCCAGTACCGCTGAAGAGGGCGGCGAAGAGGGGGGTAGCCCAGACCCTAGCCCTGCTGCGACTCCCTATGAAGAAGGTGGCGAAGAAGGCGGTAGCCCAGAACCCAGTCCTGCTGCGACTCCCTATGAAGAAGGTGGCGAAGAGGGATAACATGATTGTCTATATTGACGGGGTTCTAGACTCTGCGGCCCTCACAAGCCTCGATCGGCTGCTCCAGGATGCAGACTTTAGCGATGGCAAACTGACGGCGGGCACCTTTGCGAAAACCGTGAAGCAGAATGCCCAGCTTACGGACGGAAATGAGACGATTCAAACCGTCCGTAGCATTATTGACCCAGCACTCCAGAAAAATCCGCTCTTTCAGGCTGTGGCGCGGCCCCAGGCCATTCGACCCTGTTTAATTAATCGCTATGATCCCGGTATGTCCTACGGTTGGCATACCGATAATGCCCTGATGGGATCAATCGGGAGTCGAATAAGATCGGATCTTTCCTTTACCCTCTTTCTCAGCGATCCCGATACCTATGAGGGTGGGGAATTGGTTTTAGACACGGATAACGGGGAAAAGCCCATTAAATTAGCGGCTGGCTCCCTTTTGCTCTATCCTTCAACGTTTCTGCACCGGGTTGCAGAGGTGCGATCGGGTTGTCGTCTAGCGGCGGTAAGCTGGGTCCAAAGTGTGGTCCGCCACCCCCACCAACGTACAATTTTGTTTGAATTGGATACGGTGCGGCGATCGATCTTCCAAAAATACGGCAAAATTGAAGAATTTGATCTTTTATCTAAAACTCACGCTAATTTACTCCGTCAATGGGCTGACGTTTAAGGGGGCTTGGATACAGAACCTAAGACCCCTAGCTCAGGCGTGAAATTGCCGTCGATGCTTTTAATCTGGATGATTTAGGCTTATCACGATGAATACTCGTAAAATTCACCGAACTGTCGCCCCAGTTCTCTTCCTTCCCCTTCTCGTCACGGCTCTGACGGGTATTGGCTACCGGGTTGGTTACGCTTGGTTTAATCTCCCCCGTGAAGTAGCTGGAGTGTTTCTGACGATCCATGAAGGACGCTTTTTGGGTCGTCCTCTGGTGCCCTTCTACGTGTTGTTTATGGGCTTGGGGCTGTTGGGTCTGATTGCAACGGGGGTCACCCTGCTCAAGGTGCGTTGGGCGGCAGCGGCTCGGCGGAACCCCGATCGCCCACAACGGCGAGATTGGCGTTGGGTCCATGGTGTAGTGAGCACGATCGCCTGTTTACCCTTGCTCGTGAGTGCTATCACCGGAATTACCTTTCGTTTGGGCAAGGCTTGGTTTAATCTCCCCCAAGACCAAGCTCTGTTTTTGCTGACGCTCCATGAGGGTCGCTATTTGGGGTCAACCTTACGGCCTTTTTATGTGTTAGCGGTGGGTCTGGGGTTGGTGGTGTTGCTCATTACAGGTTTGCAAATGACGGGGATTTTCCGACGGAAAAGACAAATTTCTGGGTAAATTGAGTTTAAGACCTGCAATTCATTGCTTTTCACCCAAATTTACCCATTGGCCTAGCTCCTAGACTTGCTCTATTATACTGGTCTTAACCTCAGCCCCTGTCCACCCATGCCTGTTAGTCTTGCCCTCGATCGCCTCACGCTTTCCCCCGGTGCTTACTTGCGCCTTGATGCGATCGACTGGATTCAATTTGAGCAGATTCTTGCAGACCTGGGAGAACATCGAGCCAGTCGCCTTGCCTATGCTCACCCAACCCTTGAAATTCGGATGCCCCTGCCAGAACATGAGCGAATTAAAGCCTTAATTAGCCATTTAATTGTCATTCTTCTGGAACACCTGAATTTACCGTGGGTATCCCTCGGCTCCACAACCTTCAAAAATCCAGCCATGGCCGCAGGCATTGAACCGGATGACTGTTTTTATATCCGTCAGGTGGAGGCGATTCGCGGTAAAAATCGCCTTGATCTGGCCTTCGATCCACCCCCTGATCTTGTCCTAGAGGTTGATCTTACATCTCCCACCTCGCTGAGCGCTTACCAACGTTTAGGAGTGCCTGAAATTTGGCGCTACGCCCGTGGCAAGCTGGAAATTCTGGTTCTGTCACCCGACGGCTACCAGTCCCAAGTTATGAGTCCGACTTTTCCCCAATTGCCCCTTTTGGAACAAATCAATGGTCTCTTAGAGCAGGGCGATCGGCTTCTCACCAGTGAGGCCCGTCAAGCTTTTCAGCACTGGCTCACGACCTACCCCCGCTAATCTTCCATTTTCTAGCTTTTTCGATTAATTTTTAGTTTTTTTGAGTTATGTAGCGATCTAACTGAAAATCTCAATACTCTTGCTCCCCTCTCTCGCCTTGGGAGAGGGGCTGGGGGTGAGGGGAATTTAACCGATCGGGTCGGGGCAATCCCCCCGTGGTTGCCCCGGTTTTGGGCCGAAGAGGGGAGCCACGGGGGCA
>JAYKJG010000301.1:0-15762 GCA_035286285.1 Prochlorothrix sp.
ACGTTAATGCTATTCTTCGATCGGGTTAAGCCCGACTCCAAACACATAAAACCGGGCTGCATTAAAAACACCAACCCTGAGGACACCAACAGCCACAGGGCATTGGTAAAGTCCACCGGGGTTGCATCAGGGGAGGCCAAAATCGACTGCTGGGAAAGAAGCGCTACCATCATGATGGGTAAAACAGTGTGAAAGTAGCCTACAGAATAGCGCTTTGGAAAACGAGCGTTGTTTAGCGGCTTTTATCCCAGGGCTGTGAGTGCGGGGCTGTGAGTACGGGGCTGTGAGTACGGGGCTGTTAGTACAGGGCTGTTAGTACAGGGCTGTTTAGGCACTGCGCAGGGCCACGATCGGATCCAATTTCGCCGCCTGTTGGGCTGGAATAACCCCAAAACAGAGGCCGATCGTGCCGGAAATCGACACCGTAACCAGAATAACGCTCCCGGAAATCTGGGTAATCAACACCGTCGTTGCCCCCAGCAACAGCACCCCCGCAACCCCAATCGCCGTCCCCACTAGCCCCCCCAGGGCCGAGACAATCACCGCTTCAATGAGAAATTGGGTCAAAATATCGCCTTGGCTGGCTCCGATCGCCTTGCGCAGGCCAATTTCCTGGGTTCGCTCCGACACCGACACCAACATGATATTCATAATGCCCACTCCGCCCACCAACAGGGAAATTCCGGCAATTCCCGCCAAAAGCAGCGTGAGCGCCCCGGTAATATTGCCCACAGTCTCGCGGATATCTTCTTGGCTGCGAATTTCAAAGTCATTCTCCTCAACAATGCCATGGCGCTGGCGCAGGAGGTTGGTGATTTGAAAGATTGCGGCATTGCTTTGGCCGTCCTGGGCCGTGATCGAAATAAACGAGACCTCCGTGCCCGCCCCCACATTGGTTTTGCCGACAATGCGACTGGCCATGGTCGTCAGGGGCAGAATGGCGATGTCGTCCTGGTTGGTCCCGGCAAAGGTGCCCTTAGGGCGGGTCATACCAATGACTTGGAAGGTCAAGTTTTGAATCCGGATCGATTTGCCCACCAGGGTTTCCGTGGGCAACAGGGGCCGATCGTCGCGGAGCTTCTCGCAAATGCCCCCGCCCTGGGGGCGAGGCTGCTCGGCCTCTTCAGTCCGATCGCCGGGGCGACTGCTCAGCAACTGCTCCGCCACATAGCAACCCACCACCGCCACCCGTTCCCCCCGTTGCAGATCGGCCTCGGTCAAAAACCGCCCCTGGGCCATTTCAAAGCTGCGCACACTGAGAAAGCTGGGCGTTGCCCCATACAGTTGGGTCGAGAGCGTATTGCTGCGGTACACCACCGTTCCCCGGCTGTTAATTTGGGGGGCGACTTCCACCACCGTGGGCACCTGGTCCCGAATGGCCCAAGCATCTTCCAAAACCAGCGTATCGGGAATCTCAAAGGAAACCCGGCGCGTATTGTCGTTACCGGGTACCACAAACAGCACATTTGGCCCCAGGGAGGCAAATTCCCGATCGGCAAGGCGCTGCACCCCTTGGCCAATGCCCACCATGGTAATCACCGAGGCATTGCCGATGATAATGCCCACCATGGTCAGCACACTGCGTAGCTTGTTGGCCCCCAGGGCCGCGATCGCCATCTGGAAACTTTCGGTTAAGTGCATGGCTGGATGTCAGTCTCTTCAAGGGTGTCCGATGAATCCTGCCCGGTTTTAATCAGGCCAAATTCATCATGCCTTAATGATGCCGGATCGTGAGGATTTGCGCATTTTCCACCAGGAGGGTGATGGTGTCTTGGCTGAGCAGGAGTTGTTGGGTGAGGGCATCGGTGAAGTAGTTAACCTGGGAGTGCATCAGGGTGAGGATGCCCAAAACGACTTTGCTGCGCATGAGGGGGATGGCCAAGGCCGATCGGGTCTCGTAGGGTTGCTCGGTTAAATTCACCCAGCGATCGTCCAAGGCCGTATCCGTCACAATTCCCAGCTTTTGGTTCCGATACACCCACCCCGCTAACCCCCGATCCAACACCTGACCAATCAGGTTTTGCTTCATCTCCTGAATCACCGGACCACGGGCCAAAATACTTTCCAGAAAAACCCCCGACTTATCGATTAAAAAGAGACTGCCAAACTCTGCTCCCGATAGCTGGTTCGCCACCTGCAAAATATGCTGAAGGGTAGACTTCATCAGAAAGCGGCTATTGGTTGTGTGGGCCAGCCGAATGGCTCCCTTGAGGAGATCCTGATTGACGGCATAGGCCACTTTGAGGCGCTGAAGTTGCTCAACTTCGGCTTGGAGTTGGGCTAGGTCGGGAAGAGAGGTCACAGTCATAAGCGGTACACCACCGTGTGAGTGAAATGAAGGGTGGATCTCAGGGGGAAGCGGCAACAAGGCGGGCCGATCGAGGTCCACGGGCAGGAGGTTTCTAAGGTGCATTTGGAGCAACCCAGCCCCTAACCTGGCTCAAACGGCTCGTAGCGCAGACTTTAGTCCGCCCCTTGGCAAACGTGCAATGCACCCGGTTTCTAGGCGAATGCTGGCCACAGCGTGGGTCATGATCGAGTTTAATCTCGAACCCCAACCGCTCCACCCAAATTCCCGAAATTCCCCCCATCCCCTAAATTTTGCCTCAACATCCCCTAGCACAAAATCGACCGGATCATGTACGCTCTACCGAGACTTCAAAGAAAACAGGTCCAGTCAAGCTGATCCTATCGGTCTAGCGACTCAGGCTAGGAGCCAAGCTCTTCCCCGCCCTTGGCGACAAAACCTGGGCGACAAAGCCTGATTTTGTCGGACCTTCTCCCCTGGCCCTTCGCCCTATGTTGTGTTTTCCAGAAGAGTTGCCTTAGTCCGGATCAGTCCGTTTAGCCCCTGTTAGCAAGGGCTACAGGCCGTGTCCACAAACCTTTGATCCGCATCCCATCCGGGCTGTATCGCTGGCTTCCCTCACCACTCCCGGCACGCCTGTTGAGGGTCTCACCATCCGCATCTCTCACCCCCCCCAACCATGATGAAACAGCTCTACTACAGTGGCATTGCTCTCGGTAGCCTCTTGGCTGCAACCCTACTGTGGCAGCACTCTGTTCAAACCCAACGCGCGAACCCCAGTGCTCTTCATCCCTCAGCCGCAACCTTCAACCCCTCCAACACTAGTGCCCAAGCCAGTGCGGCCAAGCCAACCCCGGCCCCCACTGCCACCGCATCCCCCACTCCCACGCCAACCCCCACCCCCACGCTCCCAGTTCTCCCCGTGGATCCACAACTCCAGGCGGCTGTGGACCGCTATGTGGACGATCTGACGGGGCAGGGGATTGATCTCAGCCAACAGGGGGTTTGGGTGGAGTCCAGTGAGGGGAAGTCTGGGGGCTACCAGGCGGATGTGGCCTTGCCCGTGGCTTCTTTAACAAAGATGGCAACGACGCTGTTGGCCCTCGATCGCTGGTCGGCGGATTATCGGTTCTATACCCGAATTGCTGCGACGGGGCCGGTGGTGAATGGGGTGCTGCAAGGGGACTTGGTGGTTTGGGGCGGGGGCGATCCGTTCTATGTTTGGGAGTCGGCGATCGCCCTGGGGAATCGGCTGAATGAGTTGGGGATTCGGGAAATTCAGGGCAATTTGGTTGTCGATGCCGATCGGGTGTTTGTCATGAACTTCGATCGCGATCGGGGCTGGGCCGGGGAACTGTTGCGCCAAGCCATCAACTCCAGCCTGTGGAATGAAGAAGCCGCCCAGCAGTTTTCCTATATGCCGGAGGGCACCCCCGCGCCCGAAGTGAAACTCCAAGGGGAAGTGGTGGTGCGGCCCGTACCCAATCGGGCTGACCTCACTATCCTGGTGGCCCAACCCTCCCTAGCCTTAGTGGACTTGCTCAAGGAGATGAATAAGTTCAGCAACAACATCATGGCGGATTTGCTGGCGGATATCCTGGGGGGCGGGGCCAAGCTCACCACAGAAGTTCAAGCTTTGACGGATATTCCCCCCGATGAAATTACCTTTATCAATGGCTCCGGTCTCGGTCCCGAAAACCAAATCTCAGCGCGGGGAGTCTGTCGAATTCTCAACGTAATCGCCGAACATCTGGAACCCCAGGGCTTTGGCCTGCCGGATGTGATGCCCATTGCAGCGCAGGATGCGGGCACCTTGGACTATCGGACCTTGCCCACGGGCACGATCGCCAAAACCGGAACCCTTTGGAATGTCAGCACCCTCGGTGGTTTGGTGCCCCAGGGAGAAACGCCAGCGGACTCCCTCAGTCGCAGCCCCAGCGCCTGCTTTGCCATCTTGAATCAAAACGGTGATTTAAACTTTTTCCGGGCAGAGCAGGAAGTCTTGTTGGCGGGCATCAAGGAAATTCTCCAAACCCTCCCCACCACTACGGCCCAATCCGCCCAATCCACTGCCCAATCCGCCCAATCCACTGCCCAATCCACGGAGCAACTCGCCAACCCCGCTACCCCTAACTTCACCGCCCCTGCACCCAGCCCCGCAACGGCTGAGGATTAAAACAAGGCTTAAAACAAGGCTTAAAACAAGGGGTGCATTTCACTTTTGCCAAGGGGCGGACTAAAGTCCGCCCTACGAGCCTTTTGAGCCAGGTTAGGGGCTGGCTTGCTCCAAAGTGAAATGCACCCGAAAAAAGTGCCAAAAAAGCGGGTTTTGAGGCATCCCTCGTTTAGACTAGGGCGCTAGGGCTGCTTGACGGGCATAGGTGAGAATCCCCTGGGCAATGCCTTGGGCGATTTGGGTGCGGGCACTGTCGCTCTGGAAGCGGGCCGCATCCTCAGACCCCGTCACAAAACCCGTTTCCACCAGCACCGAGGGCATTGAGGTATTACGCAGCACATAGAAGCGGGCCTGCCGCACCCCCCGATCGCGGATATTGGTCGATCGCAGCACACTGGCATGAATCGCCTGGGCCAGCCCATAGCCGGAGTCGTAATAGTAGGTTTCCAGGCCGTTAACCTCTGGACGATCGAGGGAAATGGCATTGGCGTGGATACTCACAAACAGATGGGCATCCAGTTGCTCTGCCTGGTCAACACGGGGCTGTAAATCAATCTCCTGATCCCCATTGCGGGTCAGAACCACCGCTACACCCTGGGCCGACAGAATTTGCTGAACCCGACGGGCAATATCGAGGTTAATCTCCTTTTCTTGGATTCCCCCAATCCCCACTGCACCGGGATCCCTGCCGCCATGGCCCGGATCGAGGATAATGCGAATTCTGCCCACAGGCACTTGGGTGGGCGGGAGGGGCGTTGTGGGTTGCGTCGGTTGGGGAAGCGGGCCAGTGCCTTGGAGAATTTGGGCCGGGAGTCGAGCCGCCATCAAGCTCCGCTGAAGCTCCAGCGCCCGCGCCTGTTCCCCAAACAGTCCCGCCTGCATCACCGACTGACCGTTAACCGTCGTCCGGAATGCCCCCGGTGCCACTGCCTGCACCCGATTTTGAATATCAGCACTAGTATTGGGCACAATCACACGGTAAAACGTGCCGGTGTTACCCGTGCCGGGGGTAGGTGGGGTGAAAATGGGGGGAGTGGAGGGGACGTTGACGGGGGGCAGAGAGGTGGGGGGTTGTGGGGCGGGGGGTTGGGCCACGGGGGATGGCGTAGAGGGGGAAGCGGAACCCCCAGAGAGAGCCGCTAGGGACTGATCATGAGTGAGGTAGAGGTGACCGAGGCTTTGGCCGTTATAGCTGCGTTGGGTCAGCCTCCAGCCCGGATCTAGGGTAATTTTCAGGAAACTGTCGGCTAAACCGTTACTACGGCCAATGATGAGGGGACGGGCTTTGCGATCGGCCACGGAAACCGCCTGGAGCAGAAGCTGATTACCCTGGCGCGTCACCTGAAGCCGATACTGCCAGTTGAGATCCTGACCTCCAACTCGCACAGAGTAGCCGTTACTGTCGATACTGCGTTCACAAATGCCGGAAAAGTCAAAATTCAGCAGGAGGGGATCAATTTGGGTAGGTTGACCAGGTAATTCCCGCCAACAGGGCCGTTGGTTACTGATTTGACGCAGGATCATCAGTTGGTAAAAGCGGCCTCCAGACACAGACTGGGCCACTACTACGGTTCGGCTTTGGTCGAGTTCCTGTTGGCCAAATTCACCTTGGGCCGCAGCGGGCTGGAGTGGACTGAACCCCCCCAACGTTGCACCGAGGGTTGTAGCAGTGGCAATGGCCCATGGAGTGAGGCGGCGAAGAACAGCTTTAATCATAGTTTAGACGCAGTTTAGGAAAGTCAAGTCAGGGAAAAATTCCCACTTTGGGCTAATGGGTTGGTTTAACCCAGGTTTTAAGGAGGATGCGATCGAGGGAATTCGGCAGTCAACCGAAGAAAGGGCGTGGCACAGTTCCACGACGACAGGACCACAGGGCGGCTGTAGGGTCACAGAGCGCCACGGTTGCACCGTTGCACGGTCACAGGGTTACGCCGTTGCACGGTCACACCTGAAACCCTCCGACTGATTTGCCCTAGGTTTAGGTTCCTTGAAGTTCCTTGAACCTCAGAATCCTATAGCCCGCTTGTCCCCTTCTTCCCTAGGCTCAGCCGCACTTCCTGAAGGGGGGTGTCACTTTTTCAATCGGCCCCAGCAGCATCATGCCACGATCGCCCCAAGCCCATGGGGAGTCCCCAGCACTGACGACCCCAGCCCCCCCCAGGGCCAAACCCCCACAGGGGAGAGTCCACAGGGGGATGCAACCCCTACCGCAGGTCTGCCAACAGGAAAGGCTCCCCTATTCAAAGGCTCCGTCGCTAAAACGACCTTGCAATAGATTGCTCAAAAAAGCGGCGGGGGGGTCGGTGTGGGGCCATGCAAAGGCGTGGCGAAAGGCAGCGGTTTGACAGGCCCGCAGTTGATCAAAATTAATGACATCGTGGGTGAGCAAACTTTCATACTCAAAGGGCAATCGCACATTATGCAGCCCTGCGTTGTCGGTACAAATTGCAATATCAACCCCGGCCTCAAAACAGCGATCGAACACCACCTTAAGCTGATTAATAGACTCTAATGTCCCCGTTTTGAGGTAAGTGGTGGGGCAAACCTCTAGGCATTGGTTACGATCGGCCAATTCCGGCAATAGCTCCGGATATTTGAGGGGAACTTGAATACCGTGGCCAATGCGCTCTAAATAGGGCAACAGTTCCGGGTAACAGCCCTCTTCCGTTTCATAGAGGTGGCCGGTGGTGTGGATCCCTCGATCGCGGGCTTCTTTGTAGAGAGCCACAAACTCTGATAAACGGTCTTGGTAGTGGGCATCGCCGCCCGCTAAATCGATCGCACAAATATACTGGGGCATCGCCGCCGCTAGCTCTAAAATAGCCCGGTTTACAGTGTGGGGTAGCCGGGAGTGCATACAGAGAATCTGTCGAGTGATGAGGGGAAAGGTGTCTAATTGACTGGCTTGGCCGACAATTTTGACAATTTCGGCCATTTGGGCAATGCGATCGGCCTCGCTCAGGCGCTCATCGGTGCGGAGATAGGGCGTGTAGCGCAGTTCTAGATAGGCGAGGTTTTCAAAGGTGTAGGCTCCCCGCACCAAGCGCTTGATGAAATAGGGCAGGGCAGAAGCGGTTTGGACCCCTTCCACTAGGGTATGGAGTTCCAAATACTCGTCTAGGGTTTTGCGAGGACGGGTGTAAAATTCCTCAAATCCAGGATACTGGGGGAAGCGTTGGGCGAGTTCTGGCTCGTTACGGTGGAAATAGCGCCAAAGAATGCGGGGAACGACGGATCCCCCCAAATGGCGATGAAGTTCTGCATAAAGGGCCATGGTTGAGGGTACTCCAGATTGAGGCGGTTGGGATGGGACAGTTAAGATATCCTGATCATAACTGGGATGATTGCCCTCAAAGCTAAAATTTTCCCGATTGCCCTCTGGGGACCATCATCCCCTGACTATGCTCCTATAAACTATAGGTCAACCATAGGTCCGATAAATAACCGACGCTGCCCGGTGGAGCAAACTGTGGCGATCGATCAGCGCCGCCAAATCCTCACCGTAACCGCCCCCAATCACCGCCGCCACCGGATAGCCCCCCCGCCAACAGGCTCCCAAGACTTGCATCTCCCGCCGCCACAGTCCCTCATCCGTTAGCGCCAGTTTTCCCAGGCGATCGCCCCCATGGGGATCAACCCCAGCGTTATAGAAAACCAGATCGGGCTTAACGTGGCTCAAAAGGTCGGGCAGATAGCGATCGAGGATTTGCAAATAGTCCCCATCCTCCAATCCCTCCGGCAGCGGAACATCTAAGTCGCTAGACTGTTTGCGAAGGGGAAAATTAGACTCACAGTGCATTGAAAAGGTAAATACCGTTGGATCATCCCGAAAAATTGCTGCTGTTCCATCTCCCTGATGGACATCCAAGTCAATGATCAACACCCGATCGACCCGCCCCTGTTGCTGCAAAAACCGCGCCGCGATCGCACAATCATTAAAAATACAAAAGCCTGAGCCGTAGCCCGGAAAGGCATGGTGGGTTCCCCCCGCCGTATTGCAAGCTAAACCCTGCTCTAGGGCCAATTCCGCCGTTAAAATCGTCCCTCCCACTGCACAACAGGTCCGCCGCACTAAATTGGGACTCCAGGGTAAGCCAATGCGCCGCTGGGCTTGGGGAGAGAGGGTGCCCTGGAGGTAGGCGCTGACGTATGCTGGTTCATGGACCAGTTCCAAGAGGCTGCGATCGGGAGTTGCCGGTTGGTGAAACTGCTCAGGGGTGGCGACGTTCTGGGCCAGCAGCCGATCGTGTAAGAGGCCAAACTTGGCCATGGGGAAGCGGTGACCCGCAGGTAAGGGGGCAACATAGTCAGGATGATAAACAAGGGGAAGGGGGGCCATAAACCTCCAATTTATCTAGATTGATCACCAAAATTCAGGAAACCCCCAGGAATTTCCTTTTAGTTCTTCTCATTTCAAGTTTAAGCGGCCTCTAGCATTTAATCCAGTGAGAGTCTGGGGATAATGACCTGGAATTGGTTGAGATCGCGATCGTCCACTAATTCTAGCCGAGGCCATGCCGCGATCGCCCGCCGAATTCCCGATCCTAGTCCCCGGTAGGGTAATAGCCCTTTGGCGGCATAGGAAGCCAAAATCGGATTCCGCAGATTCGAGATTCCGGCTTTGATCTGGGCCACGGTCAGGTTATTGGGCAAGGTGCCGGGACTCAAAATTTCAATGCGGTCAGCAAAGACAAACAGACGAATGGGCGCACTAATCAGGTAATCTCGGTGGATTAAAGCATTAACAAGCAGTTCCTGGAAAACAATCGTAGGGATTTCAGGGATTCCGGTGGAATTCACACTTTGATGCCCTTGGACCTTATGCAACGTTCGCAAAATAAATCCATAACTATTCTCAAAAATTTGCCCTAGGGAACCGCCATAGTCTTCACTGTCAAGGTAATGGGCTTCAGTAGGGTCTAAACCAGCATACCAGACCGCTTTCAGGGTAAATTGAGGCTTAAGGCGATCGGGGTAGCGGCCAAAGAGGAGCAGTCCGGCCAGGGTCAGGCGATCGTCGGCAGTGAGCAGATTCAGGCTCTGGAGCAGACGGACTTGGGCGGGGCGATCGTCGGGATAGTCCAGATCATACTGCTGCTGCAAAAAGTCCCGGAACCGCAACAGGTCCAAGTCTTCCAGTCCTGCCGTAGTGGGTAACTCATCTGCATGGAACTGGCTGGAAATCTGGAAGATCCGCCGCAGTTCCTCCTTAGAATTGACTCGCCGCTTGTCTGCCCCTACCTTCAGCCAAATCACTCCGTTTTTATCAAAATATGGTTTATCTAGCCCTTTCGGGACCGTCAGAACAATCACCACCCGATCGGACCCCACTGGCACATTTTCCGTGGAGACCACCAGGGGACTGCGGACCAGTTGACTCGCGCTATTGCTAATCAGTTGGTTCAGGCGCGACAGTTGCGATCGATCCAGACCCACTATTTCCCCACCATCCGCCACCCCAATCAAAATCCGCCCCCCTTCACTGTTGGCAAATGCTGCCATTTCCGCCGCAAGGGACTCGCCATTGTGGAGATTGACCTTAAACTGTTGGCCACTATCTTCCCCGTACTGAATCCAGTGTTTGAGGTTTTCTAGAGTTGTGCGTTGCATGGTTGGGGCTATGACAGGATTTTATAGAATTTCCCAGACTTTCGATCCATTAAGCTAGAACTAGCCTTTCACAGAACCGGCGAGGATGCCCCGGACAAAGTAGCGCTGGAGCAGCAGGAACACGAGTAAGGGGACAGCCATGGAGACAAAGGCTCCGGCGGTGAGTAAATGCCAATCTTGGCCCCGATCGCCCACTAGATTCCGTAGGGCCAAGGTTACCGGCGCAACGGTCTTGCTCCCCCCCAAGTAAACTAAAGCAATCAGCAAATCGTTCCAAACCCAGAGAAATTGAAAGACTGCAAAGGAGGCGATCGCCGGAACCGAAAGGGGCACCACCAAGCGCATAAAAATGGTGAGGTGGGAGGCACCATCAACAGCCGCTGCTTCCATTAGATCACGGGGGAGGCCGCCAATGTAGTTCCGGAGGAGGTAAATGCCAAAGGGCATCCCATAGCCGGTGTGGGCTAACCAAATTGCCAAAAATGTGCCAGAAATACCGAGAACACTATAGGCTTTGAGGACGGGGATCAGGGTCATTTGTAGGGGGACAACCAGCAGGCCAATCATGAGGGTAAACAGCACCTGACGACCGGGAAAGCGCATCCAGGCTAGGGCATAGGCGGCAAAGGTGGCGATCGCGAGGGGTAGCAGGGTTGCCGGGATCGAAATCATCAGGCTATTCAAAAAGGCTTGGCCCATGCCCGATCGGGTCAGCACTTCCGTATAGTTGGCCAGTTGGAACTGGGTAAAGTCGAAGGGATGCTGGAACACCGTCCACCAGCCGGAGCGGGTCAGGGCATCCTTGGGCCGCAGGGAACTGATCAGAAGGCCAACGGTAGGCAGACTCCACAGGAGTGCAATGGCACTAAGGGTTAAATGGAGCGGTAAACGGTTGAGAAGCCGCAGAATGGTGGCAGTGGGCATAGGAATTCAGGCAAGATTAAGTTTTTACTGGGGGAATGAGAGTCTTGGGGAAGGGAAGTTTACGATTCTTGGTTTTGGAAGCGGCGGATATTGGCAACCATGACGGGAATGACCGCAAGGAGGAGAATAACCGCGATCGCGCTGCCATGGCCAAAATTGCGGTAGTTGAACATTTCCTTAATCATGCGGCTAGCGACGACCTCTGTACCCAAAGTGCCGCCAGTCATCACAAACACAATATCAAAGACCTTGAGCACGCCCACAATCACCGTGGTGGCAACCACAAGGATCGTCGATCGGGTCATCGGCAAAATAATTCGCCAGAAAATTTGCAACTCATTGGCTCCATCAATGCGGGCTGCTTCCAAAATTTCGCTGGGAATACTCTTAATGGCCGCCGACAGCAAAACCATACAAAACCCTGTTTGCAACCAAATCATAATCGCAATCAGTGCTAGGTTATTCCAGGGCCGCATCACAAGCCAACCCACGGGATCCGATCCTAGGGCTGTAACAATGCCATTTAATAAACCAATTTGGGGGAATCCTGCGGGTTTGAAGTCATACATAAACTTCCAAATCACACTCGCTCCCACAAAGGAGATGGCCATGGGCAGGAAAATAGTCGTTTTAATCAAAGTTTCATAGCGGACCCGATCGACCAAAACGGCAATCACTAACCCCAATCCCACGCTCACACTGGTCACAACAATCAGCCAGAGTAGATTATTCCGAAAAGCTTCCAGCATGGCTGGATTGGTGAGGGCAAATTGGTAGTTACTAAGGCCGACAAAATTGCTACTGGTGCGATCGAGAAAACTGAGTCCCAGGGTCCAGAGGGTTGGCAAAATTAAATACGCTGTCAGCATCAGCAGGGCTGGACCCAGGTAGACCCAGGGCAACAGGCGCGATCGCCAAGGTTCCGCCAGCCGATCGACCCCCCGATTGAGGCCATAAAACAGGGCAATACTCCCCCCTAACCCCAGACTTAAGGTTAGCAAGGCTTGCCAAATTAAGCTCAAATTCTTGAAATCCATAGTTTTTCCTTAATAGTTGCACAACAAACAATCATTAGCTTAAGCTGTCATCTTTCCTAAAAGGTATTCTTTAATATTCAATGCTAATTCGCTTGCAGTGGTCTGCCCAGAGGGACTAGCCACGAATGACGGTGATAGCTTTGCCGCTGGGGGTAGTGGCGGCTTCGGTACAGGTTCGATCGCTGAGGGGCAGCAGATTCTCGCGGCGATCGAAAATGACTAACCAGCCCGTTTCGAGGTCTAGGCCCGCTAAATAGCGATCGATTTGCTCTAATCCCTCACTCAGGGGGTCTTTTCGCCCCTGTCGCCAGACCTTAAGTTCCATCGCCAGAGTCACAGCACCATAGCGCAAACAGAGATCCATGCGTCCAGAGCCGATCGCATACTCCCGCTCCAACGTTCCCCCACCATTGACCACACGGTGTAAAAAAGCCATTAAGACTAAATGGGGCGCAATTTCTGGGTAAGGGGTACTGCGGAAGAGGGGTTCGCCGTGCTGTCGCCAAAAAGCGAGAAAAGAGTCTAGCAGTTGGGTGGTATCCAGTTCGCCCGTTGTTGTGAGCCATGTGGGGGTAATCTGACCGAGGGAAACCGCAGCCGTCTGGCAAAGAACGCGGGGGAAGACCTCTCGATAGATAGGATTGGCAATAATCACGCCTTGGTGTCTTGCATCGCGACACAGGCCCAAATCAAAGACATAACGCAGGTCATCATCGGGAATGTTGCCCACTTCCTGCCCTGCCAGCATTGGCTCGATTATCGCCCGAACTCGCTCTTCCCGGAGACGTTCGGCAAGGCTGTCGAGGTGGGTGTCTTGGCGCTGGATCAGGAGTTCCTTGGCTTGGTTAATGGTGTTGAGGTCGATCGGGGTGGCCCAGTCCGGGACTAAAACTTCCGTGGCTTGGCGGGCGATCGCATTGACAAGCCAGGGCTGTCCATCGGTGAGGTAGTAGACACGATCGAGGGCTTCAGGGGTGAAAATCTGTCCGGTTGCGTTGGTATGTTGCTGATAGAGGGCT
Source organism: Prochlorothrix sp. (assembly GCA_035286285.1). Taxonomy (GTDB): domain Bacteria; phylum Cyanobacteriota; class Cyanobacteriia; order Prochlorotrichales; family Prochlorotrichaceae; genus Prochlorothrix. The sequence goes on from JAYKJG010000301.1 coordinate 13,075, forward strand.
TGAATTTCGGCTTTTGTGAAATTACTAAGGGTAAAGGAGTCAGCCTTAATATTAAAAGGACTAGCGGTATTGAGTCGATCGCTACCGCCAGCGGCCAGTTTGTAGTCGCGCACATCGCGCATCCCAATCAAGCCCAGGGACTGGGGAAAGCCTTGGGGTCGTCGGGGGTAGCCCGATCGCAGTTGCCGCAGCATTGAAATCAGAGTATCACCCCTTAAGGAGTCAATTTCATCTAGAAAAACGACTAAAGGGCGGGGAGATGTGCGAGACCAGGTGCTCAGGGCTGTAGAGATTTGTAAGCCCTCGCTAGCTTGGGGCCAGCTTGGGGGTTGCAGTTCTGACGGTAAATAGAATTGGGCAGCTTGGGTCCACTCCTCCAGGATGGCCTGCTCGGCGATCGCGGGTCGATCGGAAAACACAGCCCCAACTTCTAGGGACAGCAGAATCGCGGTATAGTCCCCACTGGCGGTGAGTTCCTGGGCTAGGGTGAGCATAGCGGTAGTTTTGCCAGTTTGACGGGGGGCATGGATAACAAAGTAGTTGCGTTGTTGAATGAGGGGAAGGAGTTGGGGGAGGCGAGCCGTGGCAGGGAGCATGTAGTGAATATCACTTTGGCAGGGTCCGGCAACGTTAAACCATTTGCGGTTGGGCATGGGTAGAATTGGGGGGCTTAGGGATAGTTAGATTTTAAGGGCTGGGTGGATGTTCTGGGGGGGCGCAGCGGAGAGGGAACGGACGATCGCGCCGATGCCCGACCCTTGAATTTCGCGGAATCTGGCCAAGCAAGACCCCATCAGCGCGTAAAATAAAGCCATTCGTTGCTGGCATGATACCTTGACCTCTGCACCTGCCTTTTCCCCTGAACCCCCGATCGATCGCGCCCCCTCTCGATCGAACTATCTGAATCTTCTGCCCTATCTCGGAACCTACCGCAGTAATATCCTGTCCGCCCTAGTCTGTACTGTAATTTTTATAGCTTTTTGGCCGATTCTAGCTTATCTCGCTGGAGAAGCAGCCCAATTTCTGGGGAGCGGCAAGGTTCAGGAAATGGGACGGCTGACGGGGTTGATTGCTGGAGGATTTTTGATCCACAAAGCTGCCCAGTATGGCCAGGACTCCCTAATGGCCAAAGCTGCCCTGGGGATTACCTTTGACCTGCGCTGCAACGTCTATCGCCACCTCCACCGGCTGGATTTGCGCTACTTTGAACAGGCTAAAACCGGCGACCTCACCTACCGCCTCACCGAAGATGTGGACCGGGTGGGAGAAGCTGTGAAAAAGCTCTTCCACGACACCACACCCTGTATTTTGCAACTGGTGGCGGTGATGGTCTATATGGTCTGGCTCAACTGGTCGATGACCGTGGCGGCGTTGGTGGCGGTGCCGTTGATGAGTGTGCTGATCGGCTGGTTTGGCGATCGGCTGCTGCACTTCTCCCGCCGCAGCCAGACCCAAATTTCCGATTTATCCTCGCTTTTAACAGAAGTTTTCAGCGGTATTCGCCTAGTGCGGGCCTTTGCGGCGGAGGACTACGAATTAGAGCGCTTTAGCATTGCCGCCGAGCGGAACCGTCGCGCCCAGTATTCCGCCGAGTGGCTCAAGGCAGTGCAGCATCCCGTGGTGGGCTTTTTGTATGCGCTGTGTGTGCTGCTGTTGCTGCTGTTGGGGACGTGGCAGGTGGCCCAGGGCAACCTCACGGGGGCAAAGTTTATCAGCTATGTGGCCGCAGTGGCGATGCTGATTGACCCGATCGCCCACCTAACCGAGAACTATAACTTGTATAAGCAGGCCGAAGCCTCCGTCGATCGGGTTTTTGAACTGCTGGCGATCGAACCCAGCGTCCTGGAAGCGCCCGACGCGATCGATCTTCCCCCCATCCAAGGCCGTGTCGAGTACCGCAATGTCACCTTTGCCTATAACCCCGATCAGCCCGTCTTGAAAGGGGTCAGCTTTACGGTTGCGCCCGGTGAAGCCATAGCCCTCGTAGGGGCTTCTGGGGCCGGAAAAAGTACGATTATGAATCTTTTACCCCGATTTTACGATGTGGCGGCGGGAGAAATTTTGTTGGATGGCTACGATGTGCGATCGCTGACCCTGACCAGTCTGCGCCGCCACATCGGCATTGTGCCCCAGGAAACCATCCTTTTTTCCGGCAGTGTGGCCCAAAATATCGCCTTTGGTCAGCGGGAGATTGACTGGAAGGCCGTAGAAGCGGCGGCACGGGTTGCGAATGCCCACGGCTTTATCAGTCAGCTACCGGATGGCTATCGCACCTTGCTGGGGGAACGGGGGGTCAACCTGTCCGGGGGACAACGGCAGCGGCTGGCGATCGCCCGCGCGGTCTTGCTCGATCCCCAAATTTTGATTTTGGACGAAGCCACCAGCGCCCTGGATGCGGAGTCGGAAGCCCTGGTCCAGGAAGCCCTGGAACGCTTGATGCAAAATCGCACGGTGTTTATTATTGCCCATCGGCTGGCGACGGTGCGCAAGGCCGATCGCATCCTTGTCCTAGAGCAAGGCCAAGTTGTAGAATCCGGCAACCATGACCAATTATTGACCCAACAGGGTAAATATGCAGCCTACTACGCCCAGCAGTTCCAGTAATGGCCGATCGGCCAAGGGCAGAGGTTGCAATTCGTAGCAATTCGTAGGTTGGGTTGAGTCCCCGAAACCCAACAGCCCAACGCC
>JAYKJG010000302.1:0-4253 GCA_035286285.1 Prochlorothrix sp.
AAAGACCTGCCGCAACCTTTGGCCCTCCACCCCAAGAGCCGAGACCTAGCCCACACCAGCCGCTGAAACTCCGGTGACCCGACCCCCCCGCAGGAGGCTCAGGCAGAAACCCGTTCAGAAATCGGGAGTTGAAACAGGGTGCAAGCATTGGCAAAGGTTTGATCCGCCAAGGCTTCTAGGGAGACCTGACGCAATTGAGCGACCCGTTCGGCCACATGGCGAACAAAGGCCGGTTCATTCCGTTTTCCGCGTTGGGGCACCGGAGCCAGGAAAGGACAGTCGGTTTCCACCAAGAGCCGATCGCTGGGCACCATCACCGCAGACCCATGGATTTGCTCTGCCTTTTTGAAGGTGACTGTACCGCTAAAGCTAATGTAAAACCCCAAATCCAGGAACCACTGGGTTTCCTCCGGCGACCCTCCCCAACAGTGCATCACCCCCCGCACAGGACCATGGTCCGCCCAAAACCGCCGCAAAACCCCCGCCATCGGCGCAGCCGCCTCACGACAGTGGATAATAACCGGCAAGTTTAGAGCCTTGGCAATCTGCAACTGGGCTTCAAAGGCTTGGTGCTGAAGGTCTGCCTGATCCGACTTGTAGAAGTCCAATCCCATTTCGCCGATCGCCACCACCCGCGAGTCCGAAGCCGCCAGTTGCTGAATGCGATCGGCCAGCGCCGGAGTCCACTGCTCCACATCAAGGGGATGCAACCCCACCGCAAAGAAGAGTTCCGGAAAGCGATCGCTCAGGCCCTGGAGGGTACTAAACTCTCCCGGTTCAACACAGGAGTGGATGAGGTAAGCAATGCCCGCCTCACGCCAACGCTGTGCCACTTCGGTCAAGTCTTCCTGAAACACAGGAAAGTTTAGATGAACGTGGGTGTCAATTAAGCGCATGGCTTGTCTGATGAGAGGCTGCACAAGAAGGGCTGCACAGGGGCGGAAATTCCTGGGACGAGAACTGTCCTGGGCCGTGCCAATGTCAGGGGAAGAGGCCAAGGAGACCAGGGAGCTAGGGTAGTCGGCAAGTCCGGTTACTCAGCGGGGGTATAGGGTTCCACTTGCTTGCGGAAGGCGCGGGCAATGCGAGCTTTGCGATTAGCTCCGGTGTTGGGATGGAGCACCCCTCGCTTCACAGCCTTGTCAATTTTGCTGTAAGCTGCTGCCATGGTGGCTTGCACCGTTTGCTTGGCTTCATCGCTGGGGCTTGCAGTATACTGCTCCACAGCGGCGATATAGGTCTTGGTCAGGGTTTTGATGGCAGACTTGTAAGATTTATTCCGAAGACGGTTACGCTCCGCGATTTGAACGCGCTTAATGGCAGATTTAATATTGGCCACGGTAGTCAGATCCAGCTTGCTGAAGACTAAAATTCCACATCTAGCTATCCTAGCAGCTTATGGTCAAGTTGTTGCGCCTTGTTTGTAACAATCTTGACGAACCGGGGCAGGCAGGTCAACGACGGAGGCAGGGACCATGCCCCCAGGGTTGCCTTTCAGCCCGCCGATCGCCGGTCAGAGCCGGATCAAAGGGGTAGATTTCCCTGGAGAACAATTGACATCGCATAGGGGTCGCGCCCCCGTGGCTCCCCTCTTGGCGACCAACAACCGGGGCAACCACGGGGGGATTGCCCCTACCCAAGTCGGGGAATCTGCCCCGGTGAACTGGACCCGCTCCAATGGCCTCAGGTCTGTTGTTTGGAGCCTGAAACCCTCATTCTCCCGTACCCCCTGAATCATTACAGTTACGCCTTGGTTGACTCGGTTGAAACTGCCCAATTTTCGAGGCTGCCCAGGGCATACTCCCCCAGCGCTGAGGCGGTCAGGGGGACTGAGGCGGGGTTAACGCAGGGCACGGGAGTAGCAAGGTAGGGAAAATTCAAGCTAAGCTAATTTGAATATCCCTCCTCACACTGTATAGAACTGGCACGATAACCTCCATGCTGCGAATCGTCACTGACTGGTCTGAGGCCCAATCCGAACTTAAACGCATTTGTGACCGTACCTTTGATGAGTCTATGGTTCACAAAGAAGCGACCGTTCGTGAGATTTTGCAAACAGTGAAGCGCCAAGGGGATGCGGCCCTAGTGGCCTATACGGAGGAGTTCGATCGGGTCTCCCTCAAGGCAACGGAGCTACGGGTGAGTGGTTCCGAGCTAGATGCGGCCTACCAGCAGGTGCCCAAGGATTTATTGGATGCGATCCGCCTTGCCCATCGCAATATTATGGCGTTCCACCAGCAGCGGGTGCCCAAAAGTTGGGTGGAATTTGGCGAGGATGGGGTGGTGCTGGGCAAGCGCTATACCCCCGTCGATCGGGCGGGGCTGTATGTACCGGGCGGGAAAGCCGCCTATCCCAGTACGGTGCTGATGAATGCGGTTCCGGCCCAAGTGGCGGGAGTGCCGCGTAGGGTGATGGTCACGCCGCCCGGTGAAGGAAATGTCATGAATGCGGCGGTGTTGGTGGCGGCCCAGGAGGCGGGCATTGAGGAAATTTATCGGGTGGGGGGTGCCCAGGCGATCGCGGCCCTCGCCTATGGAACGGCCACCATCCCCAAGGTGGATGTGATTACGGGACCGGGGAATTTGTATGTCACCCTGGCCAAGAAGCAGGTCTATGGCACGGTGGGGATCGACTCCCTGGCGGGGCCGTCGGAGGTGTTGGTGATTGCTGATCACACCGCTAACCCGGTCCATGTGGCGGCGGATCTGCTGGCCCAGGCTGAGCATGACACCTTGGCAGCAGCGATTTTGGTGACCACCGATGCCGGTTTAGGGCGGCAGGTGGCGGCTGAGGTGGAGCGACAGTTGGAAAACCACCCCCGCCGGACCTTAACCGAGAAGGCGATCGCCCACTACGGACTGGTAGTGATTGTGGAGTCTCTCCAAGCCGCCGCAGAATTATCGAACCAATTTGCCCCCGAACATTTGGAGCTAGAGGTTGAGGATCCTTGGGATCTGATTTCAGAGATTCGCCATGCGGGGGCCATTTTCCTGGGCAGTTCCACCCCGGAGGCCGTCGGCGACTATTTAGCCGGACCCAACCACACCCTCCCCACCTCTGGCTCTGCCCGCTATGCCTCGGCGCTGGGCGTAGAAACCTTCCTCAAGCATTCCAGTTTGATCCAATATTCCCCCCAAGCGCTCCACAAAACCGCCAGCGCCATCCAAACCCTAGCCACGGCTGAGGGATTATTTTCCCATGGGGAGTCGGTGTGGGTGCGGACTGCGGGTAGCCCCGATCGCGACAGTCGGCCCTCCCTAGGGGATGGAACGGACAGCACCCCCCCCGCGTCCTAGGGCATACTAGGGAACTTCGGTGTACACTGCGGCGTGATGGACTGTTGAAGTCCCAGACATGCCGCAACTCAGAGAACGATGACCATGAAGAGAACATTCTTAGCGCGTGCAGCCTTCCAGGTGTCCCTTTGTTTAGGGATTACCCTTGGGGGTCTACTGGGGGCAACCCCGGCCCGATCGGCAGAAAATTGGACCTTTATTGTGGGGCCAATCACCCGAACGGTGACGTTGACCGAATTGCGGGAATTGGCGGAAACGGGTAAGCCCACGGGGGAACTCAAGCTGATCCTGAAGTTAGCAGGACAGTCTCCGGAGGAAGTCGCCCGTATTCTTAACGATGAGGTCGATTTTGACCTGGTAACGGCCTACCGCATTATGAGCAGCAGGCCCGGAATGGCGATTTTGGAGCAGTTGGGAGAAATTATTGCCCCCCGCAATGCCAATACAGCCGGTGCCCAAGCCCTCAGCGGTGCCCTTTTGCTGTCCCTCTCTGGGGATAACAAGTTCACCCTCTTGGAACTGCTGGACAAATACCCCACCGATGCCCGCATTAATGTGGGTGCCCTGCTGGAGGCTTCAGAGCAATTTGGCGATGTGGGGAACCTGCTGGAAGGGCTAACGGGAGGCGGGTTCTAGCCGCTAGCCCAGTAGGGGCCGGGTCTTCCGGCCCGCTTGGAGAATTGCCGTAGGGGCTGGAATTCTGCCTTGGGTGTAATACCAAATCCGACTAATCTCGGTTCGTTTTGGTAGGGGCAATCCCCCCGTGGTTGCCCCTGTATTTGGCGGTCAGAGGGTCGGCACAGGGGCACGACCCCTACCCGTTTATTCTGTTTCAGGCTCAACGGATTTGGTATAAAAACCGTACCCCTAGCATTGATGTTAAATCCAGTCCTTAAGCTCAGTCGTTGAATTCCGTTCCGCTGGGCGGGGGCGGCGGTTGCTCGGTGTTGGCGGGT
>JAYKJG010000303.1:0-3558 GCA_035286285.1 Prochlorothrix sp.
CTAGCACCCTAAACCTCACCCTCAGCCTCCGTAACCTCCTCAACCGCACCAACCTCCCCATTCTCTTCTACCCCACCTTCCTCCCCTAGCTCCTCCTCCGGCACCACCACCAGATCCCGCACCGGAAAACGATCGATCAACTGGGCCGCACGGGCTGCATTGCGCTTCAACTCCCGGTCAATGTGGGGCACATAGGGCAATTGGTTCAGCAAATCCAAGACCCGCCGCAAAATTCGCACCACATCCCCCTCATCCAGGCTCGTATGGCTGCACAGTTCCCACCAAGAACAGCCCAAAGCCCAGGCTTCCACCAGTCCCGTCAGTTCTAGCTCTAGGCAAGTGGGCAGATGGACTTGGTAGCGGTGTTGGGCTTGGAGGAGTTGGCGACGGAGGGGCCGTAGCCCTTCTAGGCTGTCTTCGACGGCGTTGGGGACTCGGTAACGGACCCAGAGGTCTGGGCGGGTGATATCGCTGATGAGGGCGTGGCAAACTGCGGCCAAGTGTTGGGGCGCTAAGTCGTCAAGGTGGCCGGAACTAAAGGCAAGACCGAGCCATAGCTCATTTTCGCCCCGGAAAGCAGCAATATTTTCACCGAGGGCGGTGGGTTCGGTGCCTTCGACACCGTGGAACTCTTGGAGGATGTAGAGAAGGTTCAGGAACTGCTCCCAGTGGCGATGGGAGAAACTTTCAAATTTAGAGCGCCGATCGTCATATTCCGACTCCAGACGCTCTAAACGGCGGCGTTTCTTGCGCAGGTGGTTGTGACCTTGCCATCTGTGGACGGGGTGGTTTTCCAGCAGCGATCGGACCTCTGCCGTGCGCTCTAGTTGGGTTTGGACCTCCTCTGCGGTGCGGGCGGCGGCGGTTTCGCTGGGGCTGGCCCCTAGGTTGTGGCGCTGGACCGTGGCCTGCAATTGCTGCACCAAAGGGACGGTGCTGGGGTCGCCCTCACGGCATTGACCGGGGCGAATTTCGAGGTCGATCGGCGGAACGAGGGTATCTACGGCTACGAGGCGGGGAACTTCGCCATGGAGCGCCACCACATCCAAAGTCGTGACCACCAGCCAGGTATTATCCCAACTGAGGCAAATGAGATAGGGGGACTGGTTGGGGCCGGGAGCCTTGCCGACAAGGACAGCGGGGAGGGGTTGGGGGGAGGGGATGTGTTTGCCCTGGAGGGTGAGCAGGGTTCCCGCAACGGCAAAGGCTAGGGCCAAGGTCATTTCCTTAGATTGGCGCTCTTCGGCTTGGTTTTGGAGCGTTCTGAGCAGTCGTTCTTCTTCCTTGAGGCGACCCTTAAGTTTTTCGTAGCCATCAAACTGATCCCAGGGTACTGCGTCTAAATCGGCCCGCAGTTCTTCCACATCGGCGGCGACCGCCTGGAGGGCTTCCCGCTGGGGTTTAAGGGTGAGCATGGCCAAATAGCGGCCAAAACTGCGCTCAACGAGTTCCTGGGCTTCGGGGAGGGTGTGGGTTTGCAGCAGGTTCAGAACCATGCCGTAGCTGGGCGTAAACTGGCTGACGAGGGGATCGGCCTTGGCGGTGGCAATTTGGGCGGCTTCTTTTACGCCTTGGAAGCGGCTCTGGACTGTGACGACGTAGCCCTGGGGGTCCATGCCGCGCCGTCCGGCCCGTCCGGCCATTTGGAGGAATTCTGAGGCGTTGAGCAGGCGGTGACCGTCGTCGGTGCGCTTGGAGAGAACGGAGATGACGGTGGTGCGGGCGGGCATATTGATGCCTGCGGCGAGGGTTTCCGTGGCAAAGACAACTTTGACGAGTCCCTGCTGAAACAGTTCTTCGACCAGTCCTTTCCAGGCGGGGAGTAATCCGGCGTGGTGGGAAGCAATGCCGCGACAGAGGGCATCAATTTGGCTTTCTTTGGCGGCGGCGGCACTGTGGCTCAGAAAAACCTCAACTTGGGCGCGAATGCGGGCAAACTCCCCTGGATGGACGAGGGAGAGGTTGGCGCACTCATCGACGGCCCGTTCGCAGCCTTTGCGGCTAAAGATAAAGTATATGGCGGGGAGCATATCCCGATCGTAGAGTTGTTGCAGTACGAAGGGGAGGGTGGGGGTGGGGGGCTGGCGCTTGGAGTCCTTTGCGCCCTTTTGCTTTTTGAGGCGGGCTTTGAAGTTGGTATGGAGATCGGTGTTTTGCTCGTTGAGGAGGGGGAAGAGACCTTTGTCGGTGCAGAAGCTAAATTGCAGGGGGACGGGGCGAAAGTCGGAGTAGACCAGTTCGGTGGGGCCGTGAACTTGGCTGAGCCAGTCGGTGAGTTGGTCGCTGTTGGCGATCGTGGCGGACAGGGCGACTAATTGGATGCTGGGGGGGCAATAGATGATGGATTCTTCCCAGACGGTGCCCCGGGTGCGATCGTTCATGTAGTGGCACTCATCCAGGACCACGGTTTCCACGCCAACGAGGGCGGGACTGACTTCGCCGATCGGGGTGCCGTAGAGCATGTTCCGGAAGATTTCCGTGGTCATCACGAGAATGGGGGCATCCCGGTTTACGGATAAATCCCCGGTGAGGAGTCCCACCTGTTGCAGGCCAAATTGCTCCCGAAAGTCCCGCAGTTTTTGGTTGGAGAGTGCTTTGAGGGGGGTGGTGTAAAAAACTCGCTTGCCGTGGGCTAGGGCGCGATGAATGGCGTATTCTCCGATCAGGGTTTTCCCGGAGCCGGTGGGGGCGCAGACAACCACGGAACGGTTCTGATCGAGGGCGGCGATCGCCTGATGTTGGAAGTCGTCCAGGGGGAAGGGGAAAATGTGGTCCAGGGCGGGAGCAGCAACGGTCATCACACAAGCAGCGAAGGAATGAGGCGGGGAAAACAGGGGGAAGGGCGATGGCTACGATCGCCGGATCGTTCTAGTATAGCGGGATCCTGGAATAGACATTGAATTACGGTTGAATTTTCTCTGGTGTTGCGGAATCTGGTCAGCATCCCGATCGACGTAACCACGGGGGGACCAAAACCGGGGCAACCACGGGGGGATTGCCCCTACCGATAATGACGGGGCAACCACGGGGGGATTGCCCCTACCTCAACCGGGGCAAAAACTGGGGTAACTATGGGAGGATTGCCCCTACCTTATCGGTTAACTGGCGAGGATCGTCGCTTTTGGCCTTTTCTAGAGCGTGTTGGGATCAATGCCCAATTCTCGCAATTTGGCAAAGGCGCGTTGGCGCTCCTGGGCTAGCTGGTCCCGTTCTTGGGCTAGCTGGTCCCGTTCTTGGGCTATTTGATCCCGTTCATCGGCAAATTCAGCCGGATCCTTAAATTTTTCGCCGTTGGGATAGAAAATTTCTAGCTCTGACTCTCCCCTCTCAAAGCGAATGCCGAGGAGGGGAGAAGTCCAGGGTAACTGGAGGGCAACTAGGGGTTGAAAGGGTTCCTCGGCTTTGCTGCGAATGAGTCCCCAAAAGTCATTGGAGGCTGGATCGTAGAAAAATAGCTCTAAAACGCCATACTGTTCATAAAATTGTTGCTTGAGCAGCATTTCGCGGGCTGTGTTGCTGGGAGAGAGGATTTCAAAGACAACTTGGGGGGCGATGTTG
>JAYKJG010000304.1:0-4155 GCA_035286285.1 Prochlorothrix sp.
AATGAGATACGGGATCCCAACTCAGAAACCCTCATTAGCATTATTCGCGCCCTGCGCCAACTCGACCCCCAAGCCGCCGACGACTTCAAACAACGCTACATGGACGGCCTCTAGCGCCCCGTTTCCCCGCTAACACCAACCGAGACAATCCAAAACCGGGCAATGCAAACCTAGACCCTGCAAACCTAGACCCTGTAACCCTAGACCTTAAACCCAACCGCCCCAACCGCTACACCATGTCCTTAACCCCCTCCGACTTAACTCCCCCCCCTCACTCGGCTCCCCCTGCCAACCCCGCGATCGACCCCATTGCCCCCGTCTTGGACAGCCTCCCGGAATTGGCCGATCGTTGGCGATCGACCCTCAACTGGTGCCCCAGCCCCACCCAGCAGCAGCAGTTTGTCGCCATCTACCAGGCGATCGTCCAAGCCAACCAATTCCTCAACCTCACCCGCCTCACCACCCCCGCAGACTTTTGGGAAAAGCACCTTTGGGACTCCCTCAGCGGCCTGTCTTTCTTCTTCCCCAATCCCCTTGACCCCAGTGGGACCAGTCCCGATCGCAGCCCCGATCGCAGTACCCCACCCCTCGATACCCTTCCCCAACCCCGCCGCATCATTGACATCGGCACCGGGGGCGGCTTTCCGGGGCTACCCGCCGCAGTGCTCTGGCCAGACAGCACCGTCACCCTGCTGGACGCAACACGCAAAAAAGTCGCCTTTTTAGAGGGATTAATTGAGCGGCTCAACTTAGCGACAGTGACCGCGCTAGTGGGGCGGGCGGAGGCCGTGGGCCAAGAAGACGGGCAGCGGGAGAGCTATGACTTAGCGCTAGTGCGGGCCGTGGGTGGGGTTACGATTTGTGCAGAATATGCCCTGCCCCTGGTGCGGCGGGGGGGCTATGCGGTCCTGTACCGGGGCCAGTGGAGCGAGGCAGAAGAAGAGAGCCTGCGGTCAGCGGCCTTGGACCTAGGGGGTGTAATCGCAGCGGTGAAACCCTTGACTACGCCCTTAACGGGGGCGATGCGCCATTGTATTTTGCTGAAAAAAGAGGCCGACACTCCAGAAGCATACCCCCGATCGATCGGGGTTCCCAGCCAAAAACCCCTCGGTTTGCCATAATCCGGCGACCCCCAATCCATTTGCTACAATGGCTATAGCGCCGACGTGAAATCTGAGTACTCTTGCTCCCCTCTCCCCGATTGGGAGAGGGGCTGGGGGTGAGGGGTCTTCAGATCCCAAAGGAGATCACTATACAATTACAAAAAAGCGGCAATTGTGCCGCTTAACATTGTCTTGCTGCTGGTACAAAACATCCCGGAAGCAACTTGTGGAGTTTTGCCGCTGTTGTGCTGCTAAGGAGTGTCCTGGGTCTTGCCGTGATGTGTTGACCGTCAGGAGCTAACCCCTATCCTCTCCGAGGTGGATCGACGCTAGGCCAGGGTTTCCGGGCAGTATCCCAGACCCCGTACAAACTGCTGTCGAAATTCTTCAATTTCCTCTAAATCCGGTCGGCCATGGGACACGACTGCCACTTGGTAGCGTCGCATGACGGTAATGGGAGATTGGCCCGTCTCTAGGCTCCAGAGCGCCATCTGTAGCCGCATTCCCGGATCATACGAGATCCCCAACTCGTTCAAAAAGGCCCGAAAGTCTAGGTCATCCTTCTCACTCAAGGGGTGCTCTAGCTTGACACGGAGGATCCAACCGTCAATTTGATGGATCACCGTGAGAAAACTGAGGGGAAGGTGGGGGTGGTGGTGTAAGTGTTCCACAACCCGCAGGGTAAGGCTGGCATTGGCGAGATAGTACAGATAATCCATAAGAGGGGTTCACCTCCTTGAGGTGGAGACACGAGCCGCAGGGACAGGCAAATGTCTGGGCTGAAACAGAGTAAACGTGGAGCTACAAAAGAGGGGTCAAAACCGTGACGTTGAAGCAGTAAAGTCGAAAGCGTAAAGGTTGATGTCTTCCGGTTTTATGTTTCCTTTATAATTCTGATCCGATTATCGGCTAGGGATCTACCCCTCGCATAGGGTGTATCCCCGCTATTTCCCATGGGTAGGTTCCCCCATATCCGTGGGATTCGATCGGTGATCCCCCCCCGATCCCTTTGATCCCCAGCCTGATTTTATCGATCCTGCCCCGTTCCTTGTCCCCCTACCCTACTCCGCTGTGAGCTATCCCCGTAAACGTTTTGGCCAACATTGGCTCCGTGATCCCCAAGTCCTCCATCGCATTGTGGCCGCTGCGCACCTGCAACCAGAGGATCGGGTTTTGGAAATTGGACCGGGGCGGGGGGTGTTGACCCAAGCCTTGGTGGAACAGGCGGCGGCGGTGGTGGCAGTGGAGCTAGACCGAGACCTCTGCCAGGGGTTGGTGCAGCGTTTTGGGCAAAACCAGAACTTTGTGCTGCTCCAAGGGGATATTTTGCGGCTGGATCTCGCGCAGCAGTTGCGGGACTTTCCCCAGTTCCAGAACCTGACCAAGGTGGTGGCTAATATTCCCTACAACATCACGGGGCCAATTTTGGAGTTGCTCCTTGGCCAGTTGGGCCAGCCCCAGATCCCCCGCTGGCAAGAGATTGTGCTGCTGGTGCAGCGGGAAGTGGCCGATCGGGTCTGTGCAGACCCCGGTGGCAAGGCGTTTAATGCGCTGTCGGTGCGGTGCCAGTATTTAGCGGACTGTGAGATTATTTGCGCAGTGCCGCCCCAGGCGTTTAAGCCCCCCCCCAAGGTCGAGTCTGCGGTCCTGCACCTGGTGCCCCGCCCCTACCCCAACCCGCCCCAGAATCCCCAATATCTGGAAACGCTGCTGAAGGTGGGTTTTGGGGCAAAGCGGAAGATGCTGCGCAATAATCTCAAGGCTGTGGTCGATCGCGATCGTCTGGATGCCGTGTTTGAGTCTCTCAACCTTGATCCCACGGCCCGCGCTGAAGCCCTTGGCCTGCCCCAATGGATCGCCCTCAGCGATGCCCTTGCCCCGATCGCATAAACCAGAGCAACCACGGGGGATTTGCCCCGATCGAAAACCGTTTAACTCCCTACCCCTACCCCATGCTCACCTGTACCCTGTCTGCTCCTGCCAAAATCAACCTCTATCTAGAGGTTGTGGGCGATCGGCCCGATGGCTTCCATGAATTAGTCATGGTTATGCAAAGTGTGGCCCTGGCCGATCGCATCAGCCTCCAGTTTCAACCCGCTGCCACCCCCAGCCCCCAGCCCAGCCTCGGTATCACCCTCCACTGCGACCATCCCGAAGTCCCCACCGATGCCAGCAACTTAGCCCACCGGGCCGCTGCCCTCCTCTGGGAACAGTGGTCCCACTACGGCGGCGATCGGCCTGCTCCCCAGGGTCAACTGGTGATTACCATCACCAAAAATATTCCAGTGGGGGCGGGCCTAGCGGGAGGATCCACCAATGCCGCAGCGGTGCTGGTGGGGCTAAATCACCTCTGGGAGATGGGCTTGCCAGTGGCGGAAATTGAGCGGTTGTGCGCCCAATTGGGGTCGGATATTCCGTTTTGTGTGCAGGGGGGGACGGTGCTAGCCCTAGGACGGGGCGAGGTGCTGGAGCCGATGGTCAACTTTGGAAAAGCGGCGGGGGCAATGCCGGGGATACCGCAGGATCCGGCACGGGTTGCGCTACCCGGTACGCTCCCGTTGGTTTTGGCGAAGTACCGCAGTTTGTCTGTGTCTACGCCCTGGGCCTATGGCAGCTACCGCAAGCAGTTTGCGGCGGGCTATGTCCAGGATGCGGCGGGGGTTTTGGCTCACCAAGAGGCAGTCCGATCGGGGCCAATGGCGGCGGCGATCGCGGCGGGAGATACAGCCCAAATCTGCCAAAATCTCCACAATGACCTAGAAAGAGTGGTTTTACCCCAATATTCAGCCGTATCCCGGCTCCGGGCAGCCTTTGCCACCCAAGTCGGCGTTGTCGGCACCATGATGTCTGGGTCTGGCCCGACGGTGTTTGCGATTTGCGAATCCTTGGAGGCAGCGGCAACGGTGCGGCAACGGGTGGCCGATCGGCTCCAGGATGCCGATCTCGACTTCTGGGTCACCCACTCCCTCCCCCACGGGGTTCACCTTCAAACTGCTGAGTCAGTGGGTTAGCACTAACCCCCCCCTCTCTCCCCAAGGGCGGTAGGGGTCGC
>JAYKJG010000305.1:0-4520 GCA_035286285.1 Prochlorothrix sp.
ACGCACCGATAGCACGCACCGATAGCACTTACTGATAATACTCACTGTTTGACAAAGTTTGACAAATACTGGGTTTAACCAACACTGGCCTTCTACAATGGGTCTTGTTAGGATGCGTTCCTGCACCATGGGCCGCTAATCTCCCGTGAATCCCCCGAACTGCCATCCCATCACCCAACGCTAACCCCAGCCCTGCTATGTACCTTGTCACAACCCATCACGATCGCTTACCCCAGCACCATCAAATTATTATGGTGGATGGTACTGTTCCCCAGTGGGTGCCCAATTTGGGGGATTTGCACTGGGACCACCACTGTACCGGGGGTGCTCCCATCCAAATTCTCGATATGCCACTGCCCGACACCACGACACTCCTAGAAGAGCGCAGTACTGGCGCACCCCCCTGTTTTACCACCACTCAAGTGGATGCGGATGCCTGTGTGGCAGCGGCGTGGGTTCAGTTACCGAGGGCTATTTTGGAGAATGTAGAGATAGTGGCGCGGTTACAGGCGATCGCCTGGGACTGTGATCATTTAGGAGTGCCGCCCCAGTTGGGGGAGTGGGCAGAGTTTGCGGCAACGGTGGTTGCGGCGTTGAAGGTGGGCAGCGATCGACTGCGGCAGGAGTTAGACTTACCGGACGATCGCCAACAGTGGCAACTGGAGGACCGAGAGCGATACTATTCTGCGGCTTTTGAACAGGGAACAGAGCACCTAATGGCCGCAGCACGGGGAGAGCAGCCTTGGCCGGGAGATTTGGGGGAGGCAGCGGGGTATTGGCAACAGTTAGAGGCCGATCGGGCACAATTGCAGCAGGAAGGACGGATTCGCCTGATCCCAACGGCAACGGGTCCGTTTGCGGTGTGTGACTTGCGTGGCCTCGATCGCTACATTGACCCACGGGTGTTTTATCAAGTCCTAGAGGCCCAGACCGATCGCCAAACCCTGCGACCGGAGACCTTGACCTGGCGCGATCGGCCTGAGGGCGGCCAGTCCTATACCTTGGGATCCATTCCCCTACACCCCCGCCAAGGGGACTTAGACTATACCCAAGGCCCCCTAAAGCGGATTACAGAAGCAGAACAGGCTAAATCTGGGTTTTCTGACCCTTGGGGAGGGCGTAAGATTGTGGGCGGTTCGCCCTGGAACCGATCGTCGCTGTTAACGCCGGAGGAAGTGATTGCGGCGATCGATGGGGCTGTTTGCAGGTAGTTACCCGCTGTGCCAAGGCGGCAGGGTGCCCTGGGGTCGGCGCGGGTGGCTTCTACCCTAGCCCAGAACGGGGAAAATGCTGGTGCTTCGCAGTGGCCTGTTACGGATGATGGTGATCTCTGGGGGGAGGGCTAATCCTGGTCTTTTTAGCTCTGGAACTTTAACATTGCGATATCTTTAGGAAGCAGAGTGATGCGGAGTGATTTTGACCGGCCATCCCCCTGACCTTTACCCTTCATTCTTGGCAAATTATCTGTGTCTTCTTTTTCACCGCTCTCTACGCCAACTCCCGAAGTGATTGCCTACCATGGTTGGGGGTTGGGGTCCAATTGTTGGCACACGTTGGTTCGATCGGCCCTGCGTCGCGGCTGGTCTTTTCAAGCCTACGATCGGGGCTACTTTCCCTTTTCATTGTTTGATAACTCACCGAGCGGCATTCCCAAAAGCCTAGATCCTCAGTTTTCAGCCACTCCCGGCCCCAAGCTCCTCCTCACTCACTCCTATGGCCTCCACCTCTGCTCGCCGCATCTCCTACAACAGGCGAACGCCCTGATTATCCTGAGTGGTTTTGCCCACTTTCACCCCAGGGATGAGTTGGCTCAAAAACAGTCTCGGCGACGGGTCGATCGGATGATTCAGCAACTAGAGCAGGATCCAATGGCTGTTTTACAGCAATTTTGGGTCAATACGGTCGCTCCCCAGTCCTGGAACTCCCTCTGGTCTCCCCTCTCCAGTTCTCCCTATCCCGATCCAGTTTTGATTAATGCCCTAGCCCTGCCCACGCTGCTCCAAGATCTCCGCGATCTCCAGAACCAAAGCCTCAGTTTGGAGAGTTTACGAAAAATCCCCCGAATTTTGCTGATCCATGGCACTGCGGATACAATTGTTGCCCTCGATCGCAGTGAAACCCTGGTCAAGGACTTGATTCGCTTGGGACATTCCCGCGTCACCTTGCGGGCGATCGAGGGCGCAGGTCATGGCCTCCCCCTCACCCACGGCACCACATGCTGGGATATCATTGAACCCTGGTGGTCTGTGGAGGATTAGGGGCAGATTAGCGGTAAATTAGCAGAAAAGTAACGCTAAATTAGCCATCTACCGGTATTTAGTCCTTTGGATCTGCGCCTAGGGGCACGAAAAGCCTAGGCTTGTTCAAGGGTTGCTGATTAGAATTTGTGCCCGTTAAATTCTATGCTTATTAAATCCGATGGTGATTAGCGTGAGGGCCGAACAAGTGGGAGCCAAACAAGTGGAAGCTGAGCAACTGGAAGCTGAGCAACTGAGAGCCGACACTCGTATTGATAATGTCTATAAACAGGGGGTTGCCCAGTCCTTTGGCCATGCTGCCGCCGCCTACCACCGCCTTGCGCAACTTCAGCGCAACTGTGCCCACCAGCTTTTCCAACAACTGCGGCGGCATTTGCCCACTCCACCGCTACCGGGGCCGATCTTAGAAGTGGGATGTGGGACGGGTTTTTTGAGTGCGGAGGTGGTGCAGCAGTTACCGGACTGTGAGGTGGTGATTACGGATTTGTCGGCGGACATGGTGGCGTTTTGCCGATCGAACTTGGCTGCAATGGTGGGCGATCGGCCTGCAACCGTTGAGTTTGCAGTGGTTGATGGGGAGAATATCCCCATGCCTGAGCAGCTTTATAGTTTGGTTATCAGTAGTTTTGCGCTGCAATGGTTTGAAAATCCGATCCAGACCCTGAAACACTGGCTCAGTGTCACGCTACCGGGGGGCTGGGTTGCAGTTGCTTTTCCCAGTAACCATAGTTTTCCGGAGTGGCGATCGGCCTGTGAACAGAGCGGTGTGCCCTACACAGCCAATCCATTACCGGAGTTCCAAACCATAGTGGCGGCGATCGCCCCCGCTGCCCGTACCTGCCACTTTGCCACCACCTGGCACCACAGCGAACACCCCAACCCCCAACACTTTTTCCAGCACCTCAAAGCCTTGGGCACTGGCTACCGTCGCGATCGGGCCACCCTCACCCCCGCCCAGTGGAAACACCTCTGGCAGACCTGGCAGCAGCAAATTCCGCCCGAACAGGCCATTACGGTCAGTTATCACACAGTTTACCTGCTCCTGCGCCGTTAATTCACCCATTCTGACCATCCCAAGGGCACCACAATCAACCAGTCTATAGCCCGTAGTGAGGACTTTAGTCCTCTCCCCACCAACCGTAGTGAGGACTTTAGTCCTCTCCCCACCAACCGTAGTGAGAACTTTAGTCCCCCTCTGATCCAAACCTAACTTATGTACCAAGAGCGATCGATCGTCTTTGACCCCGGCTCCGCTTTTTTTAACCCTCACAATCAGTTTGTGCGAGACTTGGGAGTCTTAGCAGCGGATGTTTACCGGAAAAAGCAAGGATCCCTGCAAATTTTAGAGACAATGGCGGGATCAGGAGTGCGGGCGCTGCGCTATGGGCTGGAGGCGGGGGCCGAGGCACTGTGGGTCAATGAGGGCAATCCGGATTTGGGGGCGCTGTTGCGGGCCAATTTGGCCCCCGTGGCGGATCAGTTGGGCGATCGCCTCTGCCTGACTCACCACCCTGCAACCCAGGTCTTAGCCCAAGCCTTGGCGCGATCGCAAACCTATGATTTAGTCGATCTTGATGTTTTCGGGGCAGGAACCGAATATTTCAGCCTTGCCTTGCAGCTTATGGCACCTGGAGGCTTACTCTATGTGACAGCAACCGATGGACGGGCCTTAGGGGGGCATGATCCCGATCGCTGCCTCCAGCGCTATGGCACCTTTGGCCGAGCCACTCCCAGCCACTCGGAGCAGGGCTTACGGATTTTGCTGGGCACCTTAGCCCAGACTGCGGCCCAGTTAGGCTTTGGCGTTACCCCGGTGCTGGCGACCTATACGGGGCAGACCTATCGGGTGATGGTGCGGCGATCGGCCAAGCTCCTCCCCTTGGTTAAATCCTATGGTTTTTTGGGCTATTGCCACCACTGCGGCCATTACCAGCCTGTTCCCTGGCGTAGGCTCGGTCAGTCTCGCTGTGAGAACCATAGCGCTTCCCAACCGATGACCCTAACCGGGCCGCTGTGGTTGGGGGCGCTGCACGATCGATCGTTCCTCCTCGCCATGGCGGAACAGGCTAAGGTCTGGAATTGGCTGGATTGTGTTCAAAAACTAGACATTATGCAGCAGGAAGCCGACTTACCTGCCTATCACTTTACCTTGGGGGAAATTGGCAAGCGGGGAGCCATGGATCCGCCCCCCCGCGATCGGTTGCTGGCCCAACTCCACCAAGCCGGTTACGCCGCCAGCCCCCTCCACTGGAACCCCCAAG
Source organism: Prochlorothrix sp. (assembly GCA_035286285.1). Classification (GTDB taxonomy): domain Bacteria; phylum Cyanobacteriota; class Cyanobacteriia; order Prochlorotrichales; family Prochlorotrichaceae; genus Prochlorothrix. Next base: position 4,520 of record JAYKJG010000305.1, read on the forward strand.
C
>JAYKJG010000306.1:0-5575 GCA_035286285.1 Prochlorothrix sp.
GTTTATGACTCTGAACACTATCGCCAAGCCCTCGTCCGCGATGGAGAACGGCGGCGGCAGGAGTGGCAATCCCGGTACCAACAGCACCAACGGCGCTACCGTCAGCAATTGCGCCAATCCCCAGCCAAAACGGCCCCAACCTGGATTCCCTCGGAACAGTACCGCCAAGCTTTAGTCCGCGATGGCGATCGGCGCTTTGCGGAGTGGCACCAAGCTTACCTCGCCCACCAACAGCAATTCCGCAGCCAACAGAGCCAGAAATAGCGATCGCGTAGGGGCAATCCCCCCGTGGTTGCCCTGATTTTGGCTCATTTACCGATCGCGTAGGGGCAATCCCCCCGTGGTTGCCCTAATTTTGGGGCATAAGCCAATCGCGTAGGGGCAATCCCCCCGTGGTTGCCCTGATTTTGGGGCATGAGCCGATCGCGTAGGGGCAATCCCCCCGTGGTTGCCCCTGTATTTGGCGGTCAGAGGGTCGGCACAGGGGCACGACCCCTACCCGTTTATTCTGTTTCAGGCTCAGCGGATTTGGTATGAGATGCTCCCACACAAAAGGTTCAGGATAACCTTGAGCGATCGCCGGATGCTGGAGATCGCACCACCATAAACTGTAAAATTCCCAGGATCTTCTCGATTTCCTTAATAAAATACTCGGTACTATCCACCGTGACCTGGCGATCGGACAGAGCCAGAAACCGCCAGAGCGTGCCAGTGGTCACCACCCCATAAATGGGGTCAATGTCGTTTTGCTTTTGCTGATTAAACAGTTGAGCCGCCACCATTTCCGCGATGCACTGGGCAAATTCGGCAGATAAGTTTTCATTTTTAGCCTCGACAACGGTCAGGACAGGCGCACGAATCAGTAACTGCTCTGGCGATCGACTCAGGAGGAAGTCACAAACCCCATTCAAGCCCTGTTGTTTATCAACGGTAAAGTCAACTCCCGAAAACAAGCTAATTTCGTCATAAAACTGCTGTTTAACCTCCAAGAGAATCGGTGCAATCACCAATTCTGACCTTGCCTTCTCCGTATTAATCGCCACCGCAAGATTGAGATTGCGTTGGAGGGTGAGGCGGAGATAGTCACTGGGGGCAACCGGAGAGACCGAGGCAAAATGGTCGGGATCTTCCCGTAAGCTCAGCGAAAAGGTTGAGAGTAGCTCATCAAGCTTGAAATCACTGTAAGCCATTGCAAAATCTCCTCAATTGACCAGAACATAAGCTGGCATCTCCCTCGGTAGACCGCTTGTCCACGAGGGGCTTAGCCCCTAGACCCCAGGCACGACCCAATCCACAGCATAACAGAACCGCCTAAGTCTCGCTGAGCAGGCTTAACAACTCCTCTGTAGACATCTTGCCGCTCATTTCCGTCCCTTCCAGCAGACTATCGGCTAGATCCCGCTTATGTTGGTGTAATTCAACGATTTTTTCTTCGATCGTGCCCTGGGCCACCAACCGATACACCGTCACAGGTCGCTGCTGCCCCAAACGGTGCGCCCGATCGGAAGCCTGATCCTCCACCGCCGGGTTCCACCAAGGATCCATGTGGATCACATAGTCCGCCGCCGTTAGGTTCAAGCCCGTTCCCCCCGCCTTGAGGCTAATCAAGAACACGTCCCCATCCCCAGACTGGAAGGCCGTAACCCGCTTTTGCCGTTCCTTGGCCGGGGTACTGCCATCCAGGTACTGGTAGGCAATGGACTTGGCCTTGAGGTGATCTTCTAGGATGCGCAGATGATCGACAAATTGGCTGAAAACCAGTGCCTTATGGTTATTTTCCAGCAGTTCTTCCAGGACTTCCCCAAAAACCTGAAGCTTGGCGCTGGGGATGGGGCTGTCGGGCACCACCAGGCGGCTATTGCAGCAGGCCCGCCGCAGTCGCATGATTTCCGCCAAAACCTGCAAGTGCTGGGGAGTGTTGTTGTTGGCATCCTCCGACAGTTTGGCCAGGGCTTCCCGGCGAAGGGCTTCGTAAAAGGCGGTTTCCTCCTGGCTCAGTTCCACCTGAAGCGTAATCTCGGTGCGGGAGGGCAACTCCTCCAGAACTTGGGTCTTGGTGCGGCGCAGGATAAAGGGTTGGATTAGTTTCTTGAGCTTTTGCCGTGCGGCTCGGTCCTGGGAGCGCTCGATCGGGTTGGCAAACTTCTCATTAAAGTTTTCCAGGGATCCCAACAGCCCCGGATTAATAAAGCGGAACAGGTTCCAGAGTTCACCGAGGTGGTTTTCGATCGGGGTGCCCGTGGTCAGCATTTTGAAGTTGCCCTGGAGGGCCATGGCCGCTTTAGAGCGCTTGGTTGAGGAGTTTTTAATGGCTTGGGCTTCGTCCAAGACGATCGTCTCCCACTCCACCTCCGCCAACATCGTCGCGACCTCTTCCTGCTGGAGCAAACCGTAGCTACAGACCACCATATCGAAGGGCTGCACCTCTTCCAGCAATTTTTGGCGATCGCCGCCCAAATATAGCCCATTGAGGGTAGGGGCAAAGCGCTGAGCCTCCGCCAGCCAGTTCCAACAAACCGAAGTCGGGGCAATGATCAAGGTCGGCCCCTGGGGCGCACGGGTCAAAATCAACGCCAAGGCTTGCAGGGTTTTGCCCAAACCCATATCATCGGCCAAACAAGCCCCCACCCCCCAGTGGGCCAAGCGGGCCAACCACTGAAAGCCCTCCAACTGGTAATCCCGCAGTTCTCCCTGAAGGGTTGAGGGCACCTCCGGTTGCAGTTCTTCCACTTCCCGCAGCCGTTGGATATGGGCCTGCCAATGCTGATCCGCCTGGACACTGCCCGCCTCCTCCATCAAGTCTTCCAAGGCAAAGGCCGCGAGGGGATGAAAACGGAGATTTTTGCCCTGGGGTTCTGAAAAAGCCTGAAGCTCATCCAAACGCTTGCGGAAGCTATCCGTTAGGGCCAGAAACTGACCATCATCCAACTGGATAAAGCGACCGGGACTACTTTGCAGCAGATGGATAAGCTGGCGCAAATCCAGCACTAAGTCATCGCTGACTTGGAGGGTGCCACTGGCGGCAAACCAATCCTTTTGTTGCCCCACCCGCAGCGTAAAACTTTCCGCCCCCACCTGCCGCTTCAGCTTAAAGGTCTGCCCTTCCGGCCACTCCACAATCACCCGATCCCCCAGGGCTTGCAGTTCCGTCAGCAGTTCCAGGCAGGCTTCCGGCTCCTCCAGCAACCACTCCCCATCCTGCGCCCAGTCGGGGTCCAGATGGGGACAGGCGGCTTGGACCGCTGTGGCCAGTTCCCGCTCTAGGTCACGGTTGCGAGTGGTTTGGAGCCGCTCGCGATCGACCTCGCCCACCACCGTTTCGCCCCCGTAGCCCGGTCGATAGTAGGGGCCACCATGGCCAAAGGGCCGCACCAGTAAGGCCGCCTTCAGCCCCTTGCCAGCGGGCAGTAAATGGACCAGGGGGGTGGGCACCGCCTCCACCTCCCGCGCCCCCGCCAGATCGCCCCCAATGTCAGACTGGATCGTCACAATGCCCGACATGGCGCTAATGGCCGATAAAACCTGCTCCTGGGCATCCACCGGCACCCGCAGCGAGTTTTCCTCCCCCAGAATAGCGGCAATGTTGCGATGCTCTTCCTTAATGGGGAAGACGACCACCCGTGTGGGGGTTTCTTTCCAAATCACAATTTCCTGCGCGTCCCCGATCGCCGGGTGCAACTCTAGCCTTAACCAGCCCTCTTCCACCTTGCGCACCCGCACCTCCGGCTCTCCCTGCACCACGTCCACCCGCACCGTCGGCGTATCTTCCCAAAACACACGGGGATGCCCCACGAGCGCCAGCATGGCCCGGTGGTTAAAGGCGTAGTTCGTCGAGCCATAGTAGCCCGTGGAATATTCCACCTCCAGGCAGTTACAGATCTGGATATCCTGGGGCGTGAGGTAATCGAACTCGATCGCCGCCTCCTTGAGCCGCTTAAGCGCCACATTGCGCCCCTTGCTCCATTTGCCCTTCCCAGATACCTTCTGCTCCTTGGGCGTAAGGTTATAGAACCCATCCTGAATCTGCAAAAACCAGCACATCCGCCGCTCCCGAGGCTGGGTCTCCGCCGTTGGGCTGGGTTCGCTCTGGAGGCTGATCAGCGCCCGCAACCGCAGTTGCCATGCTTCCTGGGGTTCCAAAAGCTGGATCAGCGACTGGGTACCCAACGCCTGATGGCTGTCCTTGCCCTTTTTCTCCCAATGGCTCCCACCGGGCCACTGGCTGAGGAACGTTGCCACCTCCATCGCAACCCAGTGATAGCCCCCGGCCTCGGCAAGGCTGTAGAGCTTGCGGGCCTGATCCACCAACTTAAAGGCCGCACTGCGATCGCTCCAGTAGGCCAGCAGCAGGCTCCAAAAGCGGTGAAAGGGCAAATTCGATCGCTGAAGGGACTGAATCACCCCCTCTAGGGTGGCCTGAAGGCTAACATTGCCTTGGCGCACCTGGGCCAGAATCTCCAAACTGCTGTAAATCAGCCACAGATCCCCATTGCCCTCATTATTTTGACTGCCCGCATACAGGGTCGCTTGGTGCAAACTAATGGCCGATCCCTCCTGGATCAGGGTCGCCGTATAGAACAGCCCTTCCATTTGCTGGAGGTACAGCTTCCGTTTTTTGCTTTTGCGGCGCATCAGTTCAAAGGCGAGGTTATAGGCAGTCATGGCCTCCGCAAAATGCCCGCACACCATCGATCGCAGGCCCTGCACCGCCTGGTGCAACACCACCACCTCCCGATCGTCCTCCTGGGGATCACAGGCCAGAACCACCTGAATCGACGCAAAATCGCCCCGCAGCACCAAATGGTTCGCCAAGACCCGCCGCAACTGGGGCGTACAGCCGGGATGCTGCTGGCGGCAGTCCTCCAACAAAATCTCAAACAGATCGGGCTGGGGCTGAAATGTATCCAACGCCTCCCCCAACAGCGCCTCCATCACCTCCGTATAGATCGCCGGGGCAAGGCTGCGAATCCAGTCGCGATCGAAGGGATTGGTATAGACCTCCTTCAGCAGATTGCCCAGCCGCGAAACCTCCCGACCGTAGGAGTAGCGAACATACTGGCTCCACAACTCCATCACCCGCTCAAAGTCATTCTGATACAAGGCAATGCGCACCTCCCGCATCAGTTCCACCACCTTGGTGAAATGGATCACACTGCCATTCCAACTGGTGTAGAGGGGGAAGCGCTGGCGCACAATCTTGACCATGCGCTCCAAGTTGCCCTGCTCCACCGCCTCACGGGTTGCCAATTCCGCAATCAAAACATGGCAGCGATAGCCACTCGACGGCGACCCCGACACCACCCCCACCCGCATAAACCGCTGCAACCGCTGTTGCAACTGGGAACTGGACAGGGGCTGACGTTTTTGATCCTTAATGCCCAAATCCGTGACACACTTTTGTAGCACAAGGGCAGGAATGGGCTGATAAATCACCGCCATTAATTGGATAAACTGCTGCTCTGGGCCAGAGAGATCCTGATAGGCCGAAAACAAGGCTTGGCGCTGGGTTGCGGTGTCAGCAGTGGCAGCAGATTTGGGCATAGTTATGGATCTGAGTCTCAAGGTCTAAGGTGAT
>JAYKJG010000307.1:0-11630 GCA_035286285.1 Prochlorothrix sp.
CTCACGGATCCCCCGATCGCCGACTCCCTCGCCCCTGCAACTTGGCAGTTAAGTCTGCCCACCGCGATCGCCGCGCCCCCCACACTCCGCAAAACCAAGGCAAACCCCACCCTTGAAGCCCCGATCGAGGGCAGTCTTGCCCTTACGCCTTACCACTCCACCACTCCTTTAGCCGAATTAGATCCAAATCTATCTCAATTAACCTTCTTTCCCTGGCAAGTCTCTGGTTTCAGCCTGAATGCAGCCCAGACCTTTACCTGGTTGACAACCCTCCCCCTAAGTACAACCGTTGGCGATCGCTCACCCCTTTCAGGGGATTTACGTTTCTGGGTTTATACCGCTCGCTGGGTGCTGGATTTACTCTGTCGAGGCAAATTCTTGCCCTGTTTACAGACCATTGCCCAGGATTCTGCCATGACTACCTTTCAAGCAGGCTGGCAAGTGGTATTGGATGGAACCCAAGATTGCCGCAATTTTGAACGCCTAATCCAAGAAATTCCCCAGGTCTGTACCCTAACCTACCCTAAAACTGAAAATCCTGCTGCTATAAACCTCCCTGTTCCCCCTCGCTTACTGCTGCGCCATTTTTTGAATACCCTGGTCGATGCCCAGCTTCGATCGACCCTTCCCCCTCCCAAGGCCACCGAGTTTGATCCCAGCCTCTGTACCTGGCTCCAGGGCTTGGGCATTACCCTTCCCCAGACCGCTGATTTGGAGCAATTAGCCCGTTTAGCTGCAAATTTGGAACGTTGGGCAATTCCCCTCAGCAATAGTCAGAATCAGTACCGCGCTTGCCTGATTTTGGAACCCCCTAGCCCCGATCGGCCCCGTGATCCCTGGCAACTCCAGTATGGTCTCCAAGCCGATGATGACCCAGACTTTCAGATTCGAGCCGCTGAAGTCTGGCAAAATCCCGTAGAAACCTGGCTTTACCAAGGTCGGCAGATCCCACAGCCCCAAGAAACCCTCCTACTCGGCTTAGGGCTAGCAGTACGCCTTTATCCGCGCCTAGAAGCCAGTTTAGACACCAGTTTCCCCCTCAGTTGTTCCCTAGATGCAGCAGAAGCCTTTAACTTCATTAAAACCGTAGCATGGCGACTCCAGGACCATGGCTTAGGTGTCATCTTACCTGCAAGTCTCCGGGGCGAGAGCATTGCCAACCGGCTCGGCTTAAGCGTAAAAGCAAGCTTAGCAACGGCAAAACCAGGGCTAGGCTTGCAAAGTTTGCTGCAATTTCAGTGGGAATTATCCCTAGGGGGTCAGACGTTCTCTAAGGCAGAATTCGAGAAACTGGTGGCTCAGGATACACCCTTGGTCCAAATTAACGGGGAGTGGCTGGAACTGCGGCCCCAGGATATTAAAGCAGCGCGAGAATTCTTCAAAAGCCGCAAAGATCAGCCCAATTTGTCCCTAGAAGATGCCCTACGGATTAGTAGCGGTGATATGCAAACCCTAAGCAAGCTACCCGTAGTAGACTTTGAGGCAGCAGGGGCTTTACAGGAGTTAGTGACAACGCTCTCTGGCAACCAAAGCTTAGCCCCCCTTCCGGCTCCGGCGGGCTTTCAAGGACAACTGCGGCCCTACCAAGAGCGGGGGGTGGGCTGGCTCACCTTTTTGCAGCGCTGGAATTTGGGGGCTTGCTTAGCCGACGACATGGGTTTAGGCAAAACGATCCAGTTTCTCGCGTTTATCCTGCACCTCAAGACCGAAGGGATTTTGACCCAGCCCGTTCTCTTGGTTTGCCCGACCTCGGTGCTGGGCAACTGGGAGCGAGAAGCCAAGAAATTTGCCCCTAAACTGCGGGTTGTAGCTCACCATGGCGAGACACGGGCTAAGGGCAAAAAACTACAAGCTCTAGCCCAAAAAACCGATCTCATCCTCACAAGCTATGCTTTAGTGCATCGGGACTTGAAAGACCTTAAACAGGTCAACTGGCAGGGCATTACCCTAGATGAAGCCCAAAATATTAAGAATGCGGCAGCAAAACAGTCCCAGGCTGTGCGGGAGTTAGCCCAGGTCGATCCTACGGCAGCAGAGACGATCCCCCGCTTTCGCCTTGCCCTAACTGGTACCCCCGTGGAGAATCGCCTAGGAGAACTGTGGGCGATTATGGATTTTCTCAATCCGGGCTATTTAGGGCCGCGTAACTTCTTCCAGCGTCGTTTTACGGTGCCGATCGAACGCTACGGGGATACAGCTTCCCTCAAGACCCTACGATCGCTGGTGCAACCCTTTATTCTGCGCCGCCTCAAAACCGATAAAACCATTATCCAGGATCTACCTGAGAAGCAGGAAATGGCTGTATTCTGCGGCCTGTCGGAGGAACAGGCCCATTTATACCAAACTGTGGTCGATGAGACCATGATGGCCATTCATGAGGCCCAGGGCATTCAGCGCCATGGCTTGGTCCTGGGACTGCTCACCAAACTGAAGCAGGTTTGCAACCATCCCCAGCTTTTTTTGAAGGACTCAACCCCCAAAAAGCTCGATCTCGCGGAATTCAGCAAACGATCGGCAAAACTCCAGCGCCTGAGCGAAATGCTAGAGGAAGTCCAGGCCGAGGGCGATCGGGCACTGATTTTTACCCAGTTTGCAGAGTGGGGAAAGTGGCTCAAAGCCTATCTAGAACAGCAGTGGAACCAAGAAGTATTCTTTTTGTATGGCTCCACCACCAAGGCTCAGCGGGAGGAAATGGTCGATCGCTTCCAGCAAGACCCCCAAGCTCCCCGAATCCTGATTCTTTCCCTCAAAGCTGGGGGGGTGGGGCTAAATCTGACACGGGCAAACCATGTCTTCCACTACGATCGCTGGTGGAATCCCGCCGTGGAAAACCAAGCCACCGATCGCGCCTTCCGCATTGGCCAAACCCGCAACGTCCAAGTCCATAAGTTTGTCTGCCAAGGCACCCTAGAGGAGCGTATCCATGACCTGATTGAAAGCAAAAAAGAACTCGCTGAGCAGGTGGTGGGCGATGGGGAAGGCTGGCTGGGCAATTTGGACACGGATCAGCTTCGGGATCTGTTATTGCTCGATCGCAATGCCATCATTGAAGACTAGTGACGAAAAATTCTGCCGGGGGCGCGAAAACCACGGGCGCGAAAACCACGGGCGCGAAAACCGCGCCCCTACGAAATTGGGAGAAATTAGGCATAATTGGGCGCGAAAACCGCGCCCCTACAAGACCTTTGGTAGGGGTCAGGTTTTCTGACCCACTTTTGGCAGTTAATCAGGAATCGGCCAGCCCTACAAATCCCCTAGCCCTTCCGGCTTCAACTCCCGATCCATCAACGCAATTACCCCCTCCTGGGGAGTCACCAACCCATTGAGCAAGCGGTAAACCTGGGCCGAAATCGGCATCGAAATATGTTCCTGCTCCGCCAGACGCATCAGCACATTGGTTGTATTGACCCCCTCCGCCGTCCCCTTGAGATGGGCCAACACCGCCTCCAGGGACTTGCCCTGGGCCAGACCGTAGCCCACCTGATAATTGCGGCTGAGGGGACTGCTACAGGTCGCCAAGAGATCCCCCAAGCCCGATAACCCATAGAATGTATCCCGCTGACCGCCCAAATGGGTGCCCATGCGCACAATCTCCGGCAAAGCACGGGTAATCAGGGCAGATTTGGCATTCGTGCCCAGTTGCAGACCGTCACACACCCCCACCGCGATCGCAATCACATTCTTGAGAGTTCCCCCTAATTCAGTGCCCTGGGGATCAGCATTGGTATAGACCCGGAAGCGATCGCTGGCGAAAATATCCCGCACCGTCTGGGCCGCAGCATCAGAGTGGCTAGCCACCACCGTCGCAGCGGGAAGACCCTGGTCAATTTCCTCGGCCAAGTTGGGGCCAGAGAGGACCACAAGGGGATTGTGGGGAAAGGCCGTTTGCCAAATGTGGGCCGGGGTTTGGAGCGTGGCCGCATCCAGTCCCTTGGTGGCACTCACAATGATGGTCTCTGGGGGAAGGCCCAAGGTGCACAGCTTAGAAACCGTATCCGGTACCCCCGCCATGGAAATCGCCGACAGCAAGACCGCACAGGAGTCGATCGCGGTAGCCAAGTCCCACTCTCCCCCCCGCGACCAAACCCGCACGGAACAGCCATTATCGCGGGCTAATCCTGCCAAGGCCGATCCCCACGCCCCCGCTCCCAGAATGGTGAGGGGCTTAAACTGGGGCACAGGGGGCGATTGCAGGGACAGGCGATCGTGGAGGATGGGGGGCTGAACGTCAGTAACCAAGGCAAAAATAAAGATAAAGGTGGTCTGGGGGCGGGCAACCGCCAAGGGGGAGGGACTGGAAGGAGCGTCGGGCAGGAGGGGCTGTGGGGGGGTCTGTTCTACCCTGCAACGGTGGGCAACCCTGGGAGCAACCCTAGGGTTGGGGCTAGCTCAGGTGAGCGCTGTTTCTAGCTTAACGGCGACTGGCCCCTTCCGACCAACTAATGCAGACGGCCTAAGGCATCCTGACCCGCCTCGAAAAAGGTGGCCCAGTCTCCGCCTTCGGTTTGGGCACGATCGGCCACCTTGCCATGCCAGAAGCGGTTAAGAACCACCACATCTTCCGGCAGACGGCGAACCAAAGTGCCCACCAAAGACCGGGCGAGGCTGCTGGGATCGAGGAGGGTTGCAGTGGTGAGGTCAGAACTGGCCCCAAAATGGCGACTGTGGAGCAGGGCATCTTCCAAGACCCCGATTTGCTCCGCCGTAGACAGGGCCGACTCTAGGCGCTGATCGTCGCCGCTGGCAGTGGTGCTAGCTTCCCGCAGATCAGCAAAGGTTTGCACCAAAACATCCAACAGCGTGGGGGGAACTTCCACCTCAAAGCCATGGCGGTTAAGCAGTTCCTGGGTCCGGAAGCGGATAATCTCTTGCTCCTGCTTTTTGTGGGTCACAATGGGCATGTGGACAAAGTTAAAGCGGCGCTTGAGGGCAGAGGAGAGGTCGTTTACGCCCCGATCGCGGCTGTTGGCGGTGGCGATGACATTAAAACCGGGCTGGGCAAAGATAATGTTATTGCGATCGGGATTACTGCGATCGGGATTACTGCGATCGGGATTATCACGATCGGCCCCGCCGTCCTTTAGCTCCGGCACAGCGATATATTTCTCGCTCAGAATCGAAATCAAAGCATCCTGAACATCAGAAGTACAGCGCGTTAGCTCCTCAAAGCGGCCCATAGCTCCCCGCTCCATGGCAGTCATCATCGGCGAGGCAATGAGGGAGTCCCGCGACTGACCAGCAGCAATGACGAGGGCGACATTCCAGGAGTATTTAATTTGGTCCTCAGTGGTCCCTGCGGTGCCCTGGATAACATAGGTAGAGTTGCCACAAATGGCCGCCGCCAGCAGTTCCGCCAGCCAGCTTTTGCCCGTGCCGGGGTCACCAATGAGCAACAGCCCCCGATCGGAGGCCAAGGTAACGATCGCCCGCTCCACGATCGACGGATCCCCAAACCATTTTTGGGCAATGGGCCGATCGAGCTTTTGGGCCGGAGTGCTACCGAGGACAAAGGTACGAACCCAGGTCGGGGACAGCAGCCAACTAAAAGGCTTGGGGCCAGTATCCTGCGATCGCAGGTACTCCAACTCCTCCTGATATTTCAGTTCAGCGGGCAGGCGCAGAAAGGTCGGGGGTGTGGCCGCAGCGCTGTCGGTCTTAGCAGCAGTCTTAGCAGCAGTCTTGGGAGCGGCTGAGGATTTGGGCATAGTTCCACAGAGACGGAGGGTCAGGCAAAGGTCTTAAAGGGTTGTACCACAGGCGGCTGCGACCTGAATGACGGGAGCCAGCATCTCGGCAAACTGCTCTAGGGACAGGTGCGGCCAGTTTTCCATGACCAGGCAGGGATAGACCGCCAGGGCAACGCCTTGGTTAGCAGCGGCAGTGGTGGCGGTGTCCAGGGTAATCAGGGGCAGGGTTTGGAGGCTGGGGTAGGTTTGGAACGCTTGGACATAGGCCAGGGGGTCAGAGCAGGTGCTGGTGTCTAGGAGCAGAACCTGGGGGTGCCAAATGCGGGTGAGAAGGTCGGCCTGTTCAAGGTCGTGGGCTTCTAGGATGCGGTACTGGGGCAGCACCTGGGACAGTTGGGCAGGAAGTTGGAAGCTGGGATCCGGGGTTGGGGCATCCTGGGGGGAAGGGTCGTCGAGGGTGGCCCGCAGGCAGAGGAGGGTGAGCCGCTGGGGAGTGGGGGCAGCGGGGGGTGGGGGCACCAGGGGAATCAGGTAGGGCTGGAGTTGGGGGACGGTGGTGGGAAGGGAGAGTTGGGGATAGGGCGACGGCGATCGGGGCTGGGCGGTGCGGCTGTCGGGCCAATGGGTGATGACAATTTTGGGGGGCAAGGCTCCGATCGGGGCGCGGGAAGAAGTTAGGGGAAGTTGGCTATTCAGGTCATGCAAAAGATGGGTAAACCAAGACTGATGGAGCAAGTCCTGGAAGCCTTCGCCAATGAGCAGTAAACCGGGCTGAAAGCGGCGAATCTTATCGAGGGTTTCCACCTGAGACCGAGCGATCACGGTGTCACAGTTGAGGGTCTCCAGTAGGGTCGCCAGATGCTCGATCGCCTCCAGATTGTTATCGGCAATCAAGACGGGGGCCAAAGCAGAGGCTACCGCCGGGGCATTATCGGCAAAATCGGCAAAATCGGCACAACTAACAGAATCGGCAGAATCGGCGGAATCGGCAAAATCGGCAGAACCGGCGGAATCGGCACAACTGGCAGAATCGGCGGAATCGGCAAAATCGGCACAACTGGCAGAATCGGCAGAATCGGCGGAATCGGCACAACTAACAGAATCAGCAAAACTAGCAGAGGGCGCAGGAGACGATCGCCGCCAACTGGGGGCAACATCCCGGACAGCCTCGGACCCCGACGGGTCAGCATTGGGCAGCGATCGGGGCAGCAGCAAACTAAAGGCACTCCCTTGACCCAACTGCGATCGAAAACTCAAATCACCGCCATGGATGCGGGCAAGGCGCTGGGTTAGTAACAGCCCCAGTCCAGCCCCTTGGGTGAGGGGGGGCAGGCGATCGGGGCTGGGCAACGGGAGCGGAGCGGACCAATTGGGGGGCCATTCCGGAGGCCATTCAGCATCCCGATCAAACCGAGCCTCTGACTCTTCCCAGGGGTTAAAGCTGGCGCTTTCTGGATTAAGCCCTGGGTTAAGTCCAGGGTTCCAACGGTTCGGAGAGCCAGGTTTGGGACTGCTGGAATTGCGATCGGTGTTGCGATCGTCAAAGTCTAAATTGCGATCGGTATTGCGATCGTCAGCGTGACCGTCGAAGTTTAAAATGCGATCGTGATGACGATCGTTATTGCGATCGTCAAGATCTACATTGGCCGGGGTTTGGAGCAGCCCAAGCTGTTGCTCCGCCGACAGTCCCGGTCCCGTATCCAGGACCGTTAAAGCCAGCCAACGATCGCCCCAGGGCCGAACCCGCAGCGTCACCCGTCCCCCCGGCTGGGTGAACTTAAAAGCATTGTGGAGCAAATTACTAAGCATTTGCTGGAGTCGCAGGGGATCTGCCCGGAAAGCCGGTAAATTAGGACTAATATCAAGCTCGTAGGCCACAGGCGGCAGTGGGGCTGGGCTGGGTTCAGGGCGATCGACAACAGGCGGCGGTTGTTTTTGGCTCAGAGCCAAGGCGTTTTGAGCTTGCTCATGGGCACGGTGGCAAACCTCAGCCAAGTTAATATCGCTGGCGCTGAGGGTTAAATGCTGAGTTTCCAGGCGGGTTAGGTCCAGCACATCGTTAACCACCGCCATTAACTGTTGCCCACTTTGGTGAATCAGTTGGGCATAGTAACGATGGGTCTGGCTCAGGTTTTGGGCCTGGGGGTCTTTAAGGAGAGTTGAGAGGCCCAAAATGGCCGTAATCGGGGTTTTTAGCTCATGGCTAACCCGCAGCAGGATTTGATCCTTCAGGGCGTTGAGGTGGAAGAGAGCAATATTTTGGGCGGTGAGGGTTTGGCTGGTGTGGGGCAGCGGGTGGGGGGTTGGCTCGATCGGGTGGGGCCGATCGGCAGGGGAAAAGTCAGTTGCAGAATGCCCAACCCCTTCAAAGCGTTGGGACGCGCCGATCGAATACCCCACGCTCTGGTTGCCAGGGGTACGGTTGCTAGGGGTACGGTTGCTAGGGGTATGGTGACTGGGGGTATGGTGACTGGGGGTATGGTGACTGGGGACATTATGGCTAGGGGCGTAATTGCCTGATCCCGGTGCCCTGGCCATCTTGAAGTTCTGAGTATTCTGGGAATTTTGGGTATTCTGGGCATTCTGGGCCATAAAACGCGCCCTAGCCCGATCGGCAGAGGACTTCGGAGCCGAGGCTTGCGGCATTGACGGCATCCATGACCCTGGGGCCGGGGATGGGCTGGGATACGGCTTTGGGGTAGGGCCGGTCTGCCGTCCCGGTTCCGGTCCGATCGTCGGGCCTAGATCTTGGTCAAACTCATTCTCCTGCCCCACTGGCGAAAGAATCACCGCAAACCAAGCCAAAGACGGGTTCAACAAGCCCAAAAAGTGCCCTGAAGCATCCACAAAGCCATAATCAACGATCGGGTCATGGAGCGGGGAAACCTGGGCGATCGCCTGGACTGCTGCAATTTCTTGGGCAATTTCCGGGTCTAGTTCTGGGTCAATTTCTGGATCAAGGATTGGCTGAATTGCCGGGTTAATATCAGGGTCAGTGTCGGGGCTAATCTCTAACTCAAAACTGCGGGCGATCTCCCTAGAGAACCAACGATCGCGCGATCGTTGGTGGGCCTCCAGCCTTTGCAGCAAATCCCACAGAGTACGATTGATGCTGAAGGGATAGGACAGCAAACAAAGGGGGTGTTGGTGGGGCAGTTGCCCCATGGTCAGGGTTGCCCGGAGGGAGGGGGTTGCATCAGCAGCCTCGGCAGACCCAGACTCGATCGACCCAGACTCGATCGACCCCTGCGCAAGGTAGCGGGTCACCGCTGGCAACAGATCCTGGTAATTGAGGGTACTGGGCCATGCAGCGGGAGGTGCGCCCGCCTTAAGAGCCTGACTATCGAGAATGACCAAGCGCTGGACAGGGCAAGACTGAAGATCCACACGGCGACGTTGCACATCCACTAGAACGGTTTCCAGGGGTGTGGTGGTGGAATAGACGGGAACGGGTTGAATCCAGGGGGGCAAGAGGGGCGGGGACATGGACAAACCTCCAGACTGACAATCTCCCTCGGTCGATCGCACATGGACAAACGCCAGACGACAGACAGGGGGAACAACGGCTCAGGGCAATGACCCAACCGGGGAACTCGGTTTTTTTGAGGGCAACCATTGTATTGAGGGCACTTCGATAACCTAAAGCCAGTGGCAAAGCCGTGCAACCGTTGCCGTGGCGATGGCTGCCAAAACCTAGATTTTTCGAGGTGCCCTGGGGGTTAAACGTGCTTGATTAAACGTGCTTGATTAAAAGTACTGTGTTAAACGTGCTTGAAGATAGGCTGTAACTGGAGTGGAGAGGTCACACGCTGGGAAGTCCCACGTTGAAGCGCAAATCGTGTTCTACATCCAGTTTTTAAGGAAATTACGGTCAAAAATAAAGTTGCCATCAAAAAATCTTGCCCTCGATCGGGCGAATGCATTCTGAAGCCTAAACATTCTGGAGCCTAAACGTCCTGAAGCCTAAAACTGAGCCATGCTAGGGTGCATCTTAACCTTGGACGGGCAACAAGGCTTCTCAGCGGCCTGACAGGGTGACCCCTTAATCGGCAGTTCACTAGGCAGTACTTCACCAGCCCGTGAGTACAGTGTACTCCGATTAACCTTCTGAATTAACCCTCCGATTAACCTCAGGTCACCCTTCTCTCAATCGCAGTGCTTTCATCCGTGTGTTTCATTTATACCTTTAAGTGTAAGGGGTCGGTTGGGTCTGGGCCTAGCGTCCCGTGTAAATCTTAATAAAAAATAAAATTTTTGGGATCATGCCAGCTTTTCAGCAGGTCTTCGGCACAGTGCTCGATCGAGGGCCGGGAGAGGGACTTTGAAAAGTCTAACTCCCCTTCTCCCGTCCTGGGAGAAGGGGTTGGGGGATGAGGGGAACTCTGCGAAAGTGGGATACACCCCCCTCTCCCCCCTGGGTGAGGGGTTGGGGATGAGGGGTCTTCAGATCCCTTTTGGGATCACTATAGTTTCAGGGCGTATTTCTAGGGCATATTTTTAGGGTAAGTTGCGGGAGAAATTGCCATGTGGGACAGACAGCGGGCAGGGGCGCGGGCCTATCCGTTTTACACCTTGGATGTGTTTTGCGATCGGCCCTTTGGGGGGAATCCCTTGGCGATCGTGCCAGAGGCCACAGGGCTAACAGCGGAGGAAATGCAGCGCATCACCCGCGAGTTTAATCTGTCGGAGACGGTCTTTGTCCTGCCGCCGGAAACTGCCGCTGGAACCTGTCGGGTCCGGATTTTTACACCGGGCCAAGAGATCCCCTTTGCCGGACATCCCACGGTGGGAACAGCGTTTCTGTTGGCGGCTCTAGGGCGAGGCACAACAGAACCGAAAGCAGGGAGACAGGGCACGATCGCGGGTTCAACTTCAGAGGCGATCGCAGGGGATCTCACGGCCAACGAAATCACCCTAGTGCTGGAAGAGGGCATCGGTCCGGTGCCGGTCGTGGTGCAACGGTTGGGCGATCGGCCTGTATCCAGTCAGTTGGTTGTAACCCAACAGCCCGATCGCTGGGCCGTAGACCTCACTGCGGCGGAATTAGCCCAAATCCTAAACTTAGAGCCAGGGGACATTGGCTGGACCGGGGCCACACTTTCCCAATCCCCCAACCCAGATTTAACGCATCCAAACACGCCGCATCCGGAATCTCCCGGCCTAGAATCCCCCAATCTAGCATCCCCCCCCTGGGAACCAGAAGCCTTTTCCTGTGGCTTGCCCTATTGCTTTGTGCCCGTGGCAACCCGATCGGCCCTCGGTCGCATTCAACTCCAGATCGATCGCTGGCAAGCCCTCCTCGCGCCTACACCCTATCCCCACCTCTACTGCTTCTGCCCCGAACCCGAACACCCCGAAGCCCAGTTCCGGGCGCGGATGTTTGCCCCTGCCTTAGGCATTGGGGAAGATGCGGCGACGGGTTCGGCGGTGACAGCCTTGGCGGGATATTTGAGCGCCCGCAGTCCAGTAGTGGGCGATCGCCCCGAAACCCTGCGCTGGGGCATTGAGCAGGGAGTGGAAATGGGCCGTCCCAGTTTTTTGAGTTTGGCAGTCGATCGGGGGGCGGGATCGATCGTGGCGATCCGGGTGGGCGGTCGATCGATACCCATCAGCGAAGGCACGATTTACCTATAGACCTGCCGGTAGATTGACTAGGAACAGTTTACGCTTAAGGGGAGTTGAATTGAGCGTTGATGTAGAGTTAACCCCTATGCAATACCGTCGCTTTGGGCGTACTGAACTGGCTATGCCCGTGTTCTCCAGTGGAGGAATGCGCTATCAACATGCCTGGAAAGATCTGCCCTTTGGGGAGATTCCCGCCGCAAACCAGCGCAATGTCGAGGCAATCATCCGTCGATCGCTGGAATTGGGCATTAATCACATTGAAACAGCCCGCGCCTACGGCACTTCAGAAGTCCAGTTGGGCCAGATCCTGCACCAGTT
>JAYKJG010000308.1:0-3886 GCA_035286285.1 Prochlorothrix sp.
GAACCTAGGCGCAGTAGAAGCTGTAGGACCAGGGGGAGATAAAGAGGGAGATGTGGTAGTGGCGGGTTGTGTCGGCAATGCCAAAGCGGATGGGGACTTCATCCAGAAAGGGCATTTCCATTGCTGCTAAGTCCTGCCGTGCAAAGTACTCTCCGACCCCAAAAAGCAGTTCATAGGTTCCAACTTCCATCTCCGGCACAATAATAACGGGTTCATCGGTCACCCCTGCGTTGTTGGTGCGGGTGACAATGAGTTGGGTTTGGCTCTCAATACGGGGATCGAGGATCCACAGCTCGATCGCCAAGTCAGCAGCAGGGCAACCCTGGGTGGTATCCAGGACATAGATGGTCAATTGACCCGTCATATCACTAGTCATAGCGTGGGGGGGGTCCAGGGGGTAGAGTGGTTAAACAACTCCGCAGCCCTAAGGAAGGCTCCTGCAACCAAGAGCAGCCAAGCCTTATTACCGAAGAATTTAGAGTTGGCGGGAAGCCCCGCACTCTGCGTGAAGCATGGGGGTTGAGATGCGGGCCGATCGAATGGATGGTTCCACGTCGAGTGGGTCACAAGCCAGGAGTACCTTGGGGTCTTGCGACCGGAGGGACTTGCATCTCTCGTTATGATCTTGTTCGCATTATCTCATCCTAGGCGTATCATAAAATTCTCCAATTGGAATTCCCAGCGATCGTCCTAGAAACTTTCGGGTTATTTCCCGCGCCCTTGAAATAAAGATAAAAGGTACCTCTAAGCAAGCCACAATTCTGAAGTATTTTCGAGGACTCCGAAGGGTGGCACCGTTATGAATAGAAAGTGGAGTGGAACTCAGCCCTTGGCCTGTCCCACGCTGCCACGGGTCTTGTGCTGTAACGGGTTCTGCCTTGCAACGGTGGGCTGAATCCGTCGAGGAGGGTGAAGCGGGAGGCCGAGCAGAATTCAGCACTTTGCCCCACGCAGTTTCTTGCAACCTTGTTTAAGATTGACCCGTATAAATAGTAGCCTAGGCTACTGAAACCTGGGCTACTAAATATTTCCAAAATATTAAGAATCTCCCCCGATCTCAAGCCAGCGTGACTAGGGCAAGGGGCGGCTTTAAATCTATCTCCTAGATCTCCTAGCAGGGTGCGTTTCAAGATTGTCAACTGTGGCACAGGTCCAATCCCTGGCCCCTCAAGGTCTGCCGTGGGCTGTGCCCACTGCCCTTTCCTGCCCTACAACCGTGAAAGGGACCAACTCCCTCGCGGCTGGACCTTGCCGGACTGTGTTTGGATGTTGATGCCTTAAATCAGGGTCGCCTCAGACTCATTGTGACGTATCTCCCTGAGACTGCGAGTCTTTCATATGAACTTAGCTCTTCCCCTTCAATCCACTCCTGAACTGCAAGCGATCGTTAGCCAGCTTTGGCAGCAGTATCAGGCTGGTCAACGCAGTTTTACCCGTGTTGCGGTTCAAAATGGCAAAATTGTGGTGCAAGTCCCCAATTATGCCCATGCCAATCTCAGTAACCTCAAGCTGCGCGAGATTAACTTACCCAAGGCTAACCTCAGCAATCTGGAGGCTCAGCGCTGTGATTTCAGCCTTGCCGACCTCAGCGAGACCAACCTGCCCAAAGCAAATCTCAGCTACAGCACTCTGTATCGGGTTCGCCTCCACCGCAGCAACTTACGGGGGGCCAAGCTCGTTGGCGCACAACTGATCCAAACGGATCTAACGGGTTCGGACCTGAGCTATGCAGACCTGACGGGGGCTAATCTTTCGGGGGTTGTCTTCGATCGGGTGCTCTTTAACCATACGATCATGCCCGACGGCTCCTATTGCCATTCGCCTAAGGATTGGAAACAGGCAAGTTAGTCCCCAGATCGGGCAATGGAGTCTAAAAGAGGGCGGGTTGCGTGGATTTTGGGGCTTTGGGCCGCTATTTTACGGGTAAACCCGCCCCTATGGTTTTTGGGGGGGCTAACTGACTAGACCTTCTAGGACGGCCCCGACCACGCGGTGATCGGAGTCCTGGCGGAGTTGGGTTAGGGCTTCGCGGGCTTGGTGACTGTCGAAGCCGTGGAGTGCTTTGGAAACCGCAGCGCGGGTTTGCCAGTGCTGGGCGCGAACGAGGGGAATTAATTTGTCGAGGGCCGCAGTCCGCAGGGCTGTATTGGCAAAAATTCCCAAGCCGTCAATGCCGATTTCCTGCACTGCCAAGTCCGGATCCCGCAGGGCCACTGCGCAGAGGTTGAAGAATTCCACGGCCATGTCATCGGAGATAGACAAATCCAACAGCGCCGCGATGATGCTGCGCCGCACCAGCCAGTGCTGATCTTGGCGAAAGGCTGCGATCAAGTCGGGAATTGCCACTTCCCCAAAGAGTGCTAAGGCATTGGCGGCTTCTGCCCGCACGTTGGCATCTTTGTCCTGGGCTAAAAGCTTTTGGAGGGCTAGGAATCCATCGGTGTTGCGCTTGTGACCGAGAATCATGGCCACCAGCGATCGCACGATAAATTCCGAGTCCTTGAGCCGACTGCATAGCAGGGGCACGGCAACGCCACTGTCGTAGGCCCGTAGGGCCGTAATGGCTCGCAGCCGTTCTTGAAAGTCGGGACTCTGTAGGTTGCTTGCTATCTTTTCGAGATCCATGGCCCACTTCCGCTCCAGCACGACGGTATGGTCAGGTGCCAGCTAGCACGATCGATCGTGCGGGTTGGGCCGATCGATCGCGCTAACTGAGTGCGTCATACCCCTATTAGGGTACTGAGGCAAGTTCCAAACCCAGGAGATTGGCTCTTTTTCTTCAGATTCCACAGCTTCGCCAACGGGGACTAGCCCCCCTGGGATAGCCGCTTGACCTTGGCCCCCTGGAGCAGATCGTGGGCTTCGGCTAAAAGCTGGGGAATGCGATCGCGGTGGGGACTGTGGGCCAAACAGGCCGAGAGGTCCAGTTGGGCTAGATGATCGGCGCGGGCACCGGGGAACCAGTGGCCTCCGTTTTCAAAGAGGTTATAGCGATTTTTGGCAAATTCCGTCAAATCAAAGGCTAGGGCTAGGTTTCGTAGCCACAGCATGGCGGTAATGTTGAGGTTGCCGGGGGTTTCCTCTGGGGTGGGCAAGCCTTCCCGCCAGGTGTGGTACCAGTGCGCTCCTAGGGCTGCGATCGCGGCGGCTTCGAGTTTGGCCAAAATTGGCGGCAAGATTTCTGGGGCTTGGGGCAAGAGATCGACGGTTTTGAGGTGTTCGTCAAAGTCTTGGGGCTGGGCTGCGCCAATGCTGAGGGTGTGAACCTGGGGATGGCTGAGGCAAAAGAGGTTATTAAAAACCATTGGGCTGAGGGGCGCACAGAGTTTGACGAGCTTTTCGGGGGGATTGTAGAGTTCTCCGCCTTTATTGGAGGGGCTGATGATAAAAACGCCCATGTCCTGCTGCTGAGCCGCTAGGATGGCGGGCCAGTTGTCCTGGAAAATGTAGTACCAGTGCAGGTTTACATAGTCGAACTGACTGGAGGCGATCGCGGACTCGATCACGGCGGTTGATCCATGGGTTGAGAAGCCCAAAAACCGAATTTTGCCCTGTTCTCGGAGGCGTTGGGCTGCTTCTACACAGCCCCCCGATCGCAGGCACCAGTCTAGGCGCTCTGGGGTGTTGACTCCATGGATTCCCAGCAGGTCCACATAGTCCAGCTTTAAGAGCCGCAACGATCGCTCTACGGTTTGGACAAATTGGCGGGCATCGGCAAAGGGTTCGACCTTGGTTTGCACAATTAAATCTTGGCGGGGAAACTGGTGCAGGATCTGGCCCAACTGGACTTCTGAAGTGCCGTAGGCGCGGGCTGTTTCAATGTGATTAATGCCCAATTCCAGCGATCGACGGATGATTGCCTCGACATTGCGCTGGTTTGCGGCGG
>JAYKJG010000309.1:0-5385 GCA_035286285.1 Prochlorothrix sp.
GTATCACAGAAGAACTCGTCGCTGCTGGCGTTCCCAAAACTGACATTATCCTCGCCTTCCATCCCCCCGCCATCCGCCCCCACACCGGCTACGCGATCGCCTAACCCCTCGGTCCCCATCCTCGACCCGCAACTCTGTGGAGCGAAAGACACGGGAGACGAGGGAGATTGTGATGGTGCTTGTGGGGGGTGAGGCTGAAGGAGGGGGAGTGCGGACCGATCGAGCTAGCATGAGTCAGCGTAGCAAGATTGGGCTGATTAGCAAGACTGGGCTGATCAGGTTGTAGAGTATGGAGCGCAGGGTTGGGATGCTATGGGATGTGATTTATTTGGACTACAACGCGACAACGCCTGTCGATCGACGGGTGGCCGATCGCATCTATCAAACCCTGACCCAAGACTGGGGGAATGCCAGCAGTTTCGAGCACGATCGAGGCACCCAAGCTGCCGCTGCCATTGACCAAGCCTGTGCAGAGGTTGCTCAGTTATTGAGCTTGGATCGCCTTAGCGATCGGCCCCAAATTCTTTTTACCTCTGGGGCAACGGAGAGCTTGAACTTAGCCATTCAGGGAACGGTGCAGCACTTGGAGCGCCAGGGAAAGCGTCCCCGGATTGCTGTTACTGCGATCGAGCATAAAGCCGTTTTAGAACCCTGTCAGGGACTGGCTCAGGCCGATCGGGTGGATCTGACGGTTTTGGCCGTGAATGAGCAGGGTGCGTTAGATTTACCGTCGATCGAAGCCTGCTGTCAGCAGGGGCTAGATTTACTCTGTGTCATGGCTGCCAATAATGAAATCGGGGTGTTGAACCCGATGGAAACCCTTGGGGCGATCGCCCAGCGCTATCAAGTGCCCCTCCTGTGTGATGCAACCCAAGCCTTGGGTAAAGTTCCCTTGGTGCCCAGCCATTGGGGCGGGAGCGTGCTTCTGGCTGGGTCTGCCCATAAACTCTATGGTCCCCAGGGTTGTGGGGTGTTGATCTTGCCCCGGCGCTATGGGCTAGAGCCGCTGTTGCAGGGGGGAGGACAGCAAGGGGGGTTGCGGCCTGGAACCTTGAATTTGCCGGGAATTGTCGGCTTTGGGGAGGCGTGCCGACTGCGGCGCTTGGAGATGGCAGAAGATGAAGCACGAGTGCGATCGCGGCGGGATCATCTCCAGCAGCAACTTCAGGCCCAGATCCCCAATTTAGTCGTCCATGGAGTGACCCAGCCGCGTTTGGCAGGAACCCTCAGCATTTCAATTCCAGGAATCCCCAACAGTGCGCTGTTGGCACGGCTGCGATCGGACTTGGCTTGTTCCAGCGGTTCGGCCTGTACCGTGGGCACTCCGGCTCCGTCCCATGTCCTGCGGGCTTTGGGGCTATCCCCGGAGCTATTAAATGGAGCAGTGCGCTTGAGTTTGGGGAAATGGACTACGATGGAGGAGGTGGAAACCGCCGGGGCGCTACTGGCTGAAACTGTCCAAACCCTGCGGACACTGTTGGCTTAAGGGGAGTAGTCGGAACTCGACGAGGGGGAGCAGTTGCCTATGGCGATTCCAGCGTGGGAGCAAGTACGACAACGGTGTTTGCAGAGTGCGGTAGGGAAGCGCTTGCCCGATGCGCTGTATGTTCATCGATCGGCCTTGGAGCAGTTGGATGGCCTGTTGCGGGAGGTGGAAGCGTTGGCCAAGGTGTTGGCCAGTGCGTGGCTGGTGGCACAACAGCGGGCTGGAGTTGCGCTCAAGGCGGGAGAGCCGGTTAAGGGCAGGGGAGAGGAGAGTTTTGAGCAATTCACCTTAATTAAGTTCCATTTGCGCCAACCTGTGCTGTCTTATCTGGATTATCCGGAGTTCGATCGCGATCCCCATCCTGCTTTATGCCAGAGTTTGCAAATTCAACTCAAGACGGCAACCGTTCAGATTCGACAGTATGGCAGGAGTGGCAATCCGCCGATTCTGCATCGTAAGGAAACCTTTGTCAGTCCGCAGTATCCCCTATACGATCGCTTTGTCTGGCTAACCCAGCAGGAGGAAGCCTGCGGCTTACTGGCAGAAGCCAATCAAATTGGTACGTTAAAGGCTTGGCAACAGCGTTTAAGCCAGCTTGGTCTGGAAATTCAGGGTCAGGGGTTAGCTTGCCCGATCGATCGCGCGTCTTGGACTACGCCACCGAGCGAGACGGCTAGAACGCCTGTTAAACCCCCGCACCGCCCCCTTGCCCCGCAGCCTCAGTCCACCGCCCCCCGTCCAAGCTGTGCGCCCGCTTCCCAGGGGGAAGAAGCGCCAGAGATTCAGCGCCATCGAGCAGCCATTGCCCGATCGACGCTCTCCCGCCCGATGCGGTTGGCGGTGGAAGCAGGATTATTGCCCCCTGGGTGCCAGGTGTTTGACTATGGCTGCGGGCGTGGGGGAGATATGGAACGATTACAAGAAGAAGGGTATTGCGTGGCAGGCTGGGATCCCTATTATCAACCTGATACGCCCCAAATCGCCGCAGAGGTCGTAAATTTGGGCTATATCATCAATGTGATTGAGAATGAGGCAGAGCGGCGGGAAGCCCTGGTCAGTGCCTGGACTTTGGCCCAAAAAGTCTTGATTGTGGCGGCTCAAGTGGTTCTAGAAGATGCTCGCCATGGCTCGATCGCCTATGGAGATGGGGTCATTACCCAGCGCAACACCTTTCAAAAATACTATGAACAGGAAGAATTAAAGCACTATATTGATCAAGTGCTCGGCGTTGATGCAATTCCCCTCGGTTTAGGAATTTATGCCGTCTTTCGGGAAGCACAGCAAGCTGAGCAGTTCCGGGCACGGCGATTCCGATCTCGGACCAAGGCTCCTCGAATTCGGGCTTCTGTTCGGCGTTTTGAAGCATTTCGCGATCTTTTGCAGCCGTTGATGACGTTTTATGGCGATCGAGGCCGTTTACCAACTGCCGCAGAAGTGGCACTATGCCCAGAGCTTCAGGCAATTCAGGAGCAGTTTAAGAGCCTGAAGCAAGCCTTTAAGCTGGTGCTTCAGGCCACCAATCTCCAGGATTGGCAGGAGGTAGAAGAACAGCGGCGACAGGATTGGCTTGTCTACTTGGCCTTGGCTAACTTTGGCACTCGTCCTCGCTTTAGGGATTTAGATTTAGCTAGCCAAGGGGATATTAAAGAACTGTTTGGGAGCTATCGAGAAGCCTGCGATCGATCGGACTTAATGCTGCTAAGTTTGGGTAATTTAGAGCATATTCGCCAAGCCTGTGAGCACTATCATCACCAGACGGGCTTAGGCCAGCTTCAGCAAGATTCCCTCTGGATTCATCTGGATTTGCTAGATAGCCTAACGCCGCTACTGCGGCTGTATGAGGGTTGTGGTGCCCGAACCTTGGGCCGTTTTGAAGCAGCAAATCTCCTGCGGTTACACTGGAATAAAGCGGCTGTAGCCTATTATGCAGTGCCTGATCTAGAGACTCATCCTCACCCTGTGGTGAAGGCAGCTATGAAGCTAGACTTTCGATCGGCCCGTTTGCGCTATCAAACCTATGATTCAGACGATAATCCCCCCGTATTGGTGCGAAAAGAACAGCTAGTTTCGCCAGACTCCCCCCACTATGCTAAGTTTCTGAAGCTGAGTCAGCAAGAGTATCGCTGGGGAGTTTTAGAAAATTGGGCTGGAACCGTACACCTTTGGCGACAGCAGACCCTAGAAGCCCAATTACAGCGGCAGGGCGCACAACTTCAGGGCCATCGTTTGGTCTGGCGCACAGATCTAGAAGACTACCAGCGTAAGTTACTGTTATCCCAGCAGCGATCGCGATCGTTGAGTCATCAACCTGGTATAGTAAACACGCCTTGAAATATGCTCAACACCTGCGCTCCAAGTCATGCATTGATCATGAATGCGCTACATCAGAGGTTGTATGCCGAACTATGGCAAAACGTCACGCGACTCCCGTTTTCTTCATGGACTCTCCCTTAGTCCCCTCCCCTCCCCCCAGCCCCACGTCTACCGTGGTCTTTGCCCGCCATGAAACCTTCCACCCTCGGTTTGGCTGGCTCAAAAAAGGCTTTGATGCAGCTAGTGCAGATCCAGACCTCTTTTTGCGGGAAGATGCGCCCCTACAACTGGGAGTCGGGAAGAATATGGTCAAATCTATTCGGTATTGGTGTACGGCCTTTAAGATTCTGGCAGACGATCGCCCGACTTCTCCTTTACTAACAAACTTACTGAAGGATGAAGGTTGGGATCCGTACCTAGAAGATCCCGCTTCCCTGTGGCTGTTGCACTGGTTTTTGCTCAAACCCCCTTGTACTGCAACAACTTGGGCCTTTAGCTTTTACCAGTTAACCAGCACTGAGTTCACAGCAGAAAGCCTGCTCCATGATCTACAAGGATACCGAGATAGTATCGCGCCTCGCATTGCAGATTCGTCTTTACGCAAGGATATTAGTTGTTTTCTGCGGATGTATGCCAAGCAGCCCGTTAACCGCAAAGGAAAGGGAGGTGCAGAAGAAGCCCTAGACTGCCCCTTTGCAGAGCTAGGCTTAATCCAAAACGTGGGACTAGGAGCGCTAGAGAGTGGGAGCCGCCGCTATCGCTTTGTTGTCGGTCCAAAACTCAGTCTCCCCCCTGAAATCATTGTTTATACCGCCCTAGACTATGCCAGTGCCCAGGGCAATCAAATGGGATCAGTTCCTCTCATGAAGGTGCTTTTTGATCCCTATAGTCCTGGTTTAGCCTTAAAATTAACAGAAAATAGCCTAATTGATGCAATTACCCAGGTCAACCGCCTCATTCCCACCATCCGCCTTGAAGATCTCGCAGGAAGGATGACGCTAGCCTATGATAGCCCTCCTCGAACGTTGGCTCAGCAGGTTTTAGGCCAGTATTACACTCCCTAGCCCATCCTCCCGGCAAACAACGCGCTCAGCGCTTCTCCCGCAGAGGATTTGCCCTCTAAATCTTCACTTATCCTTTTTCTGAACTCTCTCTATGTCTTCCCAGCAATCTAGCTTATTTCTCACCCATTCCTTTACGCCTCAACACCGCTACGCTCGATCGGTCAATCTAGAGCGAGACTTGGCCCGATCGGAGGCGATCGCCGGTTATATCCTCACACCCCGTGCCTTTGAAGCCCTGATCCGAATCTTCCAAGCCTTGAAACACCCCAAAAATCAGCGGGCTTGGATGATTACGGGGGTCTATGGCATTGGTAAGTCTGCCTTTGCCCAATTTTTGGCGGTTCTCTGTGGTCCTAAAAGCACGACTCTTTATGGCCAAGCCCGTGCCATTCTCGATCGGGCTTGTCAGGAACAGGAGGAGAACTGGCCTGAAATCGAGGAAATCTTACCCAAAAAGTCACTTTTTCGGGCTATTGCTACGGGACAGGCTGAACCCTTGCGCTGGACGGTTATCCGTGCCTT
>JAYKJG010000310.1:0-3929 GCA_035286285.1 Prochlorothrix sp.
CACCGATTCACAAGGTTGTGTCTTGCTATGGTTTCTTGTTCCGATGTGTTGGCGGGTCAGACCGTGTTGGTGACCCGATCGGCCAGCCAGTCCCCCCAATTCACGCGCCTTCTCACCGATCAGGGGGCGACAGTTGTGGAAATGCCGACCTTGGCCATTGGGCCACCCTCCAGTTGGGCCGCATTGGATCGGGCGATCGAGGCCGTCGAGCAATTTGACTGGCTGATTCTGACCTCGGCCAATGGTGTGGAAGCTTGGTTTGGGCGGCTAGCCGCCTTGGGGGTGAGCCGATCGCGCTGCCAGAAGCTGAAAATTGCCGTGGTGGGCCGAAAAACAGCACAGGTACTGGAACAGCAAGGCCGATCGCCGGATTTCATTCCCCCTGACTATATCGCCGATGCTTTAGTCAGTCAGTTTCCCGAATCCGTGGCGGGACGATCGATCCTGTTCCCCAGAGTCGAAACCGGAGGCCGAGAGCTACTGGCCCAGGCGTTCCGTGCCCAGGGCGCAACAGTGACCGAAGTGCCCGCCTATGAGTCCCGCTGTCCCCAGATGCTGGATCCCGACGCAGCGACGGCCTTGGCCCAGGGTCAGGTGACGGTGGTGACCTTTGCCAGTTCTAAGACCGTGGGCAATTTTTGCCAGTTACTGGCTCAGCAATTTGGGGAAACGTGGCCCCAGCTTTTGGCAACAACTGCGATCGCCTCGATCGGCCCCCAAACCTCAGAAAGCTGCCGGGAATTGCTCGATCGGGTCGATATTGAAGCCCAAGAGTATACCTTGGAGGGGCTAACGGCGGCGATCGTCCAGTGGGCCAGATGTAAGTAAATCCTAAGATTCCGGGCCTAGCCCTTGCCAGGGGAGACCCTCAACCCCGATCATAACTAAACCCCTGGACCTCTCCCGTCTAGACCAGGGCCACTCCTATACCATGCGCCATACCCTCTCGGTTTTAGTTGAAGACGAAGCAGGAGTCCTGACCCGCATTGCTGGCTTGTTTGCCCGTCGGGGCTTCAACATTGAAAGTCTTGCCGTTGGCCCAGCGGAACAGGTGGGCATTTCCCGAATCACGATGGTGGTGCCCGGTGATGATGCCATTATTGAGCAGTTGACCAAGCAACTCTATAAGCAGGTCAATGTTCTGAAGGTGTTGGATGTCACGGATACTCCAGCGGTGGAGCGAGAGTTAATGCTGCTGAAGGTCAATGCCAATAGCAACACCCGATCGGAGGTGTTGGAACTGGTCAATATTTTCCGGGCCAATGTGGTGGATGTGGCTGAGGAGTCCGTCATTATTGAAGTGGTGGGGGATCCCGGTAAGATGGTGGCGATCGTCCAAGTCCTCCAAAAGTTTGGCATTCGGGAAATTGCCCGCACCGGGAAAATTGCCCTCACCCGCGAGTCCCGCGTCAACACAGAATTTCTCAAGTCCCTAGAAGCCCGCGTCAACTAGTCGTGAGCACCCTTCCCCAGCCCGGTCAGTGGTACCAGGTTTGTGCTGACTTGGATTTATACGATCGCCCCCTTTCCGGCGATCCCGATCCCGATCGCTTGGCGACCCAAGGCTGGGCCGGTCGTTTTTTACAGATCACGGGACCGATCGAGGCCGACTGTTGGCCGGTGCAGTTGCTAGAGGATGGCTACGGGGCATGGCTACGATCGGGGGATTTGGCCCAACTGGAGCCGGTGGCAACGGTACCGGACCTGCCCCCCCCCATCGCTCCTGAGGCAATTCCCCCGTGTCTTGCAGCGGCGATCGCCTGGGTTGAGGCAGCGGCGGCGGTGCCCAATCAATACCGTTGGGGCGGCACCGTTGCCCCGGACTATGACTGCTCCGGATTAATGCAAGCGGCCTTTGCCCAGACCGGCCTCTGGCTCCCCCGCGATGCCTACCAACAGGAAGCCTTTTTGCAGCCTCTGCCCTGGGACCATCCCCACGATCGATCGGCTCCCCCCCTCTGGCACCTCTGGCAACCGGGAGACCTCGTTTTTTTTGGCCCCCCCGCCAAGGCCACCCACGTTGGCCTGTACCTCGGCGAGGGCCGCTATCTCCACAGTTCCGGGCGGGCGATCGGGCGCAACGGCATCGGCCTCGATCGCCTCGATCCCAAAGCTGGACCCGTCAGCCGTGCCTATTTTGAGCAACTGCGGGGAGCCGGTCGCATTGTCCAAAGCTATACGCCTGAATTAAGGTCTCTAAAGGTTTATGTCCGATCTGTCCGATCTGATTGAGATTATTCGCCAGGATTACGCCAATTTTCCCCAGCAGCAGCACTATGAGATCTATGCTACGGATGTCTTTTTCAAGGATCCCATGACCCAGTTTCGGGGCTTGCAGCGCTACCAAGAGATGATCCAATTTATGACCACCTGGTTTAAGGATCCCCAACTGGAACTGCGGGAGATTGCCCACAGCGGCGATCGGATCACAACCCGTTGGCTCCTAACCTGGACCACCCCCCTGCCTTGGCAGCCCCGCATTGCCATCTCTGGAAAAACCGAAATGGGCCTTAATCCCGAAGGAAAAATCATTTCCCACATTGATCACTGGGATTGCTCCCGCTGGGACGTTGTAAAGCAGCATTTTCCCCGCCAGTAGGGCACGGGCAACCCAGAGCAGAAAACACCGTATTTCGGCAATATACCCTAAAGAAACGTCACAATTCTGGCTTTTGTGAAAACGTTAAAGCTAGATTCGCTTATAGTGTCAGCAGGGTGTATCCCACTTTCGCCCCCAGACAGCCGGTCCGGCTATCCCACAACAACTGCTGGGGTGGAATGTGCCTCTCCGGCCCGCCCAAAGTGGGATGGACCCGTCAACATCATCACATTTCACAACGCGCTGGAGGCTGCATGGAGACTCCCCTAACTCTTCCTTTGGAGAAATACTATCTCCACTTTAATTTGCAACCCCATCTTCGGGGTAAATATGATATCCGCAACTCCGTTTCCCTAGCCCTTGCCTGCGACTTAGCCTATCGGCCTGAAGCAGAGGTAAAAGCCCAAGCAACAGCCTGGGGATTTCCGAAGGTGGCTTTTTTAGAAGATAAGCTGGTAGAGGTGGATACCCAAGCCTTTGTGATGGGGAATGATCAGGCGATCGTCGTGGCCTTTCGGGGAACGGAAAACTCAACGGATTGGCGCACCGATCTGAACTTCCCCAAGGTTAAGGCCATGTTTGGCCATGTGCATAAGGGCTTTCGATCGGCCCTAGAGGCTGTTATTCCCGATGTCTTGGCAGCAGTCGATGAAATGCGCGACAATAACCAAGAACTCTGGATTACAGGCCACAGTCTGGGGGGCGCGTTAGCAACCCTAACTACGGCATTCTATCGACACCAAAAATATGATGTGAGCGGCCTTTACACCTTTGGTTCGCCCCGTGTTGGAGATGAGCAGTTTGATCGATTCTTTGAGCCAAATTTTGGCCGCTTTAGCTTCCGCGTGGTGAACGGCAATGATATTGTCACCCGTGTTCCCCCCCGGAGCTTTGGCTTTCACCATGTGGGAACCTGTGTCTTTTTTGATGGAGATGGGGATTGGAAGGTGAATCCCGGCCCCTGGCAAAAGTTTTTAGACCAGCTATCGGTCACGGTGGAAAACATTACGGAACTGACGTTGGTTGACAGTCATTTGTTAACCGGTGAGCGCGGCTACCTTGCGGCTTTGTTGAAGGAATACCAATGCCAGCATCCCCGCCTGTTCCATTATGTTGAAACCCAGATTTAAGGACTGGGACTGCTGGGTCTATCCTGGTTGACTGACGAAAATTCTGCCGGGGGCGCGAAAACCGCGCCCCTACAAAGGGTGCATTTCACTTTGGAACCCTCGGCCTAGGGTAGGGGTCGCGCCCCCGTGCCGACCCTCTTAGCGGCCCAAAACCGGGGCAACCACGGGGGGATTGCCCCTACCGACTGGGTGAATCTGCC
>JAYKJG010000311.1:0-4792 GCA_035286285.1 Prochlorothrix sp.
ACCGATCGCGATCGGCCTGGAACACCGACGGCACCGGCTCCGGACCAAAATTAAAATCGGGGTAGGGAAAATCATGGACCAGCACCAAATTATGGCGTTGGCAAAACGCCACAGCCTCCTCAAAAAATGCAAGGGGCGCAAGGGCCGCCGTCGGGTTGTGGGGATAGCTCAGAACCATACATTTAGCACGGGCCAAGATATCAGCCGGAATTGCGCCAAAATCCGGCAAAAAAGCCCGATCGGCAGTGAGGGGCATTCCATAAATTTCACCCCCCGCCAAATGAATCCCGCCGCGATGGGAGGGATAGCAGGGATCGCACAGCAACGCCACATCCCCCGGATTCAGCAGCGCCAGCGGCAAATGGGCCGTCCCCTCCTGGGAGCCAATCAGCAACAAGACTTCCGTTTCTGGATCCACCCTGAGGCCAAACTTGCGCTCGTACCAAGTCGCAGCAGCTTGGCGGAAGGGAAGGGTGCCCCGGTGCAGGAGGTAACCGTGGGTGCTGGGGTCGGCAATGGCTTCGGCGATCGTCGCCAGCACAGCCGACGGGGGCGACAGATCCGAGGATCCGACCGAGAGATCAAGAATGGGCAATCCGCGATCGCGGGCCTGGGCCTTGGCCCGATCCATTTCCGCAAAGAGATTTCCACCTAAATTCTGGAGACGCTGGGCAAATTTCATGGACAGGGAGACTCGTAAAGCCTAGGCAAGGTAAGGACTGAGAAAATCTTCGATTTTCGCCTTGGGAATTGCGCCCTCGTGGCGATCGAGAATCTCTCCATTGCGTAGCACAATCAGAGCGGGTACCCCCTCAACTTTGTACTGCTGTACGGTCTTTGGATTTGGGTCTACTTCCATTTTCAGCACCTTGAGTCGATCGCCATAGGCTTCGGCGATCGACTGCACTGAAGGCGCAACCAACCGACAGGGACCACACCACGGTGCCCAAAAGTACACCAACACTGTTTGCTCCGTTTGCAGCGCTTCAGCCTCAAACTGGGGATCTAAAATTTCTAAAACAGCACTCATGATTAAAACCTCTTGATTCAACGATGAGGACTAAAGTCCTCACTACGAACGATGAGGACTAAAGTCCTCGCTACGAACGATGAGGACTAAAGTCCTCGCTACGAACGGAGGGGCGGTCTATAGGGAATCTAACTCCCTCCGGAGGGCTTCCAACTCCGCATCCACTGCCGCATCGCTGGCCATGGCCGGAGCCGCTGCCCCCGTCGTTGCCGCCGGTAGCTGGGCCTGGGACGGAGCCGAACCCCCCAACATTTGGGCCTTCATCGCCGCCAGTTCATCGTCCACATCGCTCCCCGCTTCCAGGGCTGCAAATTTGCTTTCTAAATCCGCCCCCCCTAGCTCTAAACTGGCTTGGGACCGGGCTTCCATTTCTAGAACCTTCTCTTCCATGCGCTCAAAAGCAGCCATGGAACCATTCATATTAAGGCCGCCGACCATATCTTGCAGTTGCGCATTGGCCTTAGCCGCTTGCGCCCGCGCCTTGAGCATATTTTTCTTGGTCTTCGCCTCGGAAATCTTGCCTTCCAGGGCAATCAGATTACGCTTGAGGGCATCCACCTGAGTGGTTTGCTGATCCAGTTGTTGCTTCAGCAGTGCTGCGGTTTCGGCATAGCCCTTTTTGCGCTGGAGTGCTTCCCGTGCCAGGGCTTCGTCTCCTTTTTGGAGCGCTAACTGTGCCCGCTGCTGCCAACTGTTGGCGGTGGATTGGTTTTGGTTGTACTGCTGTTCAGTTTTGGTCCGAGCCGCGATCGCCTTGGCGACGGCTTGGCGCAATTGCAACAGGTCTTCCTGCATGTCAACAATGGCCTGCTCCAGAATTTTCTCTGGATCCTCAGCCTTGCTCACCATGTCGTTGACATTGGCACGAACCACACGACTAATGCGATCGAAGAGTCCCATGACAGTTAGTTCCCTCGTGGAATGCTTGGAATGCTCAAAAAAGGTAGTGACAGATCAATAATGGCAGAAATGGCAGATCATAAGGCGGCAGATCAGCAGTGGCAGAGGGAGCATGACTCAACGGGATCGCGTTGCAAAAAGAGAAAGCCATGATCCCGACCTCCGGCCTGCACAGCAGCGGTACCCTACTATTGCCTAGTTTAGCAGCGGCCCCTCAAGAATCCCAAGCTATGGTCTCCCTCCCCTCAACCCTGCCTTATCGTTCCACCAAGACAGGGGCGACAGCAGATAGCCAAACCCAACCAAAACGCTATTCCAAAGGTGTTGAGCGGGCGATCGATCGCCCCACCCCCGCCGAAGCCATTCCTTGACCCCCAGAAATCTTAAATTCATCTAAAACCTTAAGTTCATCTCAATAGAGTTCATTTCAATTTTGACTTAAATTCTGGTTTAACTGTTCTCTCAACCCCCCGCAGCGGTCACCTACAAGCCGGACCTTGCCGACCCCTTGGCCCCCATTGCCCCTCCAGATTGCCCTCCATACACCGGTCCCCTGAAAGACAGTCAGCAGGTTAGGATGGAGGGATTCAGAAGCGTGAGACCCCTCCTGCTGGCCCCAGAGATTGCCCTAAACCGTAAAGACTTTTTCCTCCTCGGTAGTTTCGCCTCTTCCCTAGCCCCCTCGACCTCAACTCACCATGATTTTTTGGTTTGTCTTCTTACTCCTCACCTTAGGCTGGATGACCTACTCCCTTCTGCAACGCAGCATTGCAGCCAAGGGCAGCACTCCCCTCTGGATTCTCTGGCTAGTGATGATGGCACCTGCCTTGATTTGGTCCACCTGGACCCTGGTCAAGGGAACAGGCCAGCCCATGCCCCTCGCCCTCGTCTTGATTCCCTTTTTGGCCTCCCCCATTCTCTACTGGGTCTTGCTGCGCCAGAGCCTGCGATCGGTCCAGCGCCAAGAAAACAAAGCCTTGGAGCGCGTTGCCGAAACCCCCATCACCGAGCCACCGCCGCTAACCAAGCTGCCCAAACCCCTCGATCCCGAAGAAGAAGCCGACCTCAACCACTGCTTTCCCTGGTCCCACTTCGCCCTTCATAAAGTGGAGTACCGCCTTCAGGCCGTGATCTGCCAGGGGCAGTTGCGATCGGATCCCTCCGTGGCCTACCAGCACATTCAACAAAACGTCAACGCCCGCTTTGGCGATCGCTTCTTGGTCCTGCTCCAAGAAAACTTCCAGGGCCAGCCCTTCTTTGCCCTTGTGCCCAACCCCCAGCGGCTCCAGAGCACCCCCACCGCCAACCCCCTCAGCGTCAGCCACGCCGACCCCACCCCCACCGCAGCCTCGCCCGCAGACACCGCCAACCCCGACGACGATCGCCTCTATCGGCCCGGACTAGCCCTAGGGCTGCTGCTGATGACCCTCATCACCACCACCTTTATTGGCATGATTTTCGCCGGAGTCAGCCCCGAAGCCATGGGCACCGTCTCCGAAAACCCGATCCTCCTCCTAGAAGGACTGCCCTACAGCTTGGCCATCATGGCCATCCTCGGTTGCCACGAAACCGGCCACTTCCTCGCCGCCCGCCACTACCAAGTCCGCACCACCCTGCCCTACTTCATTCCCGTGCCCTTCTTCCTCGGCACCTTCGGCGCGTTTATCCAGATGCGCTCCCCCGTCCCCAACCGCAAAGCCCTCTTTGATGTCAGCATTGCCGGTCCCCTAGCCGGTTTGGCCGTTACCCTGCCCTGTCTTTGGTGGGGATTGCACCACTCCCTGGTCATTGAGCGATCGGACTTCTCCAGCCTCCTCAATTTTGAATCCCTCGATCCCTGGCGCTCTCTCTTGCTCGCCGGTCTCAGCTACATTACCCTAGGCGACAGCCTTGCCGCCGACAGTGCCCTCCAACTCCACCCCGTTGCCGTAGCGGGCTACCTCGGTTTAATTGTCACCGCCCTCAACCTCATGCCCGTGGGTCAGCTTGATGGCGGCCACATTATCCATGCCATGTTTGGCCAGCGCACCGGGGCGATCGTCGGCCAAATCACCCGGTTTTTAATGCTCATGCTCTCCCTCGTGCAACCAGACTTGCTCCTGTGGGCGCTGCTGCTCCTTTTTATGCCAGTCGTAGACGAACCCGCCCTCAATGATGTCAGTGAACTGGACGATCGGCGGGATCTGCTGGGATTTGCGGTCTTAGTGCTTCTATTGTTGATTATTATGCCGGTGCCCGGATCGATCGTGGCCCTGCTGACCTAAAGTCCCCCTTACCCCCGCACACCATGAACCAGGATATTAGTTACTGGCTCAACGAAGTAAAAACCCTCCAAACCCAGGTTGCCACGCTCCAAGCCGAACGGGACCAAGCCTACCGCGATGCCCTCAACTGGCGGCAGCGCTATGAAACAGAAGCGCAACAGCGCCGCTTAGAAGTGCGCCATGGGCAAGAGGAGTTAATCCGGCTGCGGGCCGACCTAGCTCAACTTCAGGGGCGAGGACTGCTTGAGGCCAGCGATCAAGAACTGGCAGCTACCCAAGCAGAGGTGCTAGAACTGACCGATGTGACCCAGTTACAGCAGCGGCTCCAAGCCGTGCTCCAAGAGCGGCAGCAGTTGCTCCAAGCGCTGCAAACCGAGCGCAAGGCCCACAACCAAACCCGTGAAAGCCTCACGGTTGCCCTGGGTGATGCCATCGATCGGTTAACCCAATACAAAAAGGCAGAACAACAGTCCGATCGGCCCAAACTCGACCATCTCACACGAGATCACCCCTAACTTCCGTAGGGGTCGCGCCCCCGTGCCGACCCTTACCCAAACATCTCCGTAGGGGTCGCGCCCCCGTGCCGACCCTTACCCAA
>JAYKJG010000312.1:0-4784 GCA_035286285.1 Prochlorothrix sp.
TGTAGAGGGTGCCGTCCGTGTCCCCGGCTCCCGCTGTCCCGGCGGTTAATCCGGCAACCCCCGTGGAGGCGAGGACAAATTCCCGACCATTGGCGGGGTTAGTGGCTACATCCTCCGGGCGGGAAAACTGGAAAGCTCCGGCGGCTTCGGCCCGCTGCCAGAGGGTTTTTTGGGTGGGGTAACCATACTCGTCGTAGCCATTGGCTCCCGTTTCGGAAGCTTGGGCCTGGTTGCGGCTGTTGTCAATTTCGACCCAGGAACCGCCGAGGGTTGCGCCGTTGGTATTAAAATTTTCCGGGCGAATTTTGCTGGGATCGCTGGGCACCCACACATAAAGCTTGCCCCCAGACAGACCATTTTTCTCTAGAAAATTGCCACTTGCGTTTTTCTGGCCCACATAGAGATAGAGGGGCGCGGCTTCCGTGGGTGCGTCCCCATCCACGTTAAAGGGCGAGGTGTCGTCCCCCAGGATAAAGGCCACATGGGTGGTGGTGCCGGTGTCCACTTCTGTGACGTTTTCCCAGCCGCCGCGTCCAAAGGCGGGGACGTGCCAAAATTCCCCATTGGCGGGATTTAAGGCCCAGACTCCCCCTCCCACGGGGTCGAAACTACCGCCGGTTTCTTCGTTGGCAAAGAAGATGCGATCGGCCAACCCTTTCCCAGCCCCAAACTGCTGGGCTTCCACCAGTTGGGCTGAACAAAACCGACTAAAACCGGCGAAATTATTGTGTAAAAAACTGGCGCTGGTGGCGATGGCACCGGTAGCATCATAAACCTTACTGTAGGCCAGCCCCGCGTCGGTAATTTGCAGGGTTGCTTTATCCACATCAAAATAGGAAATCCGCGCCCCCGTTAGGGAAAATTGCCCGCCGCTACCATTGCTGACGTTGTAGGCATAGCCCCGATCGGGCTGAATTTCATGGACAGCTAAAACCCGCACGGTGGTGTCATTGAGGGCAAAGGCTCCCAGCCCATCTAAAATGCCGGGGGGGGTATAGGTGCCGCCGCTGGCGGTGGGGATGCTTTCACCCACGGTGAAGAGGGGATCGAGGGTGTAGCCCTGGAGGCCAGTCAGTTGGGCGGGCTGGGTTGTATCAAAAGCCATGGGGAAAACCTTCCTGTAAGGATGGGATAGAGGGGTCGCGGGTGTGGTGAGGGAGCGACAGGTGTGCTAAATCGGCTGGGTTGGCTAGTATTAATTCAAGTCGATCGGGGTTTAGTAGGCGATCTCACCCCACGATCGCGCCCTACCCAGGGTTTCATCCCAAGGTTAAATTCAGCCCCTTTTTTGGTTAACGCTGGGGAGAGGCTTGGTTAATGTTTGATTAATTCCCTGGCTCTGCGGTTCCTGTGCTGTTTGGGACTGCCATCGGGGTCAAGTGGTGTCTGGGGGAAGGCTGGACTTCCCAGAGGGGTTTAGATCGCGCTATGGTGGAGAACCCCGGCCCTTTGGGCCATCCCAGCCGTTTCAATTTTCCCGATCGCCATGCATAAAATTCCCGTCACGATCGTTACTGGCTTCCTCGGTGCCGGTAAAACTACTCTGATCCGTAACCTGCTGCAAAATAACCAA
The DNA here is from genome assembly GCA_035286285.1 of Prochlorothrix sp. Taxonomy (GTDB): domain Bacteria; phylum Cyanobacteriota; class Cyanobacteriia; order Prochlorotrichales; family Prochlorotrichaceae; genus Prochlorothrix. Next base: position 1,574 of record JAYKJG010000312.1, read on the forward strand.
GGCCGTCGCATTGCGGTGCTGGTCAATGAGTTTGGGGAGGTGGGCATTGATGGGGATCTGCTGCGATCGTGTCAGGTTTGCCCAGAGGAGGAGGGAGCGGCTGAGAGTTTAGGCGAAAACAGCAGCAATATTGTGGAACTGACCAATGGTTGCCTCTGCTGTACGGTTCAGGAAGAATTTTTGCCGACGATGCAAACCCTGCTGCAACGGCGGGAAAGTTTGGACGCGATCGTGATCGAAACCTCAGGCTTAGCCCTACCGAAGCCCTTGGTGCAAGCCTTCCGGTGGCCAGAGATTCGCACCGGGGCCACGGTGGACGGGGTGGTGACGGTGGTGGACTGTGAGAGCTTGGCGGCGGGGGAATTAGTGGGGGATTTGGCGGCTTTGGAGGCCCAGCGACAGGCAGATGAGAGTTTGGACCATGAAACGCCCCTGGAGGAGTTATTTGAGGATCAGTTAAGCTGTGCGGATTTGGTGCTGTTGAGCAAGATCGATCGGGTGGCAGCGGCGGATCGATCGCGGGTCGAGTCCTGGCTGCGGGAGCAGTTGCAACCCAGCGTCAAGGTGGTTCCCTGCCACCAGGGCCAAGCCAGCTTGGACTTGCTTCTGGGCTTTAATGCGGCGGTGGAGGATGACCTAGACAATCGCCCCAGCCATCACGATCATCATGATCATGGTGCTGAAGATCACGACGGCGAGCACGGCGGCGATCATGACCACCCCCACCACGACCATGATCACGATGAGGATATTACTGCTATCCCGATCGTCCTCGACTCAGCCTTCGATCCCCAGCAATTAACCCAAACCCTCCAGGAATTAGTCCAAAATCAGGAGATTTACCGTATTAAGGGCTTTGTGGCAGTACCGAACAAGCCCATGCGGCTCGTGGTTCATGGTGTGGGCCAACGGCTGGAGCATTTCTACGATCGGCCCTGGCAAGGGGGCGAACCTCGCCAAACTCGCCTGGTGGTGATTGGCCATGATCTGGATGAGGCATTGATTCGGGCGGCGATCGGGGCGATTGGGATTGCGCCCTAATAGAACGGGGCATGAACCGGAATCAACAAAGAGATAGAGGGCGCTGGAGTGCCTAGGGAGGAATTCCCACGTTCTGTGTGGGGACTAGTGAGGAAGCCGGTTTTCAGTTCAAATCTCGTGATCTTGCGGCCATTTGCCCAAATCTGTTCTTTGAGAAACGAGCCGAACTTGTGAAGATTTTCTGAACTTCGGGTATGCGGATTGTGGGGGACTAGTACTCTAGGGCTGAAGTTTGGGTACCGCTCTTGTATGCGACTCCGGTTTCCCTCTAGGGAGGGGCTAGGGGTGGGTTGGCTGCTCACGGAAAGGGGGCGTGTATTGGGTGAATTTCACTTTTGCCACTGTGCGGACTAAAGTTGGCACTACGAACCTTTTGAGCCAGGTTAGGGGCTGGATTGCTCCAAAGTGAAATGCACCCCGTGCATTGCCGCCATGCAGTACTAGTATTTGGTTACCAGGTTCTGAATGTTATTGCGGGTCATTCTTGGTCTATGTTTCAACCTCTCTCAACAAACCGATCGATCGGCCTCCTCACCCTAGGTTGTCTTTTGCTGACGGGCTGCCAAACCAACCCTGATTCTAGCTCTGATTCTGCTGTAAATAGCCCAGCCGAGAGCCAAGGGGAGGGAAACCTGGAAATTCAGGCCAATGGTGAGGATTTTGTCCGCCAGGGCTTTACCACGGTGGATGGCTGGGAATTAAGCTTCGATCAAGTGCAAGCAACCTTCAGTAATGTAGCTGCTTATCAAACCGATCCTCCCTTTGATGCCACTGGGGAAGCTGATCCCCAAATTCAGCAGCAAGTGAGCATGACAGAGCCAGTAACCGTAGATCTAGCCGCAGGAGAGGCGGATGCGCCCCCGATCACCGTAGTTACGCTGCCTGCACCTGCTGGCCATTACAATGCCCTCACCTGGTCCTTAGTGCGGCCTGTGGATACTTCTGCGGCCTATCCCTTGGTGATTCAGGGTAAAGCTAGCCAGGGCGATCGGGTTCTCCCGTTTACGCTGCAACTGGAGCAGGAGATTGGGTTTCTCTGTGGGGACTATGTGGGCGACGATCGCAAGGGGTTTGTGCAGCCAGACCAAACTGGGGCTGTTGAAATGACCCTCCATTTCGATCATTTGTTTGGCGATGGGAGCTTGCCGCCGGAGGATGAGCTAAACCAGGGAGCCTTGGGCTTTGGGCCGATCGCGGCCTTGGTGGAGGGAACCCAGGGCACGGGCGAGAATCCTGGGGTGGTTACGGAGTCGATGTTGCGATCGGCCCTGTCTGGGGAAGAAGTCGCGAAGTTTGACAAAATTCTGCTGAATTTAGGCCATGTCGGGGAAGGGCACTGCCGATCGCTGTAGGCTAGGATGGCTGAGTTCTGTTATTCCCGCTCCCCTGCCCATGCACCGCCTTTGCCTGCCTCGCCTTGTGCCCCTTGCCGTTAGTGTGCTGCTCTCCCTCCCGGTTCTGGCCCCGATCGGCCCCGCCCGCGCCCAAACCGACTCCCCCAACGCCCCCCCCACCCTAGAACTCCCCCCGGAAGCCTCTCCCTTTGATGCAGACAGTGGCCTCAATGAGCGGGTCTCCGAGCAATATTTTAGCGGAGACTTTGAGGGAGCCTTAGCAACCTTGGCGGAACTGACGGAAACCTACCGCAGCCAAGAAAATTGGGCCATGTTGGGGGAAGCTTGGAATGGAACCGGCCTGGTCCAGGAGCAGTTAGAAAACTGGGACGCAGCCCTAGAAGCCTACCAACAGGCGATCGACAGCTACCAACGCCTCCAGGCCACCGACTCCAATGCTGGCAAGCTGGGCGAGGCCCGGACGTTGAACAATATGGGTGGGGTCTATACAGCTCTAGAGCAGCCGGAAGCGGCCCTGGGGTTTTTAGAGCGTGCCTTGGTTTTGTTTCGGGAGTTGGGGGCGGCGGATGAAGAAGCCATTACCCTCGCTAATGTGGGGGGGCTGTATGGGTCCATGGGACGGCCTACCGATAGCATTGAGGTGTTCCAGCAAGCCCTTGGCCTCCACAGGGCGCAAAATAACCAAGCGGGGATGATTTTGGTCCTCGATCGCCTCAGTACCCTCTATGCCCAAATGGGAGCAGTCCCGGAAGCGGTGCGAATTTTAGAGCAGGGTAGCACCGTTGCGATGGAGGCGAAGGATACGGCAACTTCTG
>JAYKJG010000313.1:0-4187 GCA_035286285.1 Prochlorothrix sp.
CTTAGGGCTGTCTGAGTTGGAAGCTACGGATAAAGAATCCGAAAATCACCAGATTCTGGATGATTATTCAGTCTTTTTTGTTAATTATGTTTTGTAGACTGACTGGCGTTGATCAGGCCAGTCCTAGGGCCGAAGGTTGATGATTTACAAGTTATGGAACCGGTGGGGTGAGGACTTCGGCGATTAAATCGACCAATTTTTGGGCCGCACCGGGTTCGCCCCGCACCTGCCGCAGCCGATCGGCCATGGCCCCCAGCCGCTCCGGTTCTTGCAAATAGCCCAAGGCCGTTGCCGCCACCTGCTCCGCCGTCAGGTGTCCCAATAACTCCGGCACAATCATCTCCCCCGCCCAAAGGTTGGGCCATGCCAGCAACCCCAGCCGCTTTGTCATCCAGCGATTATATAACCGAACAAAAGCCGTCCCAAGACCCGGTAAATTGGCGATTAGCCCCGGAATTCCATCCCAGGCTTTCATAATCTCCGGGTAGTTGGTGGGGATCACCACAACCATGGGCACTCCCATGGCCCCCAGTTCGGCGGTGTTGGCTCCGATCGTGGTGATGCACAGGTCACACTGGCCCAGGCGATCGTAGGCGGGAAAGGTCGGATCTAGCTCGACGATCGTGCCCTGCTGGGTTTGGAGGTAGGGTAGGCCGGTTTGGGGTTGCAACAGGGTGGTGGGGGGGCCGGGAAGCTTGGCGGCGTAGGGGTTGTGTTCTGGCTGGGCGAAGCGGGCGAGGGCGGCGATCGTGAGGGTGGGGGCAACGGGGATGAAAAACTGGAGGGTGGGGAGGGTGCTGCGGAGCCGATCGGCCACGCCTAGGAGCAAGGGCACGCCCACGCCTAACTTAAAGGACTTGGAACCGGGGAGGAGGCCAATGCGCCAGGGGCGATCGGGGGGGTGGGTTGCCGTTGGGGTAGGTTCTGAACGGTCTGATAGGCCAGTTTCTAGCATTAAATCCCCCACCACCCGGTACTTCTGGCGATATTGCGCTGGGGCTTGGTCTCGGAGCGCCGCAGACATGACCCCAAAGCGATCGACCCAGCGGGGCCAGTTGGCCATCCACTCCCCATAAATCACAATCTTGTAGCCCAGCCGCTTGCCAATCACCACCGGAAAAACCTGATCTCCCCCCAAAAACAGCACCACGCCCCGCTTGCGCCAGTCCCACCCCTCCGCCGTCTTCCCCCCCAGCAAAAACGGGAAAAATTGGTCTGCGCCCTGGATGCGGTCTAGTTCGGGGTAGCGCTGGGCGATCGCCACTTCTTGCCCGGAGGCATTGCTACAGGGGGACAGCACTAAGGACAGGCGCAGTTGTTGGCGATCGTTCCCCCAGCGCCGCCGCAACTCCCGCACCACGGGCCGCACCCAGGTGGCAATTTCCCCCGGCCCATTGGACAGAATCAAAATATCGGTGGGTTGCTCGATCATGGGTTGTTGCATCCAAGGGGGTCAAATCGGCAGTCCATCCACCCCGCCCCTCGCCATAGCGTTACTCCGCTCTAGAGGGACCGCTTGGGGTATGATGTGAGGTGGTAAATTGTACGATAACAAAACGTCTGGGTTATGGATATTTTGGCACTCGGTTGGGCTGGATTACTGGCTGTGTTTACTTTTTCCATTGCCCTTGTGGTTTGGGCACGGAACGGCGACAACAGCATTGGGTTCTAAATCCCCCTAGGCTGGAGGGCTGGTCTAGGCTTCTGTTTCCGTGGAAGTCACTAGGGCAGTCCTGCCTTGGGGGAGCGTCGCCGCTGTGGACGGCGCTCAAAGATTTGGTTTGGATGGGCGCTGCGATGTGAGCGCTTTTTTAATGGGTATTTTCTGTTGAGTTGGAAGCGAGCCACGACGCTATGGAATTTTCAGTTGCAACGCTTTTAGCGACTCTTGCCCTCGGTCTGATGGTTGTGCTGACGGGGGGCATTGCTTATCTGACTGCGGCGGACTGGCGCGATCGTCGCCGCCAAAAAAACCTGATGGGCGATCGGCCTCTGCCGCCGCCCCCCCGCCCCAAGGAGACCCCAAAGTCCAGCAAGGCCGGGAAGTCTGGCACTCCGGTGAAGTCTGGCGGTAAGGGGAAAGCAAAGGGAATATAGCCCGATCGGGGGCGGGGCCGATCGGGGGTCTGGGGGCGATCCTGGATGCGATCGGCCCTTCATTTTGGTGAGGTTTATTAGTTAAAATGTACTACTTTAAGGGCATCAAAAAAGACGATCGTCCAGGCAAGATAGACCTGTTAATCGGGTCCATTTCACTTCGGCGGGTTCACCGATTGGGGTAGGGGCAATCCCCCCGTGGTTGCTCCGGTTGTGGGCCACCAAGAGGGTCGGCACGGGGGCACGACCCCTACCTCAGGTTGATTGTTCCAAAGTGAAATGCACCCGGTGTGTTAGTGTCAGCGTAATGTACGGGTTTTGAACCTTGGATCCGGTGCGTTACATTGCATTAATGCACCCTAAGCGAACCAGCCTGCTTCATAGAGTCTTGCCCATGCTAAGTGGATATGACGAGGTTCAAACATACGTTTGCGTGCATTCCAGTTATAGATCTTGGCAACAGCTTCTTCTGGTGTTGTAGCTTGTTCGCGAGTAGCAACCCAATGCACAGTAGAGAGCAACTCCATGCCAAAAGTTGTTTCAAATCCTTTAATTAGATCTGCGACACGGGCAAACCTTTGCTGGGTTGTTTCATGCTCTGATAGAAACATCTCGGCTTGCTCAGCAGCGTAGGGCTGCAACTCTAATGGTTTGTCTGGTCGATCTTCAGCATCACCATAGCCACTGATAAAATGTCCTTCAATGTGACTGAGGACATGACGTAAGTTTTCAGCGTAAGGTCCATAGGGAGCCTTTTGATAATTCAGGCGCAGGGGTTCACCCGCTTCTTGCATAAAGTACATTAATTTATGCACTTCCAGGAGAGTTACCGTCGGATCCATAACGGCTGCTAAGTAGTGCCGCATTAGTCCTAGCAATGCTGCTCGTCCAACAGTCATATTGGGTACTTTGTTCTCTTTGACCATCGCAGCAGCTTGGGGCGCTCCGATAGGCTCAAACAAAAGGACATCTACCTCTGGTACAGACTGGAAAGTTTCGATCATTAATGGTCGCACTTCTTCCCAGTTCAAGCCACCCAATCCACAACCTAATGGAGGAATTGCAACTGAACGAATCTGATGCTGCTGTATAATGCTGATCAAGTCTGTAAGCCCCGATTTAATGTCTTCAATGCGGCTATTACTTTTCCAATGACGCTTGGTGGGAAAGTTGATGATGAAGCGGGGGTTATACAAGTGATTAAGGTCATGGATAAACATTTTACCAGGTCGCACCTGATGAGCCTTGCAAGCAGCTTCGTAGGCTTTGAAGTTTGCTGGAAAGGCTTTCCGAAATTGTAATGCGATACCGCGCCCCATGATGCCAACACAGTTCACGGTGTTAACTAATGCTTCAGCATCGGCTCTGAGAATGTCACCTTGAGTTATCTCAATCATAGGTCGGGGTCTCCGCTCAAAAATACCAGCTTGGCTCTATGGCTATAACAGGTTGATGCCGGACATTTGCCAAAGCTATCTGAACTTTTGCTGCCATAGTACTATTGATCGTACCAATTTTCTCGATCAGTGTCCACGGAAAGATATCAAACATTAAAAATTCTGCTTGTTTACCTTCTTTGACCTTAGCATCACGGAAATCTGTAGATGCAATGGCAACCCAGTCAATCTCGCTGAGTTTGGAGGGATGGCTATAAAAGGTAGTTAAGTAAGCACCTGCATTACCATTACTAAAAGCCCAACGTACTGTGTTTGCATTTGCCCAGTTGATTACTGTATTGAAGTCGGCTTGGAGGTGGATCATCGGTTGCTGGCCACCTTTGTAGCTTACTTCTGGATGATTTCCCATGTGGAGAATGTAGAGCATGATGGAACGTGGACAAAAATAGAACGGCACATACTGCCCAACTTTTGTTCCTGAATGGCATGAAACTTCTATCTCGTTGAGTCGGCGCTGTTTAATGGTAGACATCCCCACTAAAGAACAGGACAGTCTAGTGGCAATGCGGTGTGCATCTGAAACTAGACCTATGCTTGTTGCAATGTTTGGCAAGTTGTCAATATGGGTAATGTGATAAATCTTGGGACTGGGGGGAACCGATACCATTTCATGTTATTCTTTGAGATATTTTT
>JAYKJG010000314.1:0-5210 GCA_035286285.1 Prochlorothrix sp.
GATGGCGATGTCGATCGCTATGCCATCAACCAAGGGCTATTCCTCATCCAACAATCCGGCGAAAGCGTCAAAATCAGCAACACCGAGGGCTTTACTCCCCGGACTTGGTAGGCTGACTCCGTACCCCTTTAATTGAGATCCTTGAAGATCTTTGAAGTTTCGGGGCGATCGTGAAAACCTCTGACACACTACTGAGGGGAGTTTGTGGATCCCGCTGGGCAGACGCGATCGTAGCTTGGGCAGCAATGCTTGACTCGACTTGCACCTTAACCAAGTGGTACCGATCCCCAACTTCTCCAGATTCGTTTAAGACTCTGCAATATCGTTACGAAAAATCTAGAATTTGTTAACAAATCTCTGGCTGTTGTAACGACATTGCCCTAATCTCAGCCCTAGTGGGCCAAAATTGGGAACAGTCTTGACGGACGCTGGGATCTCCAAACGCTATTCAATCTTTCACCCAGATCGATCGCACCCTCGATCGTCCCCCTGGGTCCAAGCTATACCCAATAGATCCGGAGATCTTTATAGTGTTGCTCACGCATATTGCCCACGCTCAATGATCTGTCCATGGATCTAGCACATTTTCCCTGGTTAACCACAACAATCCTCTTCCCCATCGCCGCTGCCCTCCTCATTCCCTTCATTCCGGATAAAGGCGACGGCACTACGATTAAGTGGTATGCCCTTACCGTAGGGCTAATTGACTTCATCATTCTGATTTACGCTTTCTACACCCAGTACGACTTCAGCAACCCAGACCTGCAACTGGTGGAAAGCTACCCCTGGGTTCCCCAAATTGACCTGAACTGGTCCGTGGGAGCCGATGGCCTTGCCATGCCGCTAATTCTGCTAACTGGCTTTATTACAACCTTAGCAGTCCTGGCCGCTTGGCCTGTCACCCTCAAGCCCCGTCTCTTCTATTTCCTCATCCTAGCGATGTATGGGGGACAGATCGCGGTGTTTGCGGTTCAGGATATGCTGCTCTTTTTCCTGACCTGGGAACTGGAGTTAATTCCGGTTTACCTGTTGCTGTCCATTTGGGGCGGAAAAAAGCGGCAATACGCAGCAACCAAGTTTATTCTCTATACCGCCGGTAGTTCCCTCTTTATTTTAGTGGGAGCCTTCGCCATGGCCTTCTATGGAGACACGGTTACTTTTGACTTCCGTGCCCTTGCCAACAAAGACTATGCCCTCGGCTTCCAGTTACTGGTCTATGCAGGCTTTTTGGTCGCCTATGGAGTCAAGCTGCCGATCGTGCCGCTCCACACCTGGCTTCCCGATGCCCACGGTGAGGCCACAGCCCCGGTCCATATGCTGCTGGCGGGAATTCTGCTGAAAATGGGCGGCTATGCCCTGATTCGGATGAATGCTGGGTTTCTCCCCGAAGCCCATGCCCAGTTTGCACCCATTTTGGTGATTTTGGGCATCGTCAATATTGTCTATGCGGCGCTGACTTCCTTTGCCCAGCGGAACCTCAAGCGAAAAATCGCCTATTCCTCCATTTCCCACATGGGCTTTGTCCTGATTGGGATTGGCTCCTTTACCAACATTGGCCTTGCCGGGGCAATGCTGCAAATGATCTCCCACGGTCTTATTGGAGCCAGCCTTTTCTTCTTGGTAGGGGCCACCTACGATCGCACCCATACCCTCATGCTGGATGAGATGGGTGGTGTCGGCAAGCGGATGAAGAAACTGTTTGCAATGTGGGTCACTTGCTCCATGGCTTCCCTGGCTTTGCCGGGAATGAGCGGCTTTGTGGCGGAACTGATGGTGTTTATTGGTCTTGCTACCAGTGATGCCTATGGGTTCCTGTTCCGGCTTGTTGCAGTGATTTTGGCGGCGATCGGGGTCATTCTCACCCCAATTTACCTCCTATCGATGTTGCGGGAGATTTTCTACGGTCCTGAAAATAAGGAATTGGTGGAAACCCAAAACCTTGTCGATGCAGAGCCGCGTGAAATTTACATCATTGCCTGCCTCTTGGTACCCATTATCGGCATGGGATTCTATCCCAAGGTGGTGACGCAAATTTATGATGCAACGGCGGGTAAGATGACGGCGCTGCTGCGATCGGCGGTGCCCACCCTAGAGGCGGATAAACCCGCTACGGCTCCCAGTGCCTTTTTTGACTCGGTGGAAGTCGCGGAAGCTCCCGTTATCGCTGACTAACAATCCCAGGTTCCCTTGAGCCTTTGACCTTGCCTGTAGGGTGGGCACTGCTCACCCTCTGGCTTGGATCGAGTGATAGTGAATTTGGTGAAGTGCCCATGCGAGGGTTTATATGGCACAAGGAGTCTGAAATGAAAAAAGTTTTGTCCGGTACAGAGGTTTCAGACTGAATCCCGGAATGGACGGGACTTAGGCGAGTTGTCCAAGACTTCAGCGCCTAGCTCGTTCTTCATCGGTTTCTGGTCAAAATTTGAGGCTAGAGAGAGCTAGCTTAGGTTGCGGCTTAGGGGCGGGCCGTAAGCCAAGAATCGGCAAAAATAGCCCGAACCGCTTCAGAAATTCGTTGAAGGTCTTCCGCCAACAGTGGAGGCCACGGTACACCGCTACGCTGCCCCTCCTCAAACCAGTGGCGGCTATCTTGGGCTAGTACATAGAGCGCATTAACCAAATCCCGTTCCAAATTTGGGGCACCCCGCAACCCTTCATAGACGACCTTCAAAGCCAGCAAGCAGGTTGTGACCTGTCCCGGCACGGGAGGCTTGCCCTGTTTCAGTCGCACCAGAAGCGCTTCGGGATCCTGGGAATTTGCCTGTCCCTGTTGGGTCAAAAACCGATAGGCGGTGGGATAGTCCATAGCAGATGTAGTAAGGGGGTTTAGGAGGACGACTGTTGAGCCAAAACAAACGTGCGGAAGCGCTCTAGGTCGCCCTGAATGGTACTCTCGACAATACGGCCCAAAAACAGATTATCCATCAATTTCCCGATCGGCCCCGGAATGCCATAGGCGATCGTCATTTTGACCACACTGCTGTCCTTGCGATCGTAGAAGCGAATTGCACCGCGATTGGGCAAGCCATCCACCGATTTCCACTGAATAATCTGATTGGGAACGACCTTTAGGGTCCGGGCCAGCCAACTAAACTCCCAGGGGCCACTTTTCAGGGTCCAGCGCGATAGTTCGGGATCGTCTTCTAGGATGCTGACGCTGTGGATCCAGTACATCCACTGGGGCATATTTTCCAAATTTGCCCAGGCTTCCCACACCGTTTCCACCGGAGCGGCAATTTCCACCTGCATACTGTGCTCTAGCCAGTTTTCCTCTGCGACCTCTTCAGGGGAGATGGGGTCAGGAGAGGTGGGGTCAGGCTGAGCCGGAACAGCACCCGCTGGGGTGCCCGGTTCACGGTTTTGACTGCGGTCTTGACTGCTGCCTCGATCGCGTGATTGATCGCCACTGTGCTCGCTCACAACATCCTCCCATGGGGCAAATACAGACCAGAAGACCCAACCTCACCGAGACCGCATCACTGCTACCGCTGCGGACGAACAGGGATTTGCGATCGAGACTGGGCAGACAGGGAGCCATAGCCGGTTGCGCCTGACTCTCCCTTTGCTATCCTAGCGACAATTGAGCCTTCAGTCCCCTCCCGCCCCAAAATGACTCCGGGTCCCCCGTTCCCCTTTGCCCCGTTGGCCCCTCCTCCCCATGCCTACCCCTTCCCGCCCCACCCCCCGATCCGGTTTGTCTAGCACGGCTTTCCTCACAGCACAGAGTTTGCTAAGTCGCTTGATCAGCCGAAGCGAAACCATAACTCAAGTCCGGATCCATAGCCCGATCGCCCTAACCTTAGCCCGATCGATCGCCCTCGCCCTCACCCTTGCGCCCCTCGCCCTCCAACCCCGGCCCACCGTGGCCCAGACCTGCACCTCGCCCGCCTGTCAGTCCCTGCTGGACCTAGAGGCCGCGATCGATCCTGCCTCGCCCTTGCCCCCCGCCCCCGATCGGCCCCGTCTCACCTTTCCCCCCACTGCCCCAGCCTCTGCCCGCGAAGCCCTAACCCTTGACTCCCCAGGCGATCGCCCCTCCCCCTGCCCCACCGCCCTCGACCCAGACTTGGCCCAAACCTTTGCCACATCCTTCGCCCACAACTACAGCACCGGGGAAGCCTTTGTTCCCACCGCAGCGACGATCGCCGCCCTCTCCAACCTCACCGCTGCCTACTGCCAGCAAGCCCAAACCATCGCCGCCCTCACGCCCCTCTTGGGATCCCCGATCGGCTACAAGGTCGCAGCCACCAGCGCCCCCGTCCAGCAGTTGCTAGGACTAGATCAGCCCGTTGTCGGGCGTTTATTCAGTGCCCAACTGTTACCCGATCGGGTCACCCTGTCGGTCCAATCTGGGGCAAGACTGATTTATGAGGCCGATCTCCTGGTACAGGTGGCAGATTCTGCCATTAATCAAGCGCAAACGCCCCTAGAAGTTGCAGAAAACCTAGAACTAGTGGTGCCCTTTTTGGAGGTGGCAGACCTAACGGTGGGGGAATCCGTAGCGATGACAGGGCCATTGTTGGCAGCGGTGAATGGCGGGGCGCGGTGGGGCGTACTGGGGCGAGGGACGACCGTAGAGCGGGCGGAAGAGGTGGCGACGGCTTTGGAGCAGATGCGGATTGAGGTGGTGAGTCGGCCTGTGGGCCAAGTCGATGAACTGGGCCAAGTCGGTGACGGAAGTGACGCAAGTAACCAGAATGATGTAGGGAGTGAAATCGGCACCAGTAGCGTTAACAATGCTAATAACCCTAAGTCTATGGCTGAAACCGGCCAGATTCTCGTTGAAGCACCCGGTACTGCAATTTTAGGGCACCCACTGCGATCGGTGCTAGTTCTGCGGGACCATCTCCAGAGCCAAGGGCAACAGCTTAAAGCGGGGGATTGGATTAGTTTGGGCAGTTTTGGGCGCTTTATCCCAGCTACAGCCAATACTCAAGCCGAGGTCCGCTATTTTGGTTTCCCAGGGGGCGATCGATCGGTGACCGTCCAGTTTAGCCCCTAAGTCACCATCCCCCACACCCCCATCGCCCCCTAATACATCACTTCCAGCTTTTGGAACTCCTTTTCCACCTCTAGCCAGAGTGATTTATTGTGGGGATCAGCCTTAAGCGCCTTTTTCAGGTAAACTCGCGCCTTATCGTACTGTTTCTCCTGGATTAACTGCCGTCCCCAGCGTTGATAGGTAATCGCCTGCCACTGCCGCACCTCCT
>JAYKJG010000315.1:0-6931 GCA_035286285.1 Prochlorothrix sp.
TGGCCCGCAGCATCTAGGGCATAGAGATCGTCACAGCCGCCGATGGGGGCTTGGTTAATGAAAATCTGGGGGACGGTGCGCTTGCCCCCTGCCCGATCGGCCATTTTGACCCGTGCTGCCCCGTCTCCATCAATTTTGTACTCTGTAAAGTTCACTCCTTTCCAGGTTAAGAGCATTTTGGCGCGGATGCAGTAGGGACAGGTCTGCCAGGTGTAAATTTCGACATGGGCAGCAATAGGCAAGGATTTCCGCCCTAAAAGCGGCCCAATCCAATTTGAGAAGGCTTGTATCATAGGGATAACTTTGAGGATCGTTCAGGGTGGGGTGGGTGCGATCGGTCGCGAGTATAGCCTAAGACGCGATCGAGGAGGTTGATTAGCATGAACCTATTGGCCAGGATACAACCCCCGCACCCGTTGTGTCCCCCAGGTCGCCCCCTGCTGAACTTATGTTTTGTGAAGAGTTTCCAAACTTTCGAGGTTTTGAGTCTACCCTAGGGGAAAGTTTGGGGTAGCGCTGTGGTGCCTGTTGCCAGGGCTGAAGGAGTGCCCGTTGCCGTGGCTGACGGTGCAAGACAGAGGCAGCAACAGCTATCCTAGGCACTAAAACAGACCGTATTTCCAGGCATTGCCTGATAAAACTTCAAAAACACTCTACAAACACACAACTCCACCCTATGGCTGAACCTATCAACGAACTGATTAATAATCTGCCCGAACGCAATATCACCACCATGGCCCTTGAAGCGCTTGACTTCGTGGTGCCTGGGGAGTGGGAGAACGTGACGGGGTGGATGAAGACGATCGAGACCGTCACCGGCACCTCTGGTACCACCGCTCAACTGATTAGCGCCAAGGCTCTGGAATTGTATGCCGATGAGTCGCGGGGCTATCAAACCGCTGTGTGGCTCTACCAAAGCATCGATAATGCAGACACGGCCTTGGGCGCTGCGGCCCTGGCGGATAAAGTGGGGGGTAAAATTCCTCTGTTTGGGGGACTGATCGATCGCATTACGCCCAAGGCCGACACGGTGCAGGCCGTTGATCTGGCCCTCAAGGTTGCGGTGGAAGTGGTGGCCTATTGCAAACTGAATGGGCTAGCGGAAGATAGTATTGGTCATTTTGTCCGTGCTCTCCAGGAAGAGTACAAGGGGCCGTCCTTGATTCGGGCGGCGGGATTAGTTTGTTTTGACGGTCTAATTCCCCTGGGGCCAGATTTCTTGGATATGATCACCGATAAGGTCTCCAGTGTTGACACCAGCCACCTTAAGAATAATGGGGCGTTTAAGGTGATCGGTAAGGTGATTCCCGGTAATGGCTTAGAGGGTCAGTTGGGCTTTATTACCCAGAGTGTGGATGCCATGAAGGGCTGGATGGGTAACTTAATTACCGATCGCGGCCTCAGTCGCCAGCGCATTACCTCTAGCCTCCAAAACTTCATTGAACTGAGTGATAGTAAACTGGACTATCTCGCCGCTTTTATCGACATGAGCACCAACTACTTTGAGCATACTGGTCTGCAAACCGTAGCCCATAACCTCATTAAAGATGCTCAAAAAGCGCTATAACTCGCTCCAAGTAACTGTAATATAGTGATCCCCTTTGGGGATCTGAAGATCCCTCACCCCCAGCCCCTCTCCCAAGCGGGGAGAGGGGAGCAAGAGTATGTTGAGTTCCCATGACACCCCCAGCCCCCGCAAACAGTGACAGCCTTCTAGAACTTCTCCGTCTCTCCCAGGCTACGATCGGAGACCCCTTTCCTGTTTTATTGGGCTTTATTCTGGTTCTATGGGTGTTATCCCTGCTTAACTTTGGGATTTTGGCCGGTTCCCTCAAGGAATACGGGGTTTACCCTCGTAGGCTCCAAGGCTTGCGGGGGATTGTTTTTGCGCCGCTGCTCCATGGGGACTGGCGACACCTGCGCTACAATACAGTTCCCCTGCTGATTGTGGGAACCTTGGTGATTCTTCAGGTCAACCAGTATTTCTATGGTGTGACGTTGATGGCCTGGTTGGTGGGGGGGCTGGGGGTGTGGTTGTTTGGGGAAAAAGGAACCCATTTGGGAGCTAGTGGCCTGATTTGGGGCTACTGCGGTTTCTTGCTCTTTCGGGCGATTCTAGTGCCGACGGTGGTCTCCGTGGGTATGGCGGCGATCGTGGTGGTTTTCTACGGCAGTCTAATCTTTACGGGGCTAGGAATGCCCCAAATCAGTCGAGGGATTTCCTGGCAAGGGCATCAGTTTGGTTTGGCTGGTGGGGGCTTGGCAGCTCGCTATAGCGCCGAAATTCAACAGTTTTTAGATCTAGTATTCCATGGGATCCCCTAGGGATTGCCCAAAGGGGCTGTGGGGGGGAATGCTGCTGCCAATATCGTTTGCCAATATCGTTTGCCAATATCGTTGCAACCACAGTTGGTAATGCGCGATCGTTGCTCCACAAACACATCGGAAGTCAGGGCAATAGTAAGCGGACTAAAGTCCGCACTACGAGCTTTTTTGGCCCGGTCAGGGTCTGGGTTACGCCAAAGTGAAATGCAACTGATTCGATCGGGGCAATCTCCCAGTGGTTGGCCCGGTTTTGCTTAGGGCGGGGAGCCATGGAGACAGGGGGGCATGATCTGATTGACTGACAAAAGGGGGGTCAAACCTAGGCGCAGAAGGTGGGGCAGGAAACCTGACCCCTACGATTCCCCCTGTCTTGTAGGGGCGCAAAAACCGCGCCCCCGGCAGAATTTTTTGTCAGTCAACCAGGGGCACGACTTCTCTAGAGCTTTTGCCAAAGTGGGGTAGTGTTTGGGATTTTTTAGGCCCGATCGCGCCAGCGGCGGAGCTTGCGGTAGAAAGCCCGCACCCAATCTAAAAAGCTCAGGGGTACCCGCAGGCCGCTCCAGTAAAAAATGGGGCGATAAATCCAGCGGTAGGCGACTTTGAGGTCATCCCAGGCGGTATCGGCTTCATCATGGAGGAAGTCGGAAATATCCACCACTAAGCCCCGCCCCTCTGGGGTCATCATGACATTGCGGCCATGGACATCGTGGGGGGTCATGCCCCGATCGCGAGCATAAGTGAGCGCTGCGTCGATGTCACGGATCACTTGGGGGCGAATCCGCAATCCTTTGCTGAGGCAGTCGTAGAGGGTGGTACCATGGAGCCGCTTGAGGACCAAAAAGTTTGGGCCAGCGTGGTAGCACTGGGAAAAGGCCGGATGTTCGCCAATGCGCTGATAGACTTCCACTTCCTCTTCCCAACCGGGACGACCGGGTGCATAGATTTTGATGACGCGATCGGCATCGTTGGGATGATAAAAGACGGCGGCATAGTTGCCGGATCCCAAATGCTCCCAGGGGACGGGACAGTGGTGAACAACGATCGGCTCATGGTGATCTACACTTTCAATCTGAAGATTGGGTAGCAGTTCTTGATAGATCCGATCGAGAAGCTGGTCTAGGCTGAGGGTAGTCATAGGTTTGACAGGGGGTTTGACAGCTATCTTCAGATGAAAATCTTCAAATCAAAGGGGTCAAAGAGTGCTCTCCTTGATCATAACCCTTGATGATCCGGGGACTGTCTCAGCCCTATGGAGAATTCGATCGCAAGAGGCGCTGGGTAGGGGATCATCCTACCTTCGTCTAGCATCGGTTCGGCATCAGTCCAGTCCCCGATCCCCCCGGTTCTCTAGCACTGGAATTCCCCCCTTGAGGGAGGTGTAGCGGTCTAGAGGGCCATGCTCAGCATAGCTTGGCCAAGACCGATCGCCGGTGGGTCTGCCGTGGGGAGCACCCTAATCACCGCTCTTGTCTATGGAAACGATGAATAAATGGAAACAATGAAGCAATTTCAGGCCCAGGGTTTGCAAAGCCCTATCCAAAAGAAACTTGCGGATTTTAGCACCCTGGAGTTGGCCCAGGCTTTGGCTGAGCGGCTGACGCTCACGGAAGCGGATTGGCACCGGCTCAAAAGTAACCGCACGGTACGATCGCGCGAACAAGCAGCCCTTGCCCTTGTTTTTCTGCTCAAGGAAAACCCCGAAGAGGCGCTAATCCGGCTCCAGCAAGCCACGGGCTGGCTCGATCGCTCGATTTCTGCTCCCCCCTGCCCCGATCATGGACGTTAATTTTTCCGATCCGGGGTAGATTACAATGCAAGGTTGTAGTGGGGTGGGCAAGCGCTCACCCTACGGAGCTTATTGGCGCTCTGAACCCTGTTCGCGGCTTGTTTAGAGTTGGCCCGCTACCCGGCCCCTATCCCATCCTACCCTTAACGTTATAGTCCCATGTTGAGTCTTTCCGGCGATCGCATTCGGCAAACCTTCCTAAACTTCTACGCAGACAAAGGCCATGCTATTCTGCCCAGCGCCTCCCTGGTGCCGGAGGATCCCACGGTGCTGCTGACGATCGCCGGAATGCTCCCCTTTAAGCCCATTTTCTTGGGCCAGCGTCCTGCCCCCCAGCCCCGCGCCACCACTTCCCAAAAGTGCATTCGCACCAATGATATTGAAAATGTGGGCCGAACCCAGCGCCACCATACGTTTTTTGAGATGCTGGGCAATTTTAGCTTTGGGGACTATTTCAAAAAAGAGGCGATCGCGTGGGCTTGGGAACTGTCTACGGAGGTGTTTCAGTTGCCCGCCGATCGCCTGGTGGTCAGTGTTTTTCGGGAGGATGACGAAGCCTTTGCCCTCTGGCGGGATCAGGTGGGGATTCCAGCCCACCGCATTATGCGCATGGATGAAGCCGATAACTTCTGGGCCTCTGGTCCCACTGGCCCCTGTGGCCCCTGTTCGGAGATTTACTACGATTTTCACCCGGAGTTAGGGGACAGTGCGATCGATCTGGAAGACGATACTCGCTTCATTGAGTTCTATAACCTTGTCTTCATGCAATATAACCGGGATGCGGAGGGCAACCTAACGCCCCTGGCGGCCCAAAATATTGATACGGGGCTGGGTTTGGAGCGGATGGCCCAGATTCTCCAGGGTAAGCCCAACAATTATGAAACTGACCTGATTTTCCCGATTATTGAGGCGGCGGCAACGCTGGCGGAACTGGACTACGCCCAAGCGGATGACAAAACTAAGGTGTCCCTGAAGGTGATCGGCGATCACCTGCGGGCGGTGGTGCATTTGATTGCGGATGGTGTTACTGCGTCGAATTTGGGGCGGGGCTATGTGTTGCGGCGGTTAATTCGGCGGGTGGTACGCCATGGGCGGCTGATTGGCCTCGATCGGGCGTTTACGGTGGAGGTGGCTGAGGCGGCGATCGCCCTGATGGAGGCGAACTATCCTAATCTGCGGGAGCGTGAGGATGCGATTAAGGGGGAACTGGCGCGGGAGGAAGTGCGGTTCCTGGAAACCCTGGAACGGGGCGAGAAATTGTTGGCTGATTTAATTGCTAAGGCAAAATCGGCGGAGACAACGGTGATTGCGGGGGTTGATGCCTTTACCCTCTACGATACCTACGGTTTCCCCTTGGAACTGACCCAGGAAATTGCTGAGGAAGTGGGCTTAACGGTGGATGTGGCCGCTTTTGAGGCGGAAATGGAGCAGCAGAAGGAGCGGGGTCGAGCGGCCCATGAGACGATCGATCTCACGGTCCAAGGCTCCTTGGATCAGCTTGCGGAACAGGTTCACCCCACGGAGTTTTTGGGCTATACCGCCTTGGAGAGTGCAGCGACGGTTGTGGCGCTGTTGGTGGATGGAAAGCCGGTGGAACTGGCCCAATCCGGTGATACGGTGCAGGTGGTGCTGGATAAAACCCCCTTTTATGGGGAGTCGGGGGGTCAGGTGGGCGATCGGGGCTGGTTGCAAACCGAGAGCGCCCAAATTCGCATTGACGATGTGCAAAAAGAATCGGGGATGTTTGTCCACTTCGGTCAGGTGGAAACGGGGACGGTGAAGGTCCACCAATCGATTACGGCCCGCCTCGATCGTGCCCGTCGTCGCCGCGCCCAGGCCAACCACTCCGCCACTCACCTGTTGCAGGCAGCCTTGAAAGCTGTCGTCGATCCCAGCATTTCCCAGGCGGGTTCCTTGGTGGACTTCGATCGGCTGCGCTTTGACTTCAACTGTCCCCGTGGAGTTACTCCGGCGGAACTGACCCAGATTGAAGAGCAGATCAATGCTTGGATTGCCGAGGCCCATGGGGCAGTGGTGGAGACGATGCCCATTGCCCAGGCTAAGGAAAAGGGAGCAGTGGCGATGTTTGGGGAGAAATACGGCGCAGAAGTGCGGGTTGTGGACTTTCCCGGCGTTTCCATGGAGTTGTGTGGCGGTACCCATGTGGCCAATACGGCGGAAATTGGGGCGTTTAAGATTGTGGCGGAAACGGGGATTGCTGCGGGAATCCGCCGCATTGAGGCAGTGGCGGGTCCGGCGGTGCTGGATTATCTCAAGGTGCGGGAAGCGGTGGTGAAGGAGTTGGGCGATCGCTTTAAGGCAAAGCCGGAGGAAATCCCCGATCGGGTGATGCTGCTGCAAGAAGAACTGAAAGCAGCCCAAAAACAACTGGCTACCCTCCAGGCAGAGCTTGCCATTGCTAAATCCGACAGTTTGCTCAGCCAAGCGGAAACGATCGGCGGCTTTCAACTCTTGGTCGCTAACCTAGAGGGGGTTGATGCTAAGGCGCTGCAAACAGCAGGGGAGCGGCTTCAGCAGAAAATCGGCGATTCTGGGGCGGTAGTCCTGGGATCGGTGCCGGAAGCGGGGAAAGTGAGCCTGGTTGCGGCTTTTGGGAGCCAAGTCATCGCCCAGGGGCTTCAGGCGGGCAAATTCATCGGTGATATTGCCAAGCTCTGTGGGGGTGGGGGTGGCGGTCGGCCTAACCTAGCCCAGGCGGGGGGCCGCGATGAGTCTAAGCTGCCGGAAGCCTTGGCAGCGGCCCAGGCTCAACTCAAGGCTAAGCTGTTGCCCTAGTCCGGCAGGGCGGGAATCCCCGAC
>JAYKJG010000316.1:0-9473 GCA_035286285.1 Prochlorothrix sp.
AAATCTCGGTAAAGCTGGTGATGACGGGGTAGTCTTCGGGATCGGTGGGGGCGTTGCCCGATCGCACTGAGAGACAAACCGCCATTCCTGCCGATCGGGCTGCTGCTAACTCGGCGGGGATATCTGAGACAAAGAGAATGCGATCGGGTTGCGCCCCGATCGTCGCTGCAATGATCCGGTAACTGTCGGCTTCCCGTTTAGGGCCAGTGCGGGTATCAAAATAGCCCTGAATCAGCGGCGTTAAATCCCCGGCTTCGGTGTGGCGAAAGAGGGCTTTTTGGGCTTGGACACTGCCGGAGGAGAAGATATAAATCTGTTTGCCTTGGTTGACCCAAGCGTGAAGGGTGGGGGCCACATCGGCAAAGAGTTGGGATTGCAGGGTGCCGTCGCGATAGCCTTGGTCCCAGATTTTGCCCTGGAGGGACTTGAGGCCGGTGGATTTGCGATCGGCTTGAATCAAAGCCTGAATATAGGGCACTGCGCCCTCTGGGCTGTCGCTGAGCCAGGGGGGCACCGTTAGCCCTTGGGCCACATCTTCCTGGTATTCCTGGCGCAAGAGGGCCAAATCGGCTTGAACTTCGGGGGTTTGGCCTTGGATTTGCAAAAAAGCTTTTGCCTGTTCGCGGGCAAAGGGAAAGAGAACCCCAAAGACATAATCTACGGGGGTGGTGGTTCCTTCAATATCCAGGAGCAGGATATCGGTGCGATCGAGCCATTGCCCCATGGTGATGTGCGGTCCTTCTGCCGGTTGAGCGAACAAGTCAGCCAAACAATAAGCCCACAAATTCTAGCAGAAAATTCCCGCCTCCCCGGTAGGGGCGGTGCCCCCGTGCCCGCCCTGTTGTGGCACAACGGGACCATTGATAACCAATTTCCCCCGGTAGGGGCGGTGCCCCCGTGCCCGCCCTGTTGTGGCACAACGGGACCATTGATCAATGGGGTAATCCTGAACCCGGTTCAACCGACATGCACAACCGGGCGGGTGGCCCAAAACCGGGGCAACCACGGGGACCGGGGCAACCACGGGGGGATTGCCCCTACCCGATCAATTGGCGGGTGGGACAAAACTGGGGCAACCACGGGGACCGGGGCAACCACGGGGGGATTGCCCCTACCAGATCGGATCATAAGGATGGTGATGAGAACGGGCTAGAGAACGCGCATGACGGTGGCGACTTCATCGATGCAGGACAGATCGGTGATATCGCCGATCGCCTGCCAGAAGTCTCCTTCCCGGACTTCATGGGTGACGACCACGATCGTGGCCCGATCGCCGTGGTTCTCCAACTGCACCACCGACTCCAAACTTACGCCATGGTGACCGAAACAGGTGCCCAACTGACCAATGACCCCCGGTTGATCATTGGCCTGGAGCCGCGCATAGAAGCGGTTTTGGGTGTTCTCCATGGCGGCGATGGTGCAGTAGTGGTGGTGGGTGCAGGCCAGGAGGGGGTCCAGGGTGGGCTGGTGATCGGCGGCGGGGGTGGGGTTGCCGCGCTCCACGGTGAGCAGGGCTGCAATATTCAGCACGTCGGACATGACGGCGCTGGCCGTTGGACCCGATCCAGCCCCAGGCCCGTAGAACATGACCTGACCGACGGGATCCCCTTCCACCAAGATGGCGTTGTTGACCCCGTTGACGCTGGCGAGGGGATGGGATTTGGGGATGAGGGTGGGGTGAACCCGAATGTCGATCGTATCGGGTTGGCTAATATCGCGATCGCTGGGCGTGGCGCGACGGGCTAGGGCTAGCAACTTAATGACAAAGCCCAGGCGATCGGCATAGGTAATATCCGTGGCGGTTACCTGGCGAATCCCTTCGCTGTAAACCTCGGCCCGTCGCACCCGCCCGCCGTAGGCCAACGCGGCCAAAATCGCAATTTTATCCGCCGCATCCCAGCCATCCACATCCGCCGTGGGATCGGCCTCGGCATAGCCCAGCCGTTGGGCCGCTTCCAGCATTTCTAGGAAGTCGGACCCCTCGGTCTGCATCTGGCTGAGGATGTAGTTGGTGGTGCCGTTGATGATGCCGCTGATGCTGTTGATGCGGTTGGCACAGAGGGATTGTTTGAGGGGTTCAATCACCGGGATGCCCCCACCAACGGCGGCCTCTAGCAGAACGTACACCCCCGCTTCGCGGGCTGCTTCAAAAATCTCTTCGCCATGGAGGGCAATCACGGCTTTGTTGGCGGTGACGACGTGTTTGCCGTGGTCGATCGCCTCCAAAATTAAAGACCGCGCCGGTTCCAAGCCCCCCAGCAGTTCCACCACAATGTCCACCGCTGGGTCCGTGACGATGGACACCAGATCCGTGGTGAGGCATCCGTCGGGTAAGGTGACCGATCGGGGCTTGTCCAGGGAGCGAACCCCCACCTGGTACAGTTCTAATTCCTTGAGCAGGGGGTTCCGTTGGACGGGATCGAGGAGAATTTTGACCGTTCCAGTGCCAACGGTGCCGAGTCCTAATAAACCAACCTTAAAAGCCACAGGCCGCTTCCGTTACTGTAGTGCTAACTGAATCTCGTTTTGATCGAGAGATGCCATCCCTCGGTCCTAGGAGCCTAGAAGCCTTGGGCGAACCAGTCTCTATTAAACCCCGTGGAGTTAAGTCCAATCAAGAGACCCTGAATCAAAACCTAGACTAGCCCTTAGGGGGCTGGGGGGGCAGCTTGGAGGATGAGCCGATCGCCCTCTAGGCGCAAGCTCTCCACCGGTAAATTGCCCAGTACTTTGTTCAGTTCCTGATCCACTTTTCCGGGATCAATGCCTAGGGGCTGGGTCAACTCGGCTAGATCCCACTGGGTTTCGCCAATTTGCAGTTGTAGCGTGTCTTGCCCTTGCAGGGTGCCCTGGACCACCTGGGGCTGGCCCGTGATGCCGATGTAGAGATCTCGCCCTTGCAGACCGGGCACCGTGGCGAGGAGCCGATCGAGGCTCTCCAGTTCCCCAGGACTGAGCAACTGGCGGGGAATGCGATCGGTATTGATGACCAGGCCGCTTTTAAGGGTGCCGTTGTCGATCGTGGCGGCAAAGCCCTGGGCCGATTGCAGCAGGTCCGCCCCGATGGGTTTGCGCAGGAGTTGATCGAGTAGCAGGGTTTCCAGTTCGGCGGCGGAGAGTTCCAGGGTGGGAGAATCGGCGGGGGCAGCGCCGGGACCGAGGGTGTTGAGGATTTTTTGCTGGAGTTGGGCGGCTTCTTGGCGGAGGGTTTCGGGGCTGCGGGCGATCGCGGCGGGTTCGATCGAACCGGAGCTAGGGGCTGGACTGGAGGGGGAAAGCTCTGGGGCGTTCTGGACCGTCACCGTGGTGGCGTTGCGGGGGTACCAGTCGGGCACGGCGGTCAGACGCTTCCAGGACAGGTAGGCCCACAGGCCCATCCCCAGGAGCAGACCCAGCAGGAGCCAGCCTAGGATTTTGAGAAATTTGCCCATGATCGAGGGGTGCTGAGGGTTAAGGGGCTAAGACTGGGGGCGATAGTCGCCGCAGTGGATGGCTGCTTCGGAGCAGGCGATCGAGGGCTGAACACTGCACTTGAGGTAGGGGCTACCGGTGAAGAAACGGCACTGGCTACAGGGGATTTGGTGGAGGGTGTGGGCTTGGCGGGCGAGGTGACCGATAAAGGTGATCAGGTGCCAAGCGGCAAGGATCAGGAGGGTCCAGGCACAGAGGCTCAGGAGGGGAGCGGGGGGGACGGGAATCATGGCGAGGCGGGGATCGATCGCGGTTTGGCCTGACCTTAGCAGAAGTTTTTAGCCCGATCGATCGGCCCTCATTAATTTGTTACTTTAATTTGCTACTTTCAAGGTTCCTCCGACAAGCGATCAGGGGCCAGATCAGGGGCCAGATCAAGGGCCAGATCAAGATACCCATGCTCCCTTCGACGGCGCTCAGGGACCGTCATGAGGGGGAATATTTTGGGTAGGGGCCGGGTCTTCCGGCCCGCTTCAGGGATCTGCCAACGGATACTAGCCCCTCCCGACCTGTACGGACTAAAGTCCGCACTACGGGCTGCAACCCTACTCCATCCCACCCACTACAATGGTGCTGGAGTCCCCGCTTGACCCTATTTTTGGGGGTTCATCGCCGTTTATCAAACCCTTTTCTATGTCAACTCCGGGCCTTAATTTACTCGCCATTTCTATCTTTAGCATCACCCTGCTCAGCCTTCTGGGGCCACTGATCCAAATTTCCCCCACGGTGCCCGCCCTAACTACCTTTGTGCTGTTGGGCCTGATTACGGTGGACTCCTTGGCCTGGTCTAACCAAGGCACCACCCTCGTGGTCGATTGGTTTGCCCAACGATCGCCCCAGCACCGCGATCGCATTCTCTACCATGAAGCCGGTCATTTGCTGGTGGCGATGCTGCTGGGGGTGCCGGTGACGGGCTATGCCCTTTCGGCTTGGGAAGCACTGCGGCAGGGGCAGCAAGCCCAGGGGGGGGTTCGGTTTGAGGATGGTAACCTGCAAGCGCAACTGGAAGAGGGCTATGTCACGGGCAGCACGATCGATCGCTACTGCCAAGTGTGGCTGGCGGGAGGAGTGGCGGAGCAACGGGTCTATGGCACGGTGGAGGGGGCCGGGGACGATCGGCGCAAGGTGCGACTGCTGCTGAGTGCGGCGGGGACTACGCCCCACGATCGCGCCCAAAAGGAACGCTGGGCCGTGCTCCAGGTCAAGGGACTGCTGGAGCGTAACTGGGATCGCTATGAAGCCCTGGTGGAACTGCTGCGGCGACGGGCACCCCTAGCGGAATGTCAGCAATTGTTTCAGGATAGGGAGCAGGGGGTTGAGTGAGCAACGGGGCAGGGATCGCTATGGCTGTGATGGATGTAGACCGGAGGATGTCGATGATCGATCGCGGGTGCTGGCCAGTTCTTGCCGCTGTGGGGTTGCCCGATCGCCCGCCCCATGGCCCGATCGGGGTTTCCCTCCTCAACCCCTTTGAAGACCCGCTTCTACCCCTCGGCGACTGGCTTGAAGGCGGTGTAGACTGGCTGGGGGAACACTTCCGCTGGCTGTTCCAGGCTCTCCGCTGGCCCATTAACCTCCTCCTCAGCCACATCGAAACCCTGTTGCAAACGGTTCCGCCCCTGATTATGGTGGCGATCGTGGCCTTGATTGCATGGCAACTGGCCGGACGACGCATGGCCCTGTTTAGTGGGGGCTGCTTGGTGGCGATCGGCGCTATGGGAGCCTGGGAAGCCTCCATGACTACCCTAGCCCTGGTGATGACGGCGGTGGTGCTGTGTGGGGGGGTGGGGTTGCCCCTGGGGATTTGGGCGGCGCGGAACGATCGGGTGGAAGCCCTGATGCGGCCCCTGCTGGCTGTGCTGCAAGCCCTGCCTCCCTTCGTGTATCTGGTGCCGGTGGTTCTGCTGTTGGGCACAGGCCCGGTGCCCGGTGTCGTCGCGACGGTTCTCTTTGCCCTGCCGCCCCTGATCCGTGCTACCACCCTCGCCCTGCGCCAAGTCCCCGTCGCGGTGGTGGAAGCGGCCCACGCCTTTGGTGCTACGCCCCGGCAAATTCTCTGGGATGTGACCCTTCCCTTGGCTTTGCCAATGATTTTGGCCGGAGTTCACCAAGCCTTGGGGCTGGCCTTGTCCATGGTGGTGATTGCCTCGTTGATTGCGGTGGACGGGCTGGGGCAGATGGTCTATCAAGGCATTGGTGGCTTGGATGGGGATGTGGCTGTGGTGGGGGGGCTGGGTCTTGGGTTGCTGGCCATGATGCTCGATCGCATGACCCAGGCGGTTGGCCAACCGGGCACTCCCCCGGAACTGTGGCTGAGCCAAGGCCCGATCGGGGGCTTCCGGCGCTTATGCCGCAATGTCCAAACCCGCAAGGCCCAGTCTCGCCCCACCTAGGCAACTTTTGGTTAACTTGTAGGCAACTTCTGGCAATTTCTGGCAACTTCTAGCAATTTCCAGGCAAATTCTAGCAACTTCTGGCAATTTCTGGCAACTTCTAGCAATTTCCAGGCAACTTCTAGACGACTTCCGGCAACTTCTAGACGACTTCCGGCAACTTCTAGCAACTTCTAGCAACTTCTAGGCGACTTCTAACCGCTGCTGGCTGGGTTCTACCCGGATTCTACGGCTGTTGACGCATTTCTTTTTCTTTTCTTTTCTTTTTTACCCTGCAATGCCTTTTCCCTTTGTTGGCTCTCTTAAACCGGTTACCGCGATCGTCCTGCTGTTGGGGGGAGGTCTGAGCTTGGGCTTGGGGCTGTGGCTGTGGCGACAGCGCACACCGGACTTTGTGCTGGAGGATTTGACCGTTGAGGTGCAGCCCGTAGACCTCACCCTCAAAGTAACGGCGGGGGGAACGGTGGTGCCGGTGCGCAGCGTTAACCTTAGCCCCAAACAGGCGGGACTGTTGGCCGCGTTGGATGTGGAGCAGGGCGATCGGGTTCAGGCGGGGCAACTGTTGGCCCTGATGGATAGCCGCGATGTTGATGCCCAGTTGATCCAAGCCGAGGCCAACCTTCAGCAGGCCCAGGCTCGCCTTGCGGAGTTGGAAAATGGGTCGCGATCGGAGGACATTAACCGTGCCCAAGCCCAAGTGGTCCAGGCCCAGGCCCAAGTTGCAGAGGCAGAATCGCGCCTCGCCCTAGCCCAGCAACGCCTTCAGCGCAACCAAGACCTGTTTGCGGCGGGGGCGATCGCCCAAGACGACCTGGATGCGGCCCAAACCGAGCAACGCCAAACCCAGGCCCAACTCAACCAAACCCGCGCCAATCTGGTGGCTAGCCAACAACAACTGGCCCAGCTTCAAAACGGTCCCCGCCCGGAGGCGATCGCCCAAGCCCAGGCCCAAGTCCTCGCCGCCCAAGGCCAAATCATGACCCTCCGCGTCCAAAAAGCCGACACCCTCATTCGTGCCCCCTTTGCGGGCATTGTCACCCAGCGCTACGCCGACCCCGGTGCCTTTGTGACCCCCACGACCTCGGCTTCCAGCACCGCTTCGGCAACCTCCACCTCGATCGTGGCCATTGCCCAGGGCTTAGAGGTGTTGGCCAATGTCTCCGAAGTGGATGTGGGGCAGCTTTATCCAGAGCAATTGGTGGAGGTGGTGGCGGATGGTTTTCCGGCGGAGGCCTTTGCGGGGCAGGTGCGGCTCATTGCGCCGGAGGCAATTCAGGAGCAAAATGTCACGTCTTTTCAGGTGCGGGTGTCGCTGCTGAACGGCCAAGACCGGCTGAAGTCGGGCATGAATGTGGATGTGAGCTTTGTGGGCGAACAAACCCGCAATGCGCTGGCGGTGCCGACGGTGGCGATCGTGTCCCAGGGGGGAGAGTCGGGGGTTTTGGTGCCCAACGATCGCCAGGAGCCAGTGTTCCGCGCGATCGCCGTTGGGTCTACGGTGGGCGATCTGACCCAGGTGCTAGAGGGGTTGGCCGTGGGCGATCGGGTGTTTACAGAACTGCCGCCCGGTCTCTCCTTTGAGGAAATCGAAGCTGAGGAAAGCGAAGCCGAGGACGTACAATAGAGGGGAGAACTTAACAAAACTTAAGGAAGCTGCAATGAGCGCTGAATTTAAGCACATCATGCTCATGGTTAAAGATGTGATGGCTGCTGCCAAGTTCTACTCAGAAGGGCTGGGTCTGGCAGTCAAAATGGCAAGTCCCGGCTGGGCGGAGCTGGATGCTGGGGGGACAACCCTGGCGTTCCATGCCGCTGAAAATGCCCAAGGCAGCGACTCCCCCATCCTCAGTTTTCATGTCACGGATGTCGAGGCAGCGGTGGCCCAGTTGGAGAGCTTGGGCGGAAGCCTGGAGGGTCGGATTCGGGAACCCGCCTTTGGCAAGGTTGCGGCGGTGCGCACCCCCGATGGTCATCTGGTCAGCCTGTTGCAGCCGTCGGGCCAAAAGCCGGGAGCCGGGGGCCACGGTTAAGGCGGGGTTGCAGCGGGGCGGCCTCCTGGGTTCTGGGGCGATCGACTAATCTGTGGCCTGTGCAACAGTCCAAGCCCAAATTTCTGACTTAGACTGAGCTTTACCTGGAGGGATGCGATCTCGGTGGGGCCGGATCAACCCTTTGCCCTAGGCCGCTGCTGATTGTTTGGGGTTCTTCCCTGTGCAGGGTCCAGCAGGCTGGCGATCGCGGGTCCGCTCGTTCGGTTGAGTTAAAAAACCAGTAAGAACCTTAATGTATTGAAGATGTCTGCCAGTCCAAGGTAAAGTATCCCAAAACTCCCTTGATCCGAGCCTAGATTAGGCGCAAGCCTATCCCTAAGCTATTGGTGTGGGGTCGAGGGGGGGGACAGGTGAAGCAATGTCGGCTCCCTAGGGTCGGTATAGCTCCCCTGGGCCAGGGATTGAGTCCGATTGGTGCTGAATCCAAGCGTGTATGGACAAATCCCTGCACAAAGTTAGACTTGTTCAGCCAAGGAAAAATTCCCTAGGTGATCCCTGAGGGCTAATTCTGACTGTTGGACAAATCTTGTGGTGAGTGAGGAGCAAAAAGCATGAACTTGCGTCAAAGTGCCCTAGAAATGCTAGAGGCAACCAGTAGGACTTTTTTTATTCCGATCGAGCGGTTGCCCGGACAATTGCAAGAGGCTGTGGCATCCGGGTATCTCTGTATGCGAGCCATTGATGAGGTGGAGGATCATCCAGATTTAGACCTTACCACAAAGGCCACAATCCTACGGCAAATTAGTATTAATCTGCAATCGGCGAAAGCGGGTTTCTCGGCGGATGGTTTTGCCTTGGGGCTGGCACAATTGCATGGTGATCTGCCGGAGGTGAGTTTGCGCATTGGGGACTGGGCGTTGCTGGCTCCGCCTTCGATCGCACCGCGCATCTGGGATGCAACGGCGGCGATGGCCGATCGCATGGCCTACTGGGCTGAGCGCAATTGGCGGGTTCGCACCGAGGCGGATCTGGACTGCTACACCTTTAGTGTGGCCGGGGCTGTGGGCCTGATGCTGTCGGACCTGTGGGCCTGGTATGACGGCACCCAGACCAATCGAATGGAGGCGATCGGCTTTGGCCGGGGCTTGCAGGCGGTCAATATTCTGCGCAACCACGGGGAAGATCTGCACCGGGGGGTGAGTTTTTACCCTGAGGGCTGGAGTCATGAGCAAATGCATGACTATGCGGCCTATAATCTCGGTCTTGCGGATGCCTACACGGAGGCGCTCACCCCTGGCCCGGTTCAGGATTTTTGTAAGTTGCCGTTGGCGCTGGCCCATGCCACGTTGCAGGTGATGATCCAGGGTCAAGATAAGCTGACGCGGCAACAGGTGAAGTCGATCGTGGAAGAGACCTATCGCCCCAAGGAAATCGCTATTAGCTAGTTTACGGTTCAGAATTAAGGATTTTGAATCACAGTTTCCGGAGGGTGGGCTAGGTCCACCCTTTTTTGATCGCTTTTCTGTCCAATGCCTAGGGGTTAAGAATTTTTATACCAAATCCGACTAATCTCGATTCGTTTTGGTAGGGGCAATCCCCCCGTGGTTGCCCCTGTATT
>JAYKJG010000317.1:0-2821 GCA_035286285.1 Prochlorothrix sp.
TAGCGGGGGTTGGTGGGGAGGGGGAGGGGGCGACCAGTGAGGTCGTAGACTGCGATATCCCATTGTCCATTAACGGCAAGGCTAAAGGCCACGCGCTGACCATTGGCGCTAATGACGGGATCCTGGATCAAACCTTGGAGGGCAGGGGTGAGGGGGCGGGTGCGCTGGCCTTGGCGATCGTATAAATACAGCGTCGATCGGCCCTCCCGAAAGCCCACAAACACCAAATAGCGGCCATCTTCAGACAGACTGGGATGTTGCACCAAAGTCTCCGCCCCAAAGCCATTGAGGCTGGCACTTAAACCGGGCAGGGGCAACGGACGCTGTTCCAGCAAATCATAGGCATAAATTTCAGTGCGGCCCTGGCGATCGGAACTGTAAACCAAATAGCGACCGCTGACCTGGGGATCCGCTTCGGTGTAGGGGCTGTTAACACTCAGGGGACTGTCACTAAAGGGCAAATTCAACACACGGGGCCGATCGCCACAACCCGCCAGCCCAACCGCCCAAATCATCCCACTGCCCCAAACCCACCGCCACAACCCCTTCATTCCCGCACCCCCGCCACCCTGGGACAGCCCCCCTAATCAATCTGGAGGATTAAACTGGGCATGAGCCGCTGAAGATTTTTGAGGGATTTGGTTTGCCAGAAAATTTGGCTAGAGCCTTGAATGGTGAGATCGATCGTCCCCTTGCCCCGGACCTGCACCACAAACATCGACAACATACTAATCCCGGAACTGTTGAGAAACTCCAGCTTGCTGAGATCCACCGTTAGCTTGCTATGGGCTTCCACGGCCTGGAGCAACAGATCCATAATGGGCTGATATTCGGGCAAACCACTCAGGCGCAGAATCCCGAAAATTTCCACACGGCCTTCCGTTGGTTCGTAGCGGGCTTGGTAATCTTCGCTTTTAATCTCCACGGTACATCATCCTTAAAGTACATCATCCTTAAAGTAGAGCCAGTGTCAATTGGGTGCATTTCACTGTGGAGTAGTACGGACTTTAGTCCGTCCATTGCACAGGTCACGGACTTTAGTCCGTCCATTGCACAGGTCACCGCCCAGAGTCATCACAATCCCTCCCAACCCCAAGCCGTAACCCCAAACCCCTTAACCCAGGCCTTCAAAGGCCAAGGTAGCCATAACATGAATTTGGATCAAATCGGGATTCTCAGGGATAGCGGTCAGGGTCCAGCCGAGTTGTGCTGAGTAGTCCTTGATCATGGTCAGGAGACCCATACCCGATCCCCCTACCCCCAAGGCCGTCTGTTCCAGTTGCGCCATGTAGAGGTCATCAATGTTCCCTTGCAGCAAGGACTGGATAAAGGCTTCATAGGTCTTGGCCAAGCCCAGGTTGCTGTGGTTCATCACATCAAACATAATCTGCTCCTCGTACAGGAACAATGAAATGCTGATGGGTTTTTGGGCCGTGGGATCGTTGAACTTCATGGCATTTTCCAGAAGCTCATTGGCAATGTAGCTCACTCCGGCTTTCACCAGGTCGGGCCGCTGAAACCCGCTCTGCTCCAGCTCTGCACCTAGAAAAAAGTTGGCAAAGTAATTGCCCAAAAAGTCTGCCGAGAGGCCGTAGTTGCGCCATCGGCGTTGGCGGGACGAGGTATCAGGGGAAAACTGAATGGTGAGATATTCATCACTGCTCAAGTTGGGAGCAATGACCTGTCCCAGAATTTTGGGGTCACGAAAACTCATGGCTGTGGCAGGGATGAGGGGCCAAACTAACTGGATGCTCCCATAAAGGCATGGGGTAGGTAGGTGTGAAGGGCAAAGCACCCATGCTCGTAAACAATCGGCTGGTGTAGCGTGATCCGGGCGATCGGGGGGGCAGTGAGGACACTGGACTCAGGCGCAAGGCAGCCGGAGGGCACGCTAGGACGACCCTGCACCAAAGCAACATCAAAGCGACAGGCCCAGGTTGCATAGTCTGGATATTGCCCTATCCAGGCTTGGGCGGCTTGCCAAAGTTTAGCCTGTTTCGCGGGAGTAATAGCCAATAAGCCATCTTGATCCCAGTTGCCTCGCTGGCGGGTTTTGACTTCCACAAAGGCAAGGGTGGGGCAAGACGGGAGAAACTGGGGAATGGGGGCTGGGGTGGGGGGCAACGGCAAACCCGCAAAGGGTGCCCCCCCAGGGCCGGAGGGCGAAAACTGGGCCACCAAGTCCAACTCCCCCCAGCGGCAACGCCAGCGATGGTGGAGGATCTGCCAGCCCTGCTGCTGGAGCCAGTGGGCTACGAGCACCTCTCCCCCCAGTCCCTGCTGGAGATTCTGCTGGCGCTGTTGTGAGGTTGCGTTCTCTTGGGCCATGGCGATCGCCGGTTCTGGCACTCCCAATGCAACGGGGCTTAGTCTTCCGCAAAGACGTAGCGATAGAGATCCTGGGGATTGGGTTCGGGACTTTCTAGGGCAAACTGGACCGCTTCCTCCACCAGGTTTTGGATCTTGCGCTCAATGTCCTTGAGTTCCTCGGCGGTGGCGAGGTTGTATTGGGTCATGTGGTCACCCAGGCGCTTGATGGGGTCGCGGGAGAACCAGAAGTCCTTCTCGGTTTTGGAGCGCAGTTCGTCGGGGTCGGCGAGGGAGTGGCCCCGGAAGCGGTAGGTCAGGGCTTCAATGAGGGTTGGGCCTTCTCCGGCGCGGGCGCGTTCGATCGCCTGCTGAGCGACAGCCCGCACCGCCAGGGGATCCATCCCATCCACCTCGTAACCGGGCATCCCAAAGGCTTCCCCTTTTTTGTAAATTTCCGGCACCGAAGTCGCCCGCTCGTGGGCCATGCCGATCGCCCACTTATTGTTCTCCA
>JAYKJG010000318.1:0-5972 GCA_035286285.1 Prochlorothrix sp.
GCGACGAGGGCGATCGTGGCTCCTGAGGGCCAATCCCAGTAGTAGCTGAGGTATAAGCCGGTCACCGTTGCCAGGACTCCCAGGGCCGATCCCCCGACCATGATCCAATGGAGATCGCGGAACCAGAGGGAGGCGGCGAGGGCGGGGCAGACCATGAGGGCCATAATCAGGACAACGCCAACGGCTTGCATTCCGGCGACGATCGTTAAACTGATCACCAACGTCAGGGCAAAATCCAAGCCAAAAACCGGTAGGCCGACAACGGATGCGCCAACCCGATCGAAGGTGAAAAAGAGCAACGGTCGGTAAAAGATCACCACCAGTGCCAAGACTAACGCGGTAATGGCGGCGGTACGGCTGACATCGGCGGGTAAGACCCCAAGAATATCGCCAAACAGGAAACCTTCGAGGTCTAACGTGACTTTAAAGACGTTAATGAAGATAATTCCCAGGGCGAAGAAGCTGGCGAGGGTGGCATTCATCACCGCATCGATGTTCAGGCCGGGTTGCCGTTGCAGCCAGTGGATCACTAAGGTGCTGATGACTCCGGCTCCCATGGCTCCAAGGACGATATTCAGGCCCAAAAAGTCTGCAAGGGCCAAACCGGGCAGCACCCCATGGGAAATGACATTAGCCAGAAAGGTCATGCGCTGTACAACGAGATAGCTGCCAACGACGGGGCAGAGAATTCCCACTAAGATACCCACCGCCAGGGCATGGCGCATAAAGTCGTAGGTGAAGGGTTGCGTTATGTTTTCCAGAATCCCGGCCATGGTCCGATCGCCCTCAGGTCAACTGTTTCAGGATACTGTATTGATAGCATCCCTGATTTTTGGTGTTCCATGAAGATTACGGTCAAGTTATTTGCGGTCTATCAAGAAGCCTACGGCCTGCCGGAGATGGTGCTGGATCTGCCGGAGGGGGCGATCGTAGCGCAGGTGTTGGACCGCGTGCTGGCGGAGCATCCGGAGTTGGAACGGTGGCGATCGGTGACGCGCTTCGGGGTCAATTTACAATTTGTGGCGGCAGAGACCCCCTTGGCGACGGGGGATGAGGTGGTGCTGATTCCGCCGGTGAGTGGGGGGGGCAGGGGATGAGGATCTGTTGTTTGGGTTTTGCGCTATAATGGGGCGCACTTGGCCCTAGGCTAGGTCTTAGGCCAGGTTTGGGGAATTAGCTCAGTTGGTAGAGCGCTGCGATCGCACCGCAGAGGTCAGGGGTTCGAGTCCCCTATTCTCCATGATTGTATGGGTAGCCACCTGTCGCGAACTATGACGAGGCAGGGCGGACCAAAGGGCTTGATCCCACAGGCGGGCTGGTTTGGATCGCTTGCCCGCACGTTCCAACGTGAGATTGGCCCCTTGGCTTACTCTTTACAAATCGTTACTTGAAAGGCGAACTGTGGCACTCTAACCGCAGACAATATTC
The DNA here is from genome assembly GCA_035286285.1 of Prochlorothrix sp. GTDB lineage: Bacteria > Cyanobacteriota > Cyanobacteriia > Prochlorotrichales > Prochlorotrichaceae > Prochlorothrix. Next base: position 1,429 of record JAYKJG010000318.1, read on the forward strand.
CAAAAACTGCACTTGGTAGAAACACCAAAAATGATAGGGATTAACAATAAAAGGTTGCGCTTGACTGAACAGAGGTTGACTTAAATACTTCCATACCGGGAACTTCAGAGGATGGGAGGGCTTTGAAGGTTTTAAGTGGAACATGAGGAGACTCCAAAGATTCTGAGGGTGAGAGGGGAGGTTTTTGAGATAAATTCGAGAATCCGCAGCAAAAAGCCTGAGAGCATTTTCCATACTAGGGAAACCTGTTCGGCTATGACCCCTTACGCAAGGATTTTTAAAACTTGTCTGGCTTCCGTTTCCTAAAACTTAACAAGCCCCTTTGGTTCCGGGAGGTTTTGAAAAAATTCCTAAAGGTTTTGCTGGATGGATCAAAACTATGTATAGGAATTCTGTAAAGGTATGGGCACCTCAATTAATTGTGGTAGGCGGTGAAGCCGCCCGCTACAACCCTGATTCTTGGGTGGGTCACTGGGCAAAATGTGGATTTTTCGAGGTGCCCGTATGTATCTGCTTGACTGACAAACATGATGAATGGGTGCATTTCACTTTTGCCCAATACGGACTAAAGTCCGTACTACGAGCCTTTTGAGCTAGGTTAGGGGCTGGGTTGCTCCCAAGTGAAATGTACCCCGCGTCCCGATCGCCCTCCAGGGCAATGCTCGACCTCTGCGATCGGGGGCGCTTCCCCTGCTTTTCCCTGGCCCCTCCCGGTAATCTCTGCCCTTCCCCCTTGTAAAGGACTCAAATCTTCTGCACAATTTGAGACAAGGTTGTGCCCTGAGGGTTTGACCTTGCGTTTCTATGAACATTGGAGAAGCTGCCATGACTGAAGCACAAGCGGCCCCTAAGGCTAAGACAGAAAAGCCCCCTGCGATCGAGGACAAGCCCCTTGGGGAATTCATGGAGCAGGACTATCTACCCGCCCTGAAGACAGCCTTGGTGGAGGCGGGTTTGGCGGATGTCGATTTGTCATTCCAGAAGGGATCCCTGCCCCAATCTTCAATGAGCTGTTGGCAAGTGAAGGGGTTATGGGCCAAGGGGCGACGATCGTTCGTGCTGGGGTTCCCAGAGGATCGGATTCAGGGCTTAAAGGTCTTTGCCTGTGCCGATGCAGGGGTTTCCCCCACGAATTTGGAGCCATTTCTCAGTGATGAGCGCAAAATTACCCTGCCATTGCTGGTATTTGGGGTCATTCGCCGTCTCAATGGCCAAAAGTGGCTGGGTTGGAACTAGGGCGTGTCATCCATTAACCGTAGAAACCTTGGGGTATCAGAGTTACAGGCCCGCCCCAGTTTTATCGGCTGGGTGCATTTCACTTTGGAGCCAGCCAGCCCCTAACCTGTCTCAAAAGGCTCGTAGTGCGGACTTTAGTCCGCCCTTTGGCAAAAGTGAAATGCACCCTATCGGCTAGGGGCTGTAATCCTGACCCTCAGGGCATTCTAGGACTAAATGATGACAGCCCCTAGCGGTTTGCAGTACGGGGGGGCATCTCCCTGGTCTGGTTCCCCGCAGAGGCGGGATGTATCCCGATGGAGCAGCCTTTCCCCTCTTTGACTGTGCTCAGGGACCGGAGGATGAGGGGCGCAGTTGCGACAGTGGGATGCACCCGTGAAATGTTCCTAGACTCAGAAAATTTAGCTAAATTTAGCTTAAAACGCTTCTATGGCCCGCCGCAAGTCGCAATCAACAGCAACACCCCCAGCAACACCCGCCCCGATCGTCCCCCTAGAACTCCAGGCTGGAGCGGGGGAAGCGCCCCTTCAGGGGCCAGCTTTGGTGAAGGAAGTTTGCCGCCGGATCCGGGTGGCGCGGTCCTACTGGGATGCCCACAATAACCGAGCCTGCCGTGGGGAGCGGGAAAAGGCGTTAGTGCTCTATAACCAACTGACCAAGGCGCAAAAGGCAGAAATTCCCCAGGTTTTACGGGTTTGGTTGCGTTATCGCAGTGAGAAATATTTTGGGGAGCAGCGCACCCCACCGGGATCGAAGCCGGGACGATCGGGAAAGGCCAAGTCCCGATCGCGCCAGCCCTAGGGGTTGGGGTAACCCTGGGAGGATTACCCCCTGGGCTGGGGGCACCTTACCTAGGCAGAGGTTGCCATTGCCTCCTGCTGATAGCGCCACCAGGCCCGCACCAACTGGAACGCCTCATCGCTACACTCCATCTCCATCTGGCTCCGAATGATGCGCAGGTTGCTGTCCCCGACGAGATCGATCGCCGCAGAAATGGCCCGGTGTTCCTCTGGGGTGACGAACTCCCCTAGGTTGACCTCCTGGCCCACTTCCAGCAGCTTTTCCAAGTGGCTAAACACGGTGGACACTTTTAAGCGCCGTCGTTCGGCAATGACCTTGGGGGCCAAGCCTTTTTTGTGGAGCTTGAAGGTAGCCCAGACGGTGGTGGAGAGGTTGGGGAGTTCTGGGGGCGGGGGAGCGGAGACCAGGGTGTTGGTTACGGTGTGGGAGGGCTGGGCCGGAACAGGGTCGGCGAGGGTGTGGAAGGACTCCAGAGACTGGCCGATGGACTGGAAGGCTGAGGGCGGAGGGGTTGGGGTGGTCTTGTCTTGGGTGGGGTGGGGAGCCAAGACCGTTTCTAGGGTGAGTTGTCCACCTCCGGTTTGGGGGGATGGGGCCAACGCTGCCTTGGCGGTCGCGGTGGCTGGGGCCGTTGGGGTGGGGGCGGTGAGAACCTCGCCTGTGAGGGGGGGAGCGCTGAAGAGATTGGAGGAATGGTTCTCTAGGGTGAGGGTCATGGGGGTGGGCGGAAACGCCGGAGCCGCTAGGGTTGGGGCTGGGTCGTGTTCCGGGTCGTCGTGGTCCCGCTCCCAGCTTAGTTCCGATCGCAGGGTTGGCTTAAAGATGGGCTTAGCCTGGAGGGTGGGCTGCGGCTCTGCCGTTGGCTCCGTTGCCGAATCCGAATCCGAGGGGGAATCCAACAAAGGCCGAGGGATGAGGGTGGGTTTGGGGGCCAGAACGGGTTTGGGTTCTAGGGTGGGTTTGGGGGCCAGGGGCGGCAGTTCAAGGGCGGGCCGATCGGCTTCCCCTAGGTCAGCAGGCAGGGCTTCAGCGCGATCGGTGGGGGGAGTCGATCGCCGGAGGCGAGAATTTTTCGCTTCGATCGTAGACGCTTCTAAATCCTGGTGAGGGGGCCGACTGGTCTGCTCAACCTTGGGTTCTGTGGGCCGCTCATCCTGCTGGGGGCGGGGGTTATTGGGGTAGATGTGGGACTTGGAGCGGGAATCGTCAGGGCGGGAATTCTCAGCGCGATAGGACGGAGCAGAACTGGAACCGTCGCGATCGTAGCGATACTCATTGGGCCGATAGCTGCCCCAGCCAGCGGAGCCACCGGGGTGGGCACGGTGAGAAGAAGCTTGGTGGGTCCGATTTTGAAGGCGTTGGGCACGTTCTCGCATACTGCCATCGTAATAGCTGCGATCGCGGTAAACATTGCCCCGAAAGGAGGTATTGCGGTAAACATCACTCCAAGCTGCCCCGTCGCTAATGTGTTGCTGGGAGGGGGGGGGAGTGGGTTGGCTCAATGCCTCCGGGTCTTCCTCCGTTTCCGCGTCTGTGGCAGTGCCTAGGTCGATCTGGGGCCGCTGAAGGGCCATTTCCACATTGGGAACCTCACGATCCAGCAGTTCCTTGGTTCCATTGGTCCCATTGGCCTCAGGGGTCACTGTTGCTCCTGTTTTCCCAGCCTCAGCCTTCCCCGTCTCTCCCGTGGAAGACTTAATCGCCACTAGGGTGAGGGTATGTTTCTTGGGTGCCTCTAGGTAAACGTCCAGTCCTGTTTCCTGACAGTACTGACGCACCGCCTGCACGAAATCCTGTCCATACTCCTCTTTCTTTTGATTACTTACGCCGGTAACCTCACTAAACTGCTCAATGGTTTGGGGCCGCCGTTGGGCCATGTGCCGCAGGCTAGCATCCGTAAAGACAACGTAGGGCGCAATTCCCCGCTCTTCTGCTAGCTTTTTGCGTAAAATTCGTAACCGCTCAAACAGTTGCTCGGTATCTGAAAGGACTTCTTCAGGTTCGTAATCTAGGGTGGGCTGGGGCACCGAAACCTGGACCGATCGCTTCCCCTTCAGCACCGCCGCACTGTGGGCCGTTAACTTCAACACAAAGCCCCGTAGGCTGGAATCCCAATCTTCTGTGAGGATTTTGGTTTGAATTAAGGTTCGCCCCAGTAAACGCCAGTGATCCGCCGATCGAACCTTACCGATGCCATGACTGAGGAGGGCTTCTCCCGACTTTTCCCCCTGGCTCGATGAATGTAAGGCTGAATTCAAGCTCTCCGTTCCCCGCAAGACCCCAATCACCTGCTCCAACGACAGGGCTTCCTGAGCCTCAGTGATACAGGTTAAGAACTGCTTCGCTTCCGCTGTCCAATCCTCTTGGGGTTTAGGATGGCAACAATTATCACAATGCTCACAACTGCCCCCAAAACTCTCACCAAAATAAGACAGTTGCACCACACGCCGACAGTTGGGCGTTTCGGCATAGTCCACCACTTGTTGTAACTGTCGTCGGGCAACTTC
>JAYKJG010000319.1:0-8087 GCA_035286285.1 Prochlorothrix sp.
TGGCGGGGAGCGTACCCAAGGCTGGACTGAAAAGTCCTAGGGCCAGACCGGCAGCAACCCAAGACTTGGAGCGCAGGGTTGTACGAAAGAGGTGAGGGAGCAGCAGCAGGTTCACAGTGGTGGGGAGGTGAAAAGAACAGATGGGAAACGGGATTAACCGGCTTGAGCAGGACTTGATCAAAGCCTGAGCCAACTGAGGCAGTTATTCAGGCGTAAATCGGCCTGAGTCCGCCTTAGGCTGGGGGGATCGGGTCGGAAAGTTGGGCTACTTGTTCCGCGAGTTCCGCCGCAGAGAGGGTGAGCAGTTGGGGAAAGATCTGGTTATAGGTTTCAAGGGGAAGGGTGAGGATGCGATCGATCGTGGCCTCTAGCATCCCATCCACCGCACCAAACCGCGCCAAAAACAGATTGCTTAGGGTCACCCGCAGCGCTTCCTGTCGGCCTTCCTGTCGGCCTTCTTGGCGACCTTCCTGGCGACCTTCCTGGCGACCTTCCTGGCGACCTTCCTGGCGACCTTCCTGGCGACCTTCCTGGCGGCCTTCTGCCCGCAGTTGTGCTTCAAAGTCTAGTAGTGCTTGGGACCATGCCATCAGATTGGCCTCCTCTTCTGTTTGTAGAATGTTGGTGGTGTCTACTGTAATTTTCCAGTTTACCAAGAGGCGCAGAGCCTGGAAGCGGAGATTGCTGGGGGGTAAAGCCAGAACTTCCTCAATGGCTTGCCGTTGCACTGAACCGCGACCGAGGAGCCGAAGCCACAGGGTTTCGGGGGTGGGATCAAGCTGGTGAACGGCTAGAATCTGGGTGCCAAGAGCGCTGGGGGTGCGATAAATCCCAGGCGGATGATCAGGGCTAGGGATGGCACCCAAGCTGGAGAGCAGGGCAGGGGGGGCGGTGGGCGTGATAATCCAAAGCTGGGGCAGTACAGGGCCAGGATCTTGGCGGTAGCAGTCCGCCACAAGCCAGAAACGCTTCAGGAGACAACTGTTGACTTCAGGGGGATCCGGCGGGTTGCGGTAGGGTTCTAGGAGGCAGGGAGTTTGGATGATTTGGCCGAGTAACCCCAAATCCTGGACTCCGGGCTGGGAATCGGGGTTAGGGTTAAACCACAGGTCAATAAAGCGCGGTTCACCGGGAATTTCACGGCTAATTTCCACTTGGCCATAGGGAGTGAGCAGTTCTTCTAGGAATTGCTTGGCAAACTGATCAAAGGGTGTGCGAGTCATGGTGGCCCCTCCTGGCAGAGGGTGGGCAGATCGGGGAGGGGGAGAGGGCGATCGATCGTCGCCGCCGCATCCAGGGGCGCAAAGTCGCGAATTACGGCATTTTCAGCAGGTTCCGAGGTGCCGTAAACGGGATCCGTGGCAATGGCCGTGAGCCGATCGCCCGCCTCCCAAGCCACCAAGGAAAACTCAAAGTTGCCCTCCCCATCGGCAACAGTGCGCTCCACAAACTCACTCAGGGGGCCGAAGTAGCCGCCAGACTCCAGAACACGGTAGAGATCCACCGTTGCATCGGGGTCAGTCCTGCCAGAAATTTTAACCCGATCGCCAAAGGGGAAAAACTCCAAACCCGCAAATTGGGGCGTTTGCACCGCTCCATTGCCCGTATCCGATCGGCGGTTGTGGGACTCGCGGCGGGGATTGGGGCCATCGGCAACCCGGAAGGCTTGGATATCACGGGCTTGGCGAGTGACCAAATCAATGCTTAAGCCTTGGAGTTGGGCGAAGAGATTATCCTGCAACTGGTTGCCCACACTGCGGGGATAGCCCGCTACAGCGATTCCTGGCCCATTTTGGTCAAGAATGCGGTTATTTTGAACCCGGTGACCCGATCCCATTAAATAAAGGGCGGCGGCGGGGTTACGGTGGCCATTGCGGACAAAGAGATTTTGCTCCACGGCGATCGATCCCTCCGGCTTAAACAGAAACACCCCGGCCCCGGCATTATGGCAGAAGGTGTTACCGACGATCGTCGTGCCGTTGATCTCACCCTCTAGGCGCACCGCATCGGCCTGGGCCACATCCCCATTGCCCCAAAAGAGATTGTCCGCCAATTGCAGCCCCTGGGCCGTTTTCCCCGTCAGTAGGCCGCTCCCCCAGTTAGCGCGGAACTGGTTACGTTGCAAGGTGGGATTTTGGGCCTCGAACAGAACCACACCAAAGCCATTGGCCCCAAGCTGACTGTCCTCTAGGACAAAGTTTTGGGGCGCAGTAAGCTGGACAATATCGGGAAAACGGCCTAAATCGTACAGCATTTGCCCCGTCGTCACCACCACAGCGCCCACAAAGGGGTAATCATCGGGGTCACGGCTGTGGAAGCCTTGAAGCTGAAGATTTTGGAGGGTGATATTGTCGGCCATGACCAGCAGCCCCCAGGGGAGGGGCGTAGCCAGGGCCGGGACTAAGGTTGCTCCGTTGCCGTTGAGGGTGAGACCCCCTTGGCGCAGGGGAGGAAGGAGGGATTGGAGTTGAATCGCCGCACCGGGAGGCAGTTCTAGGCGAATTTCTGAGTTTTGACCGTTTTTCTGAGGTTTAACCTGACTTTGCTCTGCGGGGGAGAGGTCAGCCAGGGTAAGATCGGCATTGGTGAGGGCGATCGCCTCCCGTAGGGTTAGGGTGGCATCGGCGGCGATCGGACCGTCCAAGGCACTGGTCAGAGTAATAGCGTAGGTTTGGGGATTGGCCGATCGGCGGGGGACTTGATCCTGGGCTAAAACAGGGTCCATCCCCCAAAATCCCGCAATAATAGCGGCAAGGCTCGCCATGGGTCGCTTTAGCTGCGATCGGCGCGATAGTCCTAGGGCAGAGTCGTACAGGCTTAAGGGCCAAGGCTTCCAAGGCTTCATAATGCGCCCTCCCCAGGTTGAGACTGTTGGATCAGCAGATCGAGGTCGATAATTTCCCCCCGGACCTCTGGGGTATAGGTGCCCGTGGCCTGGAGAATGGCATCGAGGGCGTTGAGGTCGCGGCTGAGGAGGAAGGTGAGGGCGGCCTCTAGGCGGCGGGTGTCGGCGCGGCTGAGGGTAAAGGTGGACTCGGTGGGCCGCTGGGCGGTGGTGGTGGGTTGGGAACCCGCCGGAGTCTGGGGAGCATTGGGGGCCAGAGCTTGCCAGAAGCGCTGATCCAACACCGGAGCTTGGGCCAGACTGAGGGCATCGGCAACGGGGTTGAGGGCCAGATTCGCCAAGGCATTCAGGGGATTCATCACAGTGGAACTCAGGAGATCTGGGGTCAAGGCGGCATCGGGGAGCAGGGAGAGTTGGGGCAGCGGGGCGGTGGTGAAGATCGTGCCGGAGGTGGGACCGATCGCCGGATCGAGGCTCAGCCACTGACCCACCGCTAAACCAAGGCGTGAATCGGCGCTCAAGTCTCCATTCCCCGGCGTAGCCCCCGGATCATCGGCCCGGATCTCGTTTTCGACATCAGGCGTTGCCAGGGCCAAGGTTGGGGGCGTGGTGGGCTGGAGGGGTTGGGCCAGCATTGTGAGAAGTTGTCCCGTGGCCTCTGCGGCGAGAACAAGGCCACCGATGGCCAAATCATCCCCTAAACTGGCTTGGAGCCAAGTTTTAGACTCTAGGGCGGCTTCTAGGTTGCCCCCGCTCCCTTGGAGGTCTGACAGTATCGGGACAGTGATGGCGGTGGGCTGGGCCTGATCGAAGGGAACGTGATCGAGGGGGAGCGCCCCATCGCCCCACAGCACCAGGGTACTCATCGGCTGGGGCGATGCTAAGGCCAAGGTTTGGGCTACGGTTTCTACTGCCGAGGCGCTGGGGCCGATCGGGGCCGGATTGGGGCCAACCACCGCCGCAGGGGCAGTCAAATTGGCCAATTGGGGCAATTCCTGACCCAGGAGACTGCCCACCAAGGTGTCACCCAACTGAGCCGAGAGCAGTTGGAAGGTGGCGGCGGGGCCGCTGAGGGCAAAGGTGACGGGCAAGGGCGGACCGCTGGGGTCAGCTTGGCCCTGGGACCGAATCAGGATGCGATCGCCCTGGATACCCCGACTCAATAACCCCTGTCGTGCAGCCTGGAGGCGGCGTGCAACCAAGTCGTCGGGGGTTAACTGCGCTAAAGGCGGCAGACTGCCCTGAATATCCAGCTTCAGATCGCTATACTGCCCCATAACCGTGGCTAAGCTCTCCAAAACCACCCGCCCTTCGGGGGAGAGAACCGCACTGTTGGGGGTAAAGTCGATCGCCTGGGACACCTCTAGGCGGAGGGGAGCCTGGGCAGCAGCCTGGAGTTGGGGGGTTGCGTCCGGTGCAGCGGCGGTGAGTTGGCGACGGACCTGGGCCTGGGGAATCGGTTTTTGCAGGCCAAAGCCCTGGAACAGCCGATCGAGCTTGAGGGTGACTCCGCCATAGATGCCCCCCGCCGATCGGGTGCCGGTGAAGTCCCGATCGTTGTTGATTGAACCGGAGCTATAGCCCAGGGCCAGCCGTAGATTGGGGGTGGCATGGAAGCCCACTTCCCCCACCCAGCCCATTTCGCTATATCCGGCGCTGGGCTGGCCGATCCAGCGGGCTTCCCCGGTCAGGTCAAAGCGGCGATTGACTTGGTAGCGGGCGCGGATTTGGGCCAGGGTGACGGTGCTGCTAGCGCTAAAGGTTTCGGCCAGGTCAATGCTGGACTGGCGATAGCCCAGCTTGGTATAGAACTCCCATTGCCAGTTGGGGGAATAGATGGCCTCAGCGGCGATGAGATGTTCCGTCGAGCCGATACCAACCCCATCTAGCAGGCTTTCAGGAATCGTTGAGGGATTTTGGCGATATTCGTAGCGCAGAAGGGCATTGAAGCGATCGCTGTAGGGATTGCGGTAGGCCAAGCCCAGGCGCACCGTGGTGGAGGGGGGCAAGCCCCGGTTGGCGCTTCCGGCGGCAAAGCGGCGATCGGCATCGAACAGGGCCGTTAAGGAGGGCGACAGATCCCCCATCAGGGAAGCGGAAATATTGGAAGTTTGGCCCCCGCCGCTATTGCGGTATTCGTACTGAACCTGAGCCTTAAAGTTGGGATTATCGGTATAACTAGCCCGGAGGCTCAAGCTATCTCCCCCTAGGGCGCGGGTAGACCGGGAAGCGCCCTGACCTACGGCAATATCCCCCCCCGCAAAGAGACCGCCAAAAATGCGCTCATAGGCTGCATCCACATGGAGGCCCGGAATCACTGTCCAGCGCTGTTTAACCCCTAAAGTCGCCGTATCTCGGATGCCACTGCTGAAATTCTCGACACTATAGCGCCCGGTGAAGACCGTATTCTTCCAGAGACGATATTCCCCGCCCAAATTGACGCTGGTGGTGGATTGCCCCGCCAGTGCCCCACGGGTATACCAGTTTTGGTTGAGGGCCAAATTCACCCCCGGTAGAATGCTCCAGTCGAGGCTGGCTTGGGTGCGATCGTTATAAACTGCGTCGGTATTGGTGAGGGTGGTCTCGTTGGTGAGGCTGAGGCGGAGATTGGAGCGCAGAGGCGTGGTAAAACGGGTGCGCAGTTGGCTAGAGGTGCCGCTATTGTCGGGATTGATGCGATCGTCACGATCGCGGTAGATCCAATCCAAGGCCAAGTTGGACTTGCCAAAGCGCTGATTAACCCCCGCCGAAATCGTTGTCAAGCTGTTGTCCACAATGCCGTCGGGAATGCCCTCTTCCCCCGCCGCCAACAGGTCACCCAGGCTAATAATCGGGCGCATGGACACGCCCTGGTTATCCTCATGGTCATAGCGCAGACGAAACTGGGTTGTTTCCGTTAAATCAGCATCCAAAGCGGCTCCATAGCGGGTTTGACCCGGAATAAAGCTGACCGTAGACTGGTTCGCAAACTCCGTATCCGCATGACGATAGTAGGCCCGTCCCCGAATTTGGTCCGTAAACTGGCCCTCAAACTCAAAGCGGTAAGCCTCACCGCTGACATTGCCCAGCACCGTTGAGTCATTATTGCTATGGGCATATTCCGCCAAAAACTGGTAGTTTTCCCCCAGGGAGACCAGGGCATCAACCCCATAGACCTCTAACCGTCGCTCCCCTTTGTCTTCCTGGAAATAGGTTGTCCCCAGCCAGGTTTCCTGCCCCGGTTCCCGATTGAAGTGGTAGCGCAACCGACCAGCATAGAGCTTGGTATCCGTGTTGCTGTCGTACTGGTAGGTTATGACCATGCGCCGCACCAGCACGCGGCCTTCCTCGTCGATTTCTGTGCGTAAAACCGGGTCTACAAAGAGAATACTGCCGCGATCGTAGTCAATCTCGTAATCCGTCCCCCGCCGCAGTTGATCCCGTTGTAGCACCGTCCCCGGTCGCTCCAGTTCCTCCAATTCAAAGTACACTTCTTCACTGCCAGGGACCACTAAGCGCTGGGTCAGGAAATAAAAGCCCGTGGTGCCGTCGGGCATAATCGTATCCCGCTGGAAAGCTTCGCCCCCCTGGCTATAGAGGCCGGAAACCTGCAAATTGCCGAAATTATAGTTAACTTTGGCCCCGTGTAACTGACGACTGAGGGCGCTAAACTCCTGGGAAGAGGTAGCAAATTCCTGACTGGTGCTGTAGTCGCCCCACAGGACATAATCGGGGTCCGCACCCAAAATGCCAGAGGAATGTTCAAGGCGGAAATAAAACTGATCCTGGGAGGGCGTGATATTGGTAACGCTGGAGTCGTCGCCATAGACCGGATAGGGGCGTTCTGAGCGCTGATCGGCCCGATAGAGGCGATCGGTGCAGGTTTCACAGGCTTCATTCAGGGAGCGATCGTAGTTCATGGCCGCCGTCAGCAACCAATCCCCCACCGACCCCATCACAAAGGCCGCACCATCGAGATCAACCTTGACGCTGCCATCGGAGTCTGGGTCTAGAAAATCCCGAAAACTGCCGAAATAGTCCGTATTCTCCGCCCCAATGCGCACATCAATCACCCCCGTCACCAAACTGGGGCGTAATGCCGTTTCAAACTGGACCTGGGTAAAGGCTTCCAATTCCAACAGATCGGCCCGAATTTGGACAAGGCCGCTGTCGATCGAGGACTGTAACTGAGCCGTAAAACGGCCCTCCCGTGCGTCCACCTGGAAGCCCTGGGCATCGGGAGCCACATCGGTGCCCAAAAATGTCCCGGATTCGGCCACCAAGGTCACCCGTCCGCCGCGATTGGAAATATTGTTGTTTTCATCCAGCAATTGACCTTCAATATTGACGATCGATCGCCCATCCGCCGGGACTCGTTTCTCGATCGTGGTCAACCGCAAAGCCGACACTGCCCCAGGGGCTTGGATCTGCACTTCCGTTGAAAAACTCTCCCCATTGAGGCTAGCTGTCGCTTTTAGGGTATTATCCCCCTCTTCAAAGACAACCCCATACCAAATCTGTCGCAGCATCCCCGTTGCGGCGTTGGTCTCTAGCTGACCAATTTGGTCATCAGTGACCTGAGTGCCATTGACCCACAGATCAACTTTGCTCCCAATGCGGGTTTCAATCACCACCGTCGCCGAGTTTTTCTCCAGCACCGACCCCTGGGCCGGACTCAAAATCTGAATCGCCGGAGCTTGCACCCCCTCTCCCGCCAGATCCCCGGTTTCTTCTCCAGTTTCCGCCAAAACCTCAGGCTCCAGCCCTAGAAACCGGGGATCTTGATCCCCAGCAACCAGATCCCCAGCAACCAGATCCCCGGTTTCTTCTCCAGTTTCCGCCAAAACCTCAGGTTCCAGCCCTAGAAACCGGGGATCTCGATCCCCCCCAGCCAGATCCCCCGCCAGATCCCCGGTTTCTTCTCCAGTTTCCGCCACAACCTCAGGTTTCAGCCCTAGAAACCGGGGATCTTGATCCCCAGCAACCAGATCCCCGGTTTCTCCCAGATCCCCGGTTTCTTCTCCAGTTTCCGCCACAACCTCAGGCTTCAGCCCTAGAAACCGGGGATCTCGATCCCCCCCAGCCAGATCCCCGGTTTCTCCCAGATCCCCGGTTTCTTCTCCAGTTTCCGCCAAAACCTCAGGCTCCAGCCCTAGAAACCGGGGATCTTGATCCCCCCCAGCCAGATCCCCGGTTTCTCCCAGATCCCCGGTTTCTTCTCCAGTTTCCGCCAAAACCTCAGGTTCCAGCCCTAGAAACCGGG
>JAYKJG010000320.1:0-4143 GCA_035286285.1 Prochlorothrix sp.
GGGCAGGCCCGCCTCCAGGTGCGCCGGTTCAATAACCCCAGTTCTCGCCTCCAAATTCAAACCCCCGCTGGCGTTGCCGCAGTTCGAGGTACGGAATTTGGGGTCACGGTGAGTAGCTTAAGCGGAAAACTTGGCATGGCAACAACCCAAGGGGCTGTGGAAATTTCAGCCCAAAACCAAACGGTTTTGGTGGAGCCTAACCAATATTCAACCATTAATCCCGGTGAACCCCCCACCCCGCCCCAAGTCTTTAATCCCAATTCTGTGCGCTTTGATGTGCAACAAATGCTACGGCGCGGCCCCGATCGGGTCCAAATCCAAGCCTTGACCGATCCCCCCAATTTGCTCTTTGTCAATGGTCAACCCCTAGAGGTCGCCAAAACGGGGCGGGTTGAGGCGATCGTGCCCATTCAAGCGGGGAGCAGCGTGAATGTTGTGGTGCGCAACCCGATCGGCATTGAGCGGGCCTATCAATTAATCGTGCCCTAATCACCCTGCCCTCATCATCGCCCCAAGAATCGGGTGCATTTCACGGTTGCCAAGGGGCGGACTAAAGTCCGCACTACGAGCCTTTTGCGGACTAAAGTCCGCACGACGGGGGAGGGGCCTCTGGCCCATTGCTATCTGCGCGTCGCGTTAGGCGACCAAGGGCTGGCAGAGCTTATCTTCTAAATCGACTTCCTGCTGGGCCATGGCCACGATCGCCCCTTGGATCACCTCCTGGGGCGATCGGCCCTGGTCCACCTGGTGCAGCCATTGCTGGGCTTGGTTGCCCTCCCGCAGAATTTTTTGCAGCGGCGAGAGGAAACAGCTAAAGCCCTTGGTTTTCGCGATCGGCCAGACCTCTTGGTAAAGCGCCTGAATCCAGTCGCGGGCCAGAATTTCCCGGCCATCCTGCCAGTGGCGTAGGGTTGCATCCAAGCTCGATCGGGCTGCTGCCGCTTCGTTGTTGAGGGTGAGATCCAGCAGATCCGAAGCGCGTGTGGCAGCGGGGAGTTGACTTTGGGTGAGGGGATCCAGGCTGGGATCGTCCAAAACTTGCCAGACGCGGGCTTCTAACAGGGCCGTGATCGCCAGCAACGCCAGGGGATCCGTTACCAGGTCACAGATGCGCAGTTCCAGCCGATTGACTTTGTAGGGGCGCTGGTCGCCATTGGGCCGCACAGAGTTCCAGAGGTGGCGGACATTTTGCATGGTGCCGAGGCGAAGCTGCTCTTCAACCCAGCGGATGTAGTGGCTGTGGCTTTCAAACAGGGGCGATCGGGGCGGGGTTTGGGGGAACAGTTGCCACCGGCTGGAGTGGGAGCCGCTGGGTTGACCGTCCAGAAAGGGCGAGGAGGCACTGAGGGCCAACAGCAGCGGGGCTTCTAAGCGGATTAAACGGCAGGCCCGCAGCAGGTCTTCGGGATCGTGAATGCCAATATTAATGTGAATACTGGCGGTGACCACATCGGTGCCGTAGGTCTGCTCGATGTAGCTGTGGTAGGGGTTTTCGGGATCGGAGCGGTAGAAACGATCGCGGCCCCCCAAAGAGAGGGTACTGCCGGGGATCAGGGTATAGTTGCCCAGTTGCTGCAAGTAGTTGCGCAGTTGCTGGCGAGGGCGCACCAAGTCACAGAGCAAACGCTCATAGCAGCAGAGGGGAGCCGTGGTGTACTCAACGTTGCGGCTGTCTGGCTCCCGCATAAAGCGATCGAGGGCCAGCACAATCTTGTCCGATAACCCCACGATTTCACCCTGGGGGGTTCCGGTGTACAGTTCAACCTCAAATCCTTTACACAGCAGCACGGTAATGGTTCCCTTCCAGTGGTATGGCTTTGCCCCTATTGTGCGGGACGATTGGGCGGCACGATCTCCCCGGTCTACAGATTTTTTTTAGGGTCAGGGGTTTTTGACTTGCGCAACATTTATTAATATAGTAGAGCACAAGTCAAGGTAGACAATGGGAAATACTTCAGTATCTAGGGCTACATACCACTATAAATTTCCTCTGAAGTTTATCTGCTTTTGAAATCCAGATCCTAAGGACTAGCCCCAAAGTTTCCCTTAGACTCAGTTTCCCTCCTCCTACCCTCCTATCCTGACGGAAATGCACTCAGCATTTTCCCATCCGGTTCTCCGTCTTCCCTCTCTTCAGCCCCAGGTCGGTGCCCTTTGGCTTGTTTCGATCGACCTGTTGCACTAGCCTTCTCTACTCTATCTCTGTCTGCCCGTGGCTTTGAGCCATCCCACCGTCCAAGCCCTCTTGTTGTAAATCCGTCTGGCTGCAAGAACCTTGAGTTTAGGCCAATGGCGTTCTTGGAGCACAGGGGTTACCAGGGGCTGGACCCTATGTCTAGCATTTACGTTTTAGATTTGATTGTCAGGTGCTGATGGTCCAGCCGTCGATCGCTGGAGTCACTCGGTTCTCGTTTAGATATTTGTCCTGTTCACCTTGTCCGGCTTTGAGGGTGTTTATATCATGATTCAATCCACCGCTGTTCTGTCCTATTCCATCGAGACGATCCGTGACGAAGCCCGTCACCTCATTCACCAGGGTTGTGTCAGTCGTCAACAGCCCATCTACATTCTCTGTAAGTACATCCCTGCCCGTGAGTGGGCTGGCGTTGAGAGCGAGTTGGAGCGCAATAGTTTCCTGCTGCGCGATCGCCTGGGTGATCTGGTCGGTCGCGAAGACTGGGAAAACGACTAGGCGTTTAGGCACGAAGTTTCTAGGGGTAGTCAGAACCTGAGGCAATTCCCCCTAACGCCCTAAAGCAGGGGAAAAATACAAGAAAAAGGCTCTTCTTGACCCTGCCTAAGGGAGACTGAGGCCAACCCAGCCTAGGTTTCGGCCACTCAACCGGGATTTCCCACCCTTTCCCCCCTTCTATCCCTTGCCCCATGGGGTCCATTTAACTTTGGCGGGTTCATCGATTGGGGTAGGGGCAAACCCTCCGGGGTTGCCCCGGTTGTGCGTCTGAAGAAGGGAGCCACGGGGGCACAAACTCTACGGTTGATTGTTCCAAAGTGAAATGCACCCACCCCATTGGCCCTCTGGTTATCCAACACCGGAGGGCTAGTTTTTTGGGGGCTGTCTGAGTCGCCCTCCCCCCGGCCCCGCTGCCCAGGCAGGAGCAGGGAGCCAGATCGCTCAGGATTCTTTTAGGATTGCTATAGCTGGGGACTGAATATGGGTACTCAATTGACAACGAGTGTGTTATCTCTATGCTTACCTAGGCGCTGACCTAGGCGCTAACTGAGAGGTGTTTGCCCCTTTCCTTATTCCCCTGCCCACCCCATGACGACACAGGACTAGGGTCTCAATGGCTCAATTCTCGCCCGCTTCACCCCCGATCGTCCCTGGCTCCAGCCCCGCCACCGCCCCTTCCCTGGCCCAGTGGTTTTACCGCGCCCTAGGGCGGACGGATTGGTCTATCAAAACGCAGCAACGGGGCAATACCCTCCATCTCATGGTGGAAGCGGAGGAGAATCCAGCGGCCCAAGCTGTGTTGCAGCCTTTGGTGGAAATTTTGCAGGAGCAGGCGTTAGCCGAGATTTTGCCTGCTCATCAGGCTCCGGTCTATGTGATCATGCTCTACGGGCGGGTGCTGGGCCAAAAGAAACCCCGCTGGAAAACACCCCTCTACCTCAACCAACTGCCCCATTACCAGGCTCTGCTAGAACGGCAGCGGGCACTTCAGCAGGAGCTAGCCCAGCAGTTTGGGCACCCGCCCGCCCCCCAGCCCCCAGACTTGCCCCAATCCCCTGATCAAGACTTAGGGGATCCCAGCCCAGACCCGATCGAGGCCGATCGGTCTAGCCCCTTACCCCCAGCCCCCCAGCCGGATAGCCCGGTCTTAGCGGAAGAGGCTGCTGAACATTTTGATCCCAACCAACTGCCGGTCAGTTCTGTGCTGGATGGGCTGGAGTTGGATCTGCACCCTGGGCCACCGGCGATCGAGGATCTTTCCCCCGATCGCCCCCCCGCTGCCCACAACGGCACCCTTCCAGACTCGTTATGGCTGGCTCCCCCCGGTGGTGCAGTCCAGGGGGGCGGTTGGGATAGTCCGGATTTGCGCCCCGTTTCGGATTTGCGCCCGATCGTCGATCCCAGACCCGATCCCAGACCCGATCCCAACCTCGATCGCGCTCCCGACCCTA
>JAYKJG010000321.1:0-4789 GCA_035286285.1 Prochlorothrix sp.
TTCCGCTTAAGCTACTCACCGTGACCCCAAATTCCGTACCTCGAACTGCGGCAACGCCAGCGGGGGTTTGAATTTGGAGGCGAGAACTGGGGTTATTGAACCGGCGCACCTGGAGGCGGGCCTGCCCTGTGGTGACATTCATTTCCGTCACTTTGCCGCCATTGGCCAAGGTGCTCAGGCGACTCACGGTCAGGTTGGTGTTTTCTGAAACCCGGACAATGCCAATGCCATCGTCCACATTGAGAATGGCACTGGAGCCAGCCCCCGTCCGAATGCCTTGACCGACTTGGGTGAGCCGATCGCCCACCTTAGCCGGACGGCCCCCGCTGCCGGTCAGGTAGGTCACGCTGCCCCGCGCCTCCCGCACATCTAACCACCGTTGGCTAGAAGCCCGTAGCGTTTGGGCCGATAACCCCGCCGCGAAACCATCGGCTCCCAGCAAGACCGCTGCCGCCAGGGCTAGGCTCCACAGTTGGCGTTTGGAAACACCCCGCGACTGAGGCTGGGACAGGGTGGACAGGGCTGGCGTGGGGGTTGCTCGGCGTGGCATCCAGTTCATGGCGGTGGGTAATGGGGGGTGAAAGGGTATTGACCGGGCGCAAGGCCAAGGGCCGTGGGGGGAGTACGGCCCGCTTAGGCAGAGAGTTGCAAAGTCGGAGATGGCGCAGGGTTGGTGTTCCGGAGAATGATAGGGAGGCTATCATTTTTCAGCGTGAACTACACTCTATAATCGGCGGACTCTCCCCCGCAATCAATGCGACTTCCAAGCAATGGATCCTGTGTTCAGCGTTTCTGGCAGTGACAGAGATCTGGGGCTACGGCCCACAAGTCCTTTTTTATGAGTGGGATTAACTGGATGAATTGGTATTCTATGGCTCACCCCGATCGACGGCCCGATCGCCCGCCGCATCGTCGTCAGACGCAAGCTCTGGCCCCAACCCTGGCCTCGCTCCGGCGATCCCGACAGTGGGTCTGGGGGTTTGCCCTCTGCCTGGGTTTCAGTAGCACAGCCGATCGCGCCCAAGCCCAGATGCTGCCCGATCAGACTGTCCAGCCTTCCCAGCCCCCAACCCTTCACGCCCAGACTCTCCCTGTCCCACGCCGTTCCCGATCGACTGCCATCGCCCTGCCCCGGCCCCTCCCCGAAGCCACCGCCGCCGCCCGCTCCCAACAGGCCCAGGAACAGGACGATCGATCGGCCCCCGATCGCTACAATCTCGATCGCTATCCCCTCACCGCTGCCTACGAAAGCCACTGGCGACAAACCCTCTGGGCCACCGCCCTGCGCGAACCGGAGGATCCCGCTGCCGTTCAAGCCTTGGTTGCCCTGCTCAACCTTACGGACGATCGCCTGGATCCGGCCCAGCAGCGCTTGGTGGAAATGGCCCTCCAGGTTAGCCATCAACTCTATCGCCACCTGCCCCAAGCCTACGCCGCCCTAGAGCAGCCCCTCCGGGCCACCGTGGCCCACAGTCCTGACCCCGAATGGGTTGCCCTGGCGCTGTCGGCGCTGGTGAATGGGGGGGTGGGGGCCGACGATCGCCAAGGCTTGATCGATCAAGTCAAAACGCGCTTTCCCCAGTGGGGCCAAATCCTGCCCCTCAACTTAACCTTGCGGGACTTAGCCATTGTTGACTTACCCGTCATCACCCCGCCCCTAGCTGACCTGCTCCAGTGGCAGAGCGTCCCCGGAGAGCCACAGGTCTATGTGCTGTGTCGGCCCGATCGGGGCGTGCTCTGTCGCGCCATTCTCAAAACGGGCACCGGGGAGTTTTACCGCGAAGAGGAGGGGCTGTGGTCGGTTCTGTTGTCGGGGCGATCGCTCCATGACCTGCCCTGGCAATTTCGGCGGGGAGAAACCCCCCAAGGGCTATTTCGCATGGAAGGCACCGTTCCCCAGCCTGACACTGAGTATTTCCGCGCCTTTGGCTTTTTTGACCTCGTAAACCTCTATATTCCCTTTGAAACCGGTGTAAAAGCCTTTATCCCTGCCCAAAGCGGCACCCTCAGCGGTGGTCTGTCCGCCTACCAAGCCCTCCTCCCCCCCCGCTGGCGCGGCTATGGCCCCATCCAACAGAGCTACTGGGCCGGAAAGCAGGGCCGCAGCTTATTCCGCATCCATGGGACCGGCGAAGACCCCAGTTTTTTCCGCAATAATCGCCACTACCCCGCTAGCGAAGGGTGGAACCCGGCCATTGGCTGCCTCTCCGCCCAAGAACAGTACGATGCCCAGGGGCGGTTGATCACCGGGGGAATGCCGACGCTGCTCCAAGCGCTGACAGCAGTGGGGGGCCAGGATTTTACGGGATATGTGACGGTGGTGGAGGTGGGAGAGGATGAGATTCCCGGTGTCACTGCGGCGATCGCCGTCAGCCACATTGATCAAGTCCTCAAGGAATGACGGGAAGACTAAAGATAAGCCTCAGGAAAAATCAACTTTCTACTCGCGTGTACTACCGGAAACGGCAGGGTCTAAGGTCATTGTAGATTCAGCCTTGAGGCAATATACTGAGGTAAAGAAGCTAAGTGCAGGTTTACTGGAGTCAGAGTTCTCTGAAAGTCGAAGTCCTTCCCCCCAGAGGACGAGATCGCATTGACGGGCTTCAGGAGAACGGACAGCGCCGACCCACGGCAGGATCTCCATCGGATGAGGACGATTCGCTGCGGCTCCCCTCAACTGCACTGTCGGATGGCTACATCTTCCGGGCTGTGAAGATGGCCTGACCCTCCCCATCGCGCTTTTTTCCCCGTGTAGGGGTTCCCTGGGGGTTCCTTAGACCGTTTCAGTCGGAAGTTTTTATGCTATTCCATCCTGTCACATCCCTAAGATGGCTCAAACTGGGGGAGGGGCACCGCAGCTTTCCCCGTCTCTGCCTGAGTCATGGTTTAGCCCTGGGCGTTTTGGCGTGGGGATGTTGTCTCTTCAGTCTGCTGAGCCTGATGGATGGGCCAGAGGCGGGATGGCGGGTGTGGATGGCCGAGATTGGCTTGGGACTGGGACTGGGAGTTCTGCTGTGGGGCTATGGTGCAGTGCTGTGCCCCCTTGCGGCCTTGGTCAAGGCGCTCCCGCAGCTTGAGGCGACCCCGCCGATCGGGCCTGCCCCGATCGCCCCCCTCCCCTCTGCCTCCCCTAATCTTGCCCAGTCTGCCCCGAACCAAACCGCTGGCACCTCGTCCCTTGACAGCCTCACGACAGAGCGGGGAAGCGTTGTTGTGACCTATCTCCGATCGCTGCCCCAGTGGCTCACTCGCCTCACGCCCTTCACCGAATCCTCCCTGAACCTGGCGCAACCTTTCCCGTGGTGGGTTTCCCCAGCCCTGGAGCAGCTTCGATCGGCCTTGCCCCAACCCCTCCCCCCGACTTCTCCCCTCTGCACTGCTGACCCTGAACAGTTCCTCGCCCACATCAGCCACGAGATGCGATCGCCGCTCAACGCGATGTTAGGTCTTGCCCAAACCCTAGAGGAATCGCCCCTAACCCCCGAACAGCACCATCAGGTCCGGGTTATCCTCGGCAGCGGTCACTATCTCCTGGAACTAATTAATAACATCCTCGATCTGGCCAAACTCGACGCAGGGCACACCGAAACCCACTGTACCTGTTTTGACCTCCATGCGCTCCTGCGGGAGGTGAGTGAATTATTTCGGCCCCAAATCCAGGAAAAGGGACTGGTGTTTCAAGAACACTGGCTCAGCCCGCTGCCGCGCTATGTGGAGAGTGATGCGCTCAAATTGCGCCAAATTTTGATTAATCTGCTTAGCAACGCCATTAAATTCACGGAAACAGGCCAAATTACCCTGTCCCTCGCTGTGGTCAATCAAGGTTCCGTGGAGTCCGTTGATCTGAGCGATTCCCCCAATCCCGCCCCTGCTGTCGCCCCCCTTGCCCTAACCGATGTATCCGCCGAAATGTTGCTCAGCACTCCAAGGCGCGAAGATCTCCCAGGGGAAACGGGCGCACAGCCTGATAAAACCCTCTTGCAGGGACTCAACCGCCTGTACCGTCATAACACTAGGGCAGGTTTAGCCCATCCGCCCGACGGGTCTAGCAGGGCGACCAGCACGACGGCGCAGACGATCGCCAACCTAACCCAGCCCCTTGCCCCGCGACTGTCCCGGTGTTGGGATAGCCCCCCCAGCCCCGCGCTGAACCCCTCCCTGCAACCCCCCAGCCAGACCCCAGACCCCCGCAACCCCCAAGGCAGGGTGCAGTATTTGTGGTTTTCGGTCCAAGATACGGGGATTGGGATTGCGGCGGAGGAGCTAACCACCCTGCTCTTTCAGCCCTTTGGACAGACGGCATCGGGTCGTCAAAGTGGCATGGGAACGGGCTTGGGTCTGAACTTGAGTCGTCAAAATGCCAAGCTTTTGGGCGGAAATATTATTGCCTTCTCGAAACTGGGCCAAGGCTCCACCTTTTCCGTCGAAATCCCCATGACCGTGCCCCCCCAAGCGCTCCCCCTGGATCCATCCCAGCCCGACACGATCGTCCCGGTGCGCCCCGTCATTGGCCTTGCCCCGGATATTTCCCCCTGTCGCCTCCTGGTCGTAGACGATAGCCCCACCAATCGGCTGGTGTTGCGGCAGATGTTGCAACCCCTGGCCCTGGAGGTGGTGGAGGCCAACAATGGCCAGCGGGCGATCGAACAGTGGCAACAAACCCAGCCCGATGCCATCTTGATGGATTTGCAAATGCCGGTTTTGGATGGACGGGAGGCCATGCGCCGCATCCGATCGCTACCGGGGGGCGATCGGGTCAAGCTGATTGCGGTCACCGCAGGCCGAGCCA
>JAYKJG010000322.1:0-9219 GCA_035286285.1 Prochlorothrix sp.
ATGCGGGCCAGTTCCTCAGCGGTTTCCAGGCGGCGGATTTTGGCTCCCAAGGCTTGCAGCTTGTGATCAATGCGATCGTAGCCCCGATCGAGGTGGTGCAGCCCTTGGACGATCGTCTTGCCATCCGCCGCCAAACCCGCCAGCACCAATGCCGCCGCCGCCCGCAGATCGCTGGACATTACCGGCGCACCGGACAGCATCGGCACCCCCGTAATCAAGGCATTGTTGCCCCGCACGCGGATATTCGCCCCCATGCGCTTCAGTTCTGCCACATGGCGCAGCCGGTTTTCAAAAACGGTTTCCGTGACCGCACAGTTGCCCTCCGCCAGGGTCAGCAGCGCCGTAAACTGGGCCTGCATATCCGTGGGGAAGCCCGGAAAGGGGAGGGTTTCGATGTCTACGGCCTTGGGGGTGCGGGTGGGGATAATCCGCAGGCGATTGAGGCCATCTTGAACGATGCGGTGGCCCATTTCCTCCAATTTGGCGATCACAGCGGTGAGGTGGTCCGGCACCACGGGGCTGATGCTAATTTCCGAGCCGGTAATGGCCCCCGCCACGAGGAAGGTTCCCGCCTCAATGCGATCGGGCACGATCGACCAATTGGCCGAATGGAGATGGGGCACGCCGACAATTTGGATCGTATTGGTTCCGGCCCCGCGAATCTTGGCCCCCATGGCACGGCAGAAATTGGCCAAATCCACCACTTCCGGCTCCTGGGCCGCATTTTCAATCAGGGTCTCCCCATCGGCCAGGGTTGCTGCCATCATCAGGGTTTCCGTCGCGCCCACACTGGGGAAGTCCAGATAAATCTTGGCCCCCTTTAGGCGGCGACTGCTGCCGGGAACCACCGCATGAACCACCCCATGCTCAATCTGGACATGGGCACCCATTTCCCGCAGCCCCCGCACATGGAGGTCCACCGGACGCGCCCCGATCGCACAGCCTCCCGGCAAGGGCACCCGCGCCACCCCTAACCGGGCCAGTAAGGGGCCGATCGCGAAGAAACTGGCCCGCAGTTGGCTCACCAGTTCATAGGGAGCTACGGACTGGCTAATATGGCGGGCATCCACATCCAGCACTTCGCCCTGGCGTTGGATCTTAATTCCAAAGGAGGTCAGAATCTCGATCATACGGTCCACATCCATCAGTTGAGGCACGTTGCGGATGTGGCAGTCTTCCCCGCACAGCAAGGTACCCGCCAGAATCACGAGGGCCGAATTTTTGGCTCCACTGATTCGGACTTCGCCCTGGAGGGGAGCGCGACCTTCAATTTCAAGAACGGGGGGTAAAACGTCAGACATAGGGTCAAGCAAAGGTGTTGAAGGATTAAGGATCGATCGCGGGGCAGAAAGCGCCCTGGGATGGGGTTGGAGGGGGAGAGGGCATCGGAGAACCCGATCGTGGCAGTTGGGGAGCGGATCCGTCAGGGGACTGCCACGGAATTGAGTTGGCCCTAGCCTAGGGGAAGGTCGCTAGACTGGCAATCAGATTTAAGATTCTGGTTCAAGATTCTGGGTCAACGGGGGATGATCCGTACCGGTCCGTAGGGTGCATTTCACGTTGGCTACGGGACGGACTAAAGTCCGCACTACGGGGACGGACTAAAGTCCGTGCTACGGGCCTATGGGTCCGCAGGGGCTGGACAGGAGAAGAGGAGCAGGGGTTCAGGCGGGGAAAAGGGGGCCGCACGGTTGGGTCAAGAATGATGAAGCTGTTGGCAATCTGGGCTAGGGTTTCTGTGTGTTGAGGGGGAGTGGGGTTATGCAAAAACGAGGCATTTTATAGAAGATTGTGAAAGTTGAGGGGTCTCTAGGTTTCTCAGGAATTAGATTAAGAAACGTAAAGGACTGGCATTATTATCATGATTTGGCTAGGATTTGCCAATGGCATTTATGGTAATTCTGGGGCGCTGCTGTGGCTGTGTTGCAGATAACTTTCTGATAATTACGGCGATCCGCTTGGAAATTTTCCTATTCCTCAGCCCCCACCCTGTTCCCAGGCCGGGACAGGCAGGCAAGATCGCGCCCCTGATGGGTTTACCCTAAGATCTGCTCTTGTTGGGCTTGGATCATGGCTTGGACAATATCCCCAAGGTGGTACTGGGCTTGCCAGCCTAACTTCAGCCCAGCTTTGGTGGGATTGGCCCGCCCGATCGCGATATCCGTTGGCCGGAAGAGTGTGGAGTCGCTGATGACATGATCCCGCCAATCTAGGCCCACACAGGCAAAGGCTTGGGCCACAAAGTCCTCTAGCCGGGTTGTGACCCCCGTGGCAATGACAAAATCCTCCGGCTCCGGTTGCTGAAGCATTCGATACATCGCCTCCACATATTCCGGTGCCCAGCCCCAGTCTCGCTGAATTTGAATATTGCCGAGGGTGAGGGTCCGATCGCGATCGGTGGCGATTTGGCAGGCTGCGGCGATGATTTTTTGGGTGACAAAGCGTTGGGGCCGCAACGGTGACTCGTGGTTAAACAAAATGCCCGAACAGGCAAAAAGGCCATAGGCTTCGCGGTAGTTGGCCACTTCCCAAAAGGCCGTTGCCTTGGCCACACCGTAGGGACTGCGGGGCCGAAAGGGGGTTTCTTCGTCCGCTGCCACGGTGCCCACATCACCAAAACACTCGCTCGATCCGGCATTATAGAAACGGATGTTTCCGCCCAAAAAGCGAATGGCTTCCAAAAGGTTGAGGGTTCCGGTGGCAATGCTTTCCAGGGTTTCAACGGGCTGCTCGAAGGAGAGGCCCACGGAGCTTTGTCCCGCGAGGTTATAAACTTCCTGGGGTTGGGCTTGGCTGAGTCCTTGGAGGACGCTGCGGAAGTCGCTGGGGGCCATGGAGAGAAGGTGGACCCGATCGCGAATGCCCAGCCGCTCTAGGTTGCGGAAGCGGGACATTTGGGCATCACGGGAAGTGCCATAGACACGGTAGCCTTGATTCAACAGTAATTGCGCGAGATAGGCACCATCTTGGCCGGAAACCCCACAAATTAAAGCTGTCTTCATAGATTTACGGTTCTAAACTCTGATTCTGGCTGGTTCTATGCCTCAAGGGTATCACTCTGGCGATCTCTTTGCTGGTGGTAGGGTACATTTTACTTTGGCTACTGTACGGACTAAAGGACGGACTAAAGTCCGTGCTCCAAGCTTTTTTGGCCCGGTCTGGGTTTGGGTTGCTCCAACCTGAACTGCACCCGGTGGATAATTTGGACTTTGGAGGGGCCGTATGATGAGATCGGTGAACTTGATGATTAATCCCACGCCGTTGAATCCTGTTTCGGTTGAGGTTGCTCCCGGCGATCGTCCCCTCGGCGATCGTTCCCCAGACGATCGGCTTCAGACACTACAAACCTTACTAGACTTAGTTATTTCTGGGGAATCCGTCGATCGGGCTGCCCTTGTAGATTTAAGTCAGAAAGATCGGCGATGGTGCGATGCTTTTGGTCTTTCGGAGGCGAATATCGAGAAATTTGTTGATCTTCAGTGTGACTGGATTGCGGATTGGGGGCGGGACTTGGGGCAGTACTGGGGGCAGGTGTGCCAACGGGATCCAGAGGCCGATCGGGCTTGGTTGGTGGTGCTGTGGCGGCTGTGGTTGCCTCTGGCGGGGCGGCTGGGTCAGAACTGGAAACAGAAGCGAGAGCAAAGCTCAGAAAATTGGATTCAGGGAATCTTGGGGGTACAGGGGACGGGGAAGACGACTTTAGGACTGCTGTTAAGCTGGATTTTGGAGCGACAAGGCTTACGGGTGGTGACGCTTTCCTTGGATGATTTATACAAGACCCACGGCGATCGCCAGCAACTCCAAGCCCAGGAACCCCGTTTACGCTGGCGGGGACCACCGGGCACCCATGATGTGGCCTTGGGCATTGCGGTGCTGGATCAGTTGCGATCGCGTTGTCTTTCTGGGGAGTCCGGGACTGCTGGGGATTCTGGAACTATCCCAACTTCTGCCCCGATCGCCCTGCCCCGCTTTGATAAATCCCTCTGGAATGGCTCCGGCGATCGGATTGCGCCCCAAATTGTAACGGGAGCCGATATTGTCTTGTTTGAGGGCTGGTGTGTGGGAATGCGCCCGTTGGCAGCGGAGAATCTGGGGCAGTTGCGATCGCAGTGGGCGGATGAGTCAGCGTATCAGTTTGCGCTGTGGTGTCACGATCGGTTGCGAGACTATCTGCCCCTCTGGGAGCGGCTGGATGATTTGCTGGTGTTTGCGCCCCAGGACTACCGCTGGAGTCTGGAGTGGCGGGATCAGGCTGAGGAGAAATTGCGCCGATCGGGGCAAGGGGCGATGAGTCGGCTGGAAGTTGAGGCGTTTGTGGCTTATTTCTGGACCGCGCTGCACCCCGATCTATTTCTTGCGCCGTTGCTTACTGATCCTCGCACTGGTTTAGTGGTTGAGGTTAACCGCGATCGCCATGTGGGAGCGATTTACAAACCGCAACCGCATCGCTTACCCAACCCCTAATACCAAATCCGACTAATCTCGATTGTTTTGGTAGGGGCAATCCCCCCGTGGTTGCCCCTGCATTTGGCGATCAGAGGGTCGGCACAGGGGCACGACCCCTACCCGTTTATTCTGTTTTAGGTTCAACGGATTTGGTATTAGCGAATAAAGACATCTTGATCCCAGCCGAAATCATCGACGGATGGCTTGATTTTGCGGCTATTTTTGCTCCAAACGTCTTTTTTCTGGGATAGAGTGGGTTCATCCGTCACCACTATCCCCTGCTTCGTATTCATTTGCTCTTCTACGGCGAGTGCCAGCAAGTTAGAGACGGTGTGGGGCAGATTATCCCAGGTTAAACCGGGATCTTTGAGCAGATCCCGCAAACTATTCAGGGTTTTTTGATCCTGTTGTTGAATGGGCTTGAACTGGCGCAGGGGATCCCGTTGCACCGCCGCGATCGCCCAGTGTACCTGCTGGACAATCTGGGGGCCATACTTCTGTTTGGCGTTCTTAAGCTGCAACTGCATTCCCTTTTCGCTACAGGCATAGAGCACGGGCAGGCGGTTGAGGGCATAGGTCATCACTTCCACTGCCCGCACATACTGCACCATCTGGGGCGGAACCTTCCGCATTTGGTGGGCGACTTCTTGCTCGACCAAAATTTCCATGATGTTTTTGTAGTTGTGCTTTGCCATGGGACAGTACCAGTATTGTGTTTTTAAGCAGTATGGAAGTCCTGAATAATCTGCTGAATGATGGCCTGGGGCGTGGTCTGGGGCTGGTAACTCGTGAGGTCAACCCACTTTAAGCCTGAAACAGACCGAAACCAAGTTTCTTGACGTTTAGCAAATTGTCGGGTGTGTTGTACCGTGAGGGTAATGGCCTCGGTGAGGCGAATTTCGCCTTGGAGATAGCGCCCAATTTCTGCATAGCCTAGGGTGCCCAGCAGGGGTAAGTCCCACCCGTAGGATGCGCCTAACTGGGCGACCTCTTCGACAAAGCCTGCCTCAATCATAGCTTGGGTCCGTTGGGCAATGCGATCGTGGAGGACCGATCGCTCCCAAGTTAGGCCAATTTGCACAATGGGGTAGTCCGGCGGCTGTTCCCCCTGCTGGGCGGAGAGGGGCTGGCCGGTGGTGTAAAAGACTTCTAGGGCGCGGAGGGTGCGGACGGCATCGTTGGGGTGGATGCGATCGATCGCCGCCGGATCCACTTGGCGCAACAAGTCATAGCAGTGGACTTGGCCGAGGTGGGTGAGTTGCTGCCGGAGTTCTGGCTGGGGCGGCACACGGGGCATTTGCAAGCCCCGCACAATGCTTTTGAGATATAGCCCGGTGCCTCCAACGAGGAGGGGAGTTTTGCCTTGGGCGTGGAGTTGGGCAATGAGGTGCTGGGCTTGGGTTTGGTAGTCTCCTAGGGTGAGGGTGTCGCGGGGGTCGCAGAGGTCGATGAGGTAGTGGGGAATGTGCTGTTGATCGGCGATCGTGGGTTTGGCGGTGCCGATGTCAAAGCCCCGGTAAACTTGGCGAGAGTCGGCGCTCAGGATGACGGTATCTAGCCGTTGGGCGAGTTCTAGGGCAAGGGCAGATTTTCCCGTGGCTGTGGCCCCACAAATGACAATTAATCCCGGTTTTTGAGCCATGAGCAGCCAATATTAACCCAGGTTTAGCATTGGTCGTCCGGCGGTAGGGCTTGCACCGCTTCGATCAGCGATCGGACTTGGGCGGTGCCTTCGGACGCTTCAAAGGTAAAGGGAAACTTGCCCCGCGCCACCATGCGCAGCCCCAGCGGCCCCAAGCTAAACAGTCCCGGCAAATCCCGAAAGGTATTGCTCACCACTCGAATGCCAAACTTGCGCTCATCGATCCAGCCCCCTTCCTTAACCAAGTCCACCAACACTTTGCGGTGACGGATGGAGCGGCTGTCTTGGGCTGTTTTGCGCTGGAGAATTTGCTGTTTGAGCTTGCCAATTTGCTCGTAGGGTTCCACTTCCATGGGGCAGACCGCATTGCAGGCGTAGCAGCGGGTACAGCCCCAAACCCCTGCGGTGCCTTGGTTGTACTGCTCTAGGCGCTCTTCGGTGCGATCGTCGCGGGAGTCTACCCAGGTGCGGTAGGCTTTGGCGAGGGCATGGGGGCCGGGAAATTCTGGGTTAACGGTTTTGGCGTTGCACTCGGAGTAGCAGGCACCGCAGAGGATGCAGTTGCCCATTTGGTCTAGCTTGGCCCGCTGTTCGGGTGTTTGCAGAAACTCGCGCTCTGGGATTTGGCGCGATGCGGTGCTGACGTAGGGATCGATCGCCTTGAGATCCTGCCAGAATCCCTTCATATCGACGATTAAATCCTTCATTACGGGCATATTGCCCATGGGGGTGATCGTCAAGACGGGCCGATCGTCCTCGGTTTCCAAAACTCCCCCAGCCTTGAGCCGATCGATCTCCCCCCCCACATTTTCTTTACAGGCGAGGGCCGATCGGCCATTAATGCCCATGGCGCAACTGCCGCAGATGGTGTTGCGGCAATTTTTGCGAAATGCCAAGGTGCCGTCCTGCTCCCACTTCACCCGATCGAGGCAATCCAGGAGGGTGGTCCCAGCTTGGACCGACAACCGGTAGCGCTGGAATTGGGGCGCTTGGGTCGGCTGTTGGCGAAGGATTTTGAGGATAATGTCCATGGTGGGGGTCGCTGAAAGGGGTCTAGGTCTGGGGGAAGTCGGTTCAGGTTGGGGCGATCGCTAAGCAGCCCAGGTTAGATAGGGCAGTTGGGCAGCGGTGGCCTTGACTTGCTCGGCTCGATCGACCAGTTGCCCACAGGCATCCCAGGTGCCGGAGGTCAGCATTTGGTGGGGGCCATCGGCTAGGGTCAGGCTAGCGGACCAATCGCCGTAGGTGACCTGTTTGCCGACTACATCAACGGTGAGATCCTGGGTGGGGTCGGCTTGGATTTTGGCTTGGAGGGTGGCTACGGTGGCGGAATCGGCGGTGAGGCAGGGAATCCCCATGGCGACGCAGTTTCCAAAGAAGATTTCGGCAAAACTTTCGCCAATAATGGCGGTAATGCCCCATTTGGCGATGGCTTGGGGGGCGTGTTCCCGGCTGGAGCCACAGCCAAAGTTACGGTTCACGACGAGAACCTTTGCGCCTTGGTATTGGGGCTGATCGAAGGGGTGTTGGCCTTGGGATTGGGCACGATCGTCTTCAAAGGCGTGTTCGCCGAGGCCATCAAAGGTGACGCACCGCAGAAAACGGGCGGGAATAATGCGATCGGTGTCGATGTCGTCGCCGACGAGGGGCAAGCCCCGTCCGATGATGTGTTGTACTTCGCTGCCCATGGTTGCTCCTTTGCGCGATCGGGGATTTGGAGGGGTTCTAAGGGGTTATGGTGTGTGATTTCCCATCCTACCAAAGAGCGCCTACGGTATGGTTAGGGATCCAGTTATGAACAGGATTTGCGGGATGGGTCCATCCCACTTTAGACGGGCCGGAGAGGCTCATTCCACCCGGTGAGGTTGTTGTGGGCTAGCCGGACCGGCTGGCTAGCCATGGGTGAAGGTGGGATAGACCCAAGACAAGCAGCCATGCAGCGCTTTAAGATGGTCATGGTTTGAGATTATTGATGAGATTGAGGTGTAAAGCAATGTTCAGTATTGGTGTAACCCAGTCCCTAGGGCTGGCTTTGGGAGTGTTGGGTAAACTAGTTGATGCTAAGGCTCAGAAAAAACAGCAAAAACATCAGCTTAGGATGAAGGAACTGGAAATCATCTCAAATTCCAGCCAACGTGACCTCTATGCCAAAGAACTGCTCTTAGATAAGCTGTTGGGGCCGATCGAAGATGCCTCCCATCAAATTCAAAACACAGCCAAACACGCCCAATATCTAGCGGAAGTCATTCCCTACTACTACGCAGACCATCAGTTAACCCAGGCACAAGCCACGATTCTCGCCACGGAGTTACGGGCTTTGGCCAAGTTGATTACTGGGGCTGAAAGTCTCTACGATTTGAAGCTGATCTACGAGGCAGCAAGCGACTTTCTGGACGTAATTGCCGAATTTCGCCATAAAGAGCGTAAATACTGCCTGAATCGCGAGATTCGCCGCAAAATCCTTGACCCGCTCAATACCTGCATTGGCACAACCCACAACTTTCAGCGCCGTTTAGAGTTACATACAACCCTGTGATGGGGATTCCTTTACCAAAAAAATCTGCCTTGGGCGCGAAAACCGCGCCCCTACAAGACCTTTGGGAGCGTAGGGGTCAGGTTTTCTGACCCGCCCTCGGCTTTGCCTCCCGTTTGCCTACCCTGCGCCGGAGGCTTTCGACCTGGGTTTTGTAGCGATCGCGATCGCGCTGTAATGCTTGGTAATCTGCCTCTAGGGCTTCAATACGTTTCTGTTTGGCGGTGCTGCTCTGGCGGCTGAGGTCTAGGCGCTGATATTTGGCGATTACGGCCCGATCGAGGCCCGCCAGCCGATTATCCATCCAGCCACAGCGCACCACATCCCCCAGCAGCTTGACCCCATACCCCGTCTGGGCGAAGGGATTGGGGGCACCGGGCTTGCCAAAACCGCAGCAGAGCAGGAAGAGCAGAAGACCTTGGAGGCAGAGGAGCAAGCCTACGATGAGAAAGAGCAAAATTTTCAGCGGTAAACCCAGGAAAACCGGCCAAAGTTGGGCATAGTTGCCCATGGGGAGTTGGAGCAGTTTACCGATGCTGTAGAGGGCGACGGCTCCCCAGCGATCGAGCCAATCCAGGGGCGGGGCGATCGCGGTGGG
>JAYKJG010000323.1:0-3145 GCA_035286285.1 Prochlorothrix sp.
CCCCTGGAGGTGAACCATGCGATTTCTGAGTCCAAAAACCGACTTTGCCTTTAAGAAAATTTTTGGGTCTCGCCAAAGCAAAGGCATCTTGATCAGCTTTCTCAATGCCTTGCTTTATGGAGGCACCGAGACGATCGTTGATTTAGAGATTATCGATCCCTACCAAGTACCCCCCACAGCAGGGCTAAAGGACTCGTTTTTGGATGTTAAGGCAACTGTGACCACGGTCACAGGCATGGAAACCGTGATTATTGAGATGCAGGTGCTGAATGTGTCGGCTTTCCAGAAGCGGGTGCTCTACAATGCTGCCAAAGCCTTTTGTATCCAGCTAGAGTCTGGCCATAGCTATACCAGGCTAAATCCGGTGATTGCGCTGACAATTACGGATTTTGAAATGTTTCCAGAGCATAATAAGGTCATTTCCCGTTATTATCTCAAGGAAGAGGTTGAAAACTCTGTTTATACGGATGCCTTTCGGTTTGTTTTTGTGGAGTTGCCCAAGTTCCACAAGTCTCTTGAAGAACTGGAAACCTTAACCGATCAGTGGATTTACTTTGTTAAAACGGCGGGTACCTTAGAGGGTGTGCCAGAGTCCCTCACCAACTCGGAACCCCTCAATCAGGCATTTACGATCGCAGAACGGGGCCGCCTGAGCCGCAAAGAACTAGAGATCTTGGAGAAACAGGAGATGTTCATCGAAGACCAGCGGAACCACATCACTCTTGCGTCTCAGCAGGGACTGGAGCAGGGCATCCAGCAGGGCATCCAGCAGGGACTGGAGCAGGGCATCCAGCAGGGCATCCAGCAGGGACTGGAGCAGGGCATCCAGCAGGGGCTGGAGCAGGGCGTTCAGCAGGGCCAACGTCAGCAGGCGATCGACATTGCCCGATCGCTGTTGGGAATCCTACCGGTAGACGTGATTGCCGAGAAGACAGGGTTAACGATCGCGGAGGTCGAAGGATTGCAGGAACCACAGGATTAACCGAATCACAGGCGGGCGACAGTCCCACAGCACCACCGGAGCCGATCGCCCTAACCCTGGCTCCAACTCCCTGGCCCAAACTCCCGCTCAAACTCGGCCACTAACCACCCTTGCTCCTTCCCCAAACGGTACGCTGTGGCCTGGAGATAGTCAAAATAAATTTGGCGATCGTAACCGCTGGGAACCTTGCCGAAGATGGCCCCCTGATACCACTCCTCCGGCGGAAAAACGCCAAAATAGTCAAAATATTCTTGCTTAACTAGGCCAGGACCATAGTTACGGCGGAAAAAGTAGCGCCGCAGTCCCTGGAAGAAGCGATAGCGAGTGGGTTCATCCTCAATTTGCCGCACTTGCTCCCGTGTTAGAAGCTGAATTAAATCGTCGGTATACACAGGCCGATCGGCAGCCCAGTCAAAGCCACAGCCCGGACACAGCATCGAAACCATCGCCACACAACGTTGACACTGGGGACACATCTTACTCGGCTTGCCCTCTGGCATTCCCTGACTTAGCCCTTGGCTCAGCATCCCCCCCACCGGCAATTCATAGCGCAGAACATCCTCCGGAAAGCCCAAACGCTGGAGATTCCCAGCCTGATCCAGAATAATACCGTGGCTCTTTCCTGTTTCCGGGCTAATGCGCATAACCCGTCCGATTTGCTGGTGATGGAGCGCCAAGGATAACGTCGGTCGCAGCAGCAAACCCACCTCAACCGCAGGCACATCAAAGCCAATACTGATGACATTACAGGAAGTCAACACCAGTAAATCACCCTTAGCCAGCGCTTGGTAAAGCTTCTGTCGTGTCTTAGGTGGCGTTCCCCCATCTACGGCTTCTGCGGTCACCCCTGCCCCTTGGAATGCTGCGGCCACATGGCGTGCATGGTCAACATCAATGCAAAAGGCGATCGATCGCTTCCCCGGCACCAAGCGCTGCCACTCCTGCACAATGCGCTGCACCAACTCCGGGCGATCGCAGACATTTTTCAACCCCTTTTCGTCATAATCCCCCGCTACCGTCTGCAACCCCTGTAAATCAATCTGATCCTCCAACGCTAGCCCGTAATACTGCATCGGAGCTAAAAATCCCATCTGTTGCAGCACCACCGGCGGCGGAGCCGCCACAAAGGTTTCAAAATGGTCCCCCAACTGTTCATCTCCCAGGCGGTAGGGCGTTGCTGTCATCGCAATATGGACCGCATCAGGGTGAGTTTGGTATAAAACCTCCTGTCCCACCTGACTAAAGGCCGTTGTATGCCCCTCATCATAGAAAATCAAATCTGCGGGCCACTCTCGCCACCAGCCCCGCTTTGCCATCGTCTGCACACTGGCAATCTGGATCGGCGCACTGGGATCTTCCGGCCAGCCCGCTTTAATAAACCCGCAGTGCAACCCAAATGCCTGCATCTTGGCATAGGTCTGACCCACCAGAACATCTAAATGCACTAAAAACAGCAGCTTAGACCCCGTAGACTCAGCAAGGGCGCAAATATGCCCCCCAATGACCGTTTTACCGGCTCCAGTTCCGGCAATAATCACAATACGCTTAAAGCCTTCCCGCACCTTTTCCTGCAATGCTTCAACTAGCTCCAGTTGATAGGGACGCAACTGGGGCGGATGAGCAGGATCTGGGGAGGGCAAATCCTCGGTAGCAGTGGGGAGAACATCCATGGGCGTTGGGGTTTCCATTTCAGGGCTGAGAGTGGAACTTTCAGAGGTTTTAGGGGCTTTAACCTTGTGCGATCGCCGTTTTTTCCGTTTTGGCTTCACTTCAGGGGAGATCGCTCCCCCCGCAACCTCCTCCGTCGCCACCTCCGCCGTAATATCCACCACCACAGGGGGCGAGTCTTGGGCAGGCTTGGGGGGGACCGGTGGATAAACGGTGATTTGGGGCGATCGGGGGTCAGTCATGGGCAATCCAACACGATAGGAGCAGGGTCAGACCGTCAAACTAGGGTGCTAACCCATTACGGATAGCAGCACAGTAGCGCAGTCGTAGCACAGTGCAGAGACTGGGCGCAAAAATTAGCATTTACAGGGGGGTCCATTTCACTTTGGCAGATTCACCCAGTCGGTAGGGGCAATCCCCCCGTGGTTGCCCCGGTTTTGGGCCGCTAAGAGGGTCGGCACGGGGGCGCGACCCCTACCCTAGGCCGAGGGTTCC
>JAYKJG010000324.1:0-4451 GCA_035286285.1 Prochlorothrix sp.
CTGTAGCTCTTGATCTTGGTTGTGCTGCGTCTTGTTAGCACATGTGTATTTCTCGCTTTGTCTATGAACTATGAAGGAAAACGTCTTGGGAGAGACTCAGCGCCTCCTGTTGGTGGATGATGACCCGAACCTTGTACTCCTAGTCAAGGATTATCTGGAATTCCGAGGGTTTGAGGTTGTTACGGCGGATTCGGGGCGGGTTGCCTTGGAGGTTTTGGAGACTTTGACTCCAGATATGATTATCTGTGATGTCATGATGCCGGAAATGGATGGCTATGCTTTTGTTCAGAGGGTGCGGGAGGATGACTATCTGAGTTGGATTCCGATTTTGTTTTTGTCGGCGAAGGGGCAAAGCCACGATCGCATCAAGGGGCTAAAGACGGGGGCGGATGTTTATATGGTGAAGCCCTTTGAGCCGGAAGAGTTAGTGGCTCAGGTCGAGTCTTCTCTGCGGCAGGCCCAGCGGCGGGGGGGTCGTCCTGCGGGTAACGAGAGTGCGCTGAAGGTGCCGGAGAGCGTGGAGTTGACTCCCACGGAGCTAAAGGTGGTGCAGTTTGTGGCGCGGGGGATGTCGAACCGGGATGTGGCGGACCATATGGGGGTGAGCCAGCGGACGATCGAAAGTCATGTTTCCAATATGTTGGGCAAAACGGGGTTAAACAATCGCACGGAGTTGGCCCGGTGGGCGATCGAAAGTAAAAGAGCTTGATCGATCGGGCCAGTTCCCTTAATTGAGGGTGCTATGGTTGGGAGGCTACCATTGGGGAAGGTTACACTGTGAAAATGCTGGGGAGGTTGTGTGGTGAAAACTTGGGCACAAACAGAACAGAACTGGAAACACCGTCGGATCGATCGGTTGCGGGCTACTCCTCACCCCAGCGCCTCTTGTGGGGAGCGAGGGGCTGTTTTAGTAGCTAAAACTTGGGGAGCTAAAACTTGGGGTATTGGCCTAGGGGTGATCTGGGGCTTGGGGCTAATGACGGAGCCTGCCCTGGGGCAAACCCAAGCTCCGCAGTATCTGACTGATTCTGAGGCCAATCCTAGCGGCGGCACTGCTGCCCAGGATACTCTTGCCCAGGATAGTCTTGCCCAGGATACTCTGCCGCCCCTGCCCCAGCGGGGCTTATTCCGGCCCATTACCCTCTCACCGGGCTTTAATCCCGATCCGCTTCTTGTTGGCGGCATTAGTGGCGGCTGGCAAGCGGCAGAGGTCCAAGCAGGGCGGGGGGAAACCGAGACCGGGATTTGCTGGGGCTATGTGAGCGAGCAGCCGGATCACCGCCTTGTTTTGACGGAGTTTTTTGATTATCTCAATGTGGGGGTGACCAGTGCGGGGGATACGACGCTGGTGATTAGTGGGCCGGGGGGGACTTGGTGTAGCGACGATGCTCAAGGCCATAATCCCCGCATTGGGGGGCAGTGGTTGCCGGGAACCTATCAGGTTTGGGTGGGTTCTGCGGAGGCGGATGCCTATTTTGTTTATGATCTCCAGTTAACCGAAGTGGAATAAGATCTGAAGCCAAGTCGTACTGGAAGCTAGATAGACCTGTGCCTGTTGTGCCTAATCCTCCAACTCCTCCTGCGGTGTGGAACCCTGTTCGCTTGATCCAAACCCTGGCCTATTACCAGGTGGTGCCTTTTTTGGGCAGTTTGGACTGGCTGTTTCCGCCCCCTCCAATTCCGGCCCCTGGCCTTGACCCCGCTGCGTCCGGTTCTGAGCGGGGTGTTGTTTCCGACTCAGCACTAGCGCAGACTGTAGCCCCAAATTCTGCCCCAGATTTCGCCCCAGATTTAGTTCCCGATCGTATGATTTTTGACTTTCGCCAGCCGAGTCCAGCCCTCCAGCAAATTTGGGGCACCGTGGATGATGTGGTGATGGGGGGGGTGAGTGAAAGCCG
Source organism: Prochlorothrix sp. (assembly GCA_035286285.1). Classification (GTDB taxonomy): domain Bacteria; phylum Cyanobacteriota; class Cyanobacteriia; order Prochlorotrichales; family Prochlorotrichaceae; genus Prochlorothrix. The sequence continues at coordinate 1,899 of JAYKJG010000324.1, forward strand.
GATTCAGTGGTATAACCGGCGGGGGGTGTTTAGTGGTCTGGTTTCTACGGGCAATGGGGGCGGTTTTGCGTCGGTGCGGACCCGAAATTTGTCCCCTGTGCTGGATTTGTCGGCCTATGAGGGGCTGGAGCTACGGGTGCGGGGGGATGGTCAGCGCTATAAGTTTCTGTTGCGCACGAGTAGCGGTTGGGATAGTTTGGCCTATGCCTATGGGTTTGAGACGGTAAAGGTTGAGGCTGGGCAGGTTGAGGTTGGGCAGGTTGAGACTGCTGGGCTTAATGGGGCTGAGTTGGGTGGGTCTGGGGGCGATCGGGTTGTGGGGTCGTCTGAGGTTTGGCAAACTGTGCGGATTCCCTTTGCAGCGTTGCGCCCCGTCTTTCGTGCTCGGACGGTTGCGGATGCGCCGCCCTTCGATCGGGCCAAAATCACCTCGCTGCAAGTGATGCTCAGTAAGTTTGAGTATGATGGGGCCTTGAATCCCCGGTTTGAGCCAGGACCGTTCCGCTTGGAAATTGAGTCGATCGCGGCCTATGGTCAAGCTCAAGCTGCGCCTTCTGGCTCGGAAACGGGTCTACAGACTGGCCTGAACCCCGGAACCCGTACCGCTGCTGATTCCCCAGCGGTTAACCCTTAACGGTCTGGAGCCATACGCTATGCCCTGGAAAGTATCAACGGAATTTAGTTTTAGTGCTGCCCATTTGATCAAGGACTACAACGGTCCCTGTGGTCGAATGCATGGCCACACGTATCAGGTGCGGGTGGAGGTCCAGTCGCAGCAGTTGCACTCGTCTGAGTTTTGTCCCCATGCGGTGATGGTGTCGGATTTTAGAACCCTGCGCTGGGCGAAGCGGGATGTGACCAAGGGGGGGCTAGATCACTGTGTTTTGAATGATGTGTTGCCACCGGAGTATGAAACGACGGCGGAAATGATTGCTAAATATATTTTCGATCGTACCCGCGCCGATCTCCCCCCCGGCATTGCCCTAAGAGTGGCAGTCTCGGAAACGCCCAATTCCTGGGCTGAATATTGGGAGGAGTAAGGGCATGGTCAGTTCAACTCAACTTCGGCTGTAACTGTGGCTACAGCCACAACTCTGGCTGTGGCTATACCTTCGGCTAGGGAGCATCCCACTGTAGAAAAATCGGGTGCATTTCACCGTGGGGCACCCCGGACCCAGACCGGGCCAAAAAAGCCCGTAGTGCGGACTTTAGTCCGTCTTTTCATGCCCCTATGGCATTTCCCTCGTCACAGTGGGATGGATCCTTCGACTATGGCTAAAACTTTGGCTGTAACTACGGCTGCGGCTCTAGCTACTACTGCGGCTACGGCTACAACTACGTTTATCCCTTCGGCTATGGCTACAACTACATTGATCCCTTCGGTTATGGCTACACCTGCTGCTCTGGCTTTGGCTACGGCCTCCACGATCGAAGCCTCTCTGGCCGCAGACTCTGCCATGGAGATCACCTATCCTGTGGTCGAAACGTTCTACTCCATCCAGGGGGAAGGCTACTGGACAGGCCAAAGTGCTTTTTTTATCCGTCTGGGGGGCTGTGATGTCTGCTGTACGTGGTGTGATACCAAGCATTCTTGGGATGCGAGTGTGCATCGGCAGCGATCGGTGATGGATTTGGTAATTGCAGCGACCCAGGTGGGGAGTCATCGCGTGATTGTGACGGGGGGGGAGCCAACCCTGTATGATCTGCGGCCTTTGGTGGCGGGGCTGCGGGGGGCAGGCCGATCGCCCCACTTGGAAACCTCCGGTGCCCATCCCCTTCAAGGTGACTTTGATTGGGTCACGCTGTCGCCTAAACCCTTTTTGCCGCCCCACCCCAGCGTTTACGCCCAAGCCCATGAGCTAAAAATTGTGGTGTCGGAACCCTCGGATCTGGATTGGGCGGAAGTTCAAGCGGCTCAGGTGGGGCCGGAGACTTTAAAGCTGCTGCAACCGGAGTGGAATAGTCCTGAGATGATGCGGTTGGTCTATGACTACGTGCTGAATCACTCCGATTGGCGCATTAGCCTCCAAACCCATAAAATCCTCCGGGTTCGTTGAGTGATGCCAGGGGTTAAGGGGTAGCGGTCCAGAAGGGATGACTCAAATCCAGGAGGGCGACCTTGAGGTCGGTGAGTGCTTTGGTTTGGGCTTGGGTTGTGAGGTCGGAGAAGGTTTCCCCAAAGCCAAAGTTCTGGCCAGGAATGAGCAGCCACCACCCTGGGCAGTTGATGCCGTAGAGGCTCTGGGCGAGGGTGAGGATCGATCGGGGGTTGCTACTGTGGCCCAGGATTGGTCCTAGGGCTGTGGGGGGAGTGGTGCTGGTTGTCTTGCCTGGGGTCTGGCTCGGTTCGGGTGTGTCCCCAGGGGTGAGGGCAACCAGCCGGTAGCAGGGAAAAGTGCTAGGATTGCCCCCAGAGACGGTCGGGGCGGATTGGGCTGGGCTTTCAGCCAACTCTAGGGGCTGTGGATCGGTCTCTGCTGTCCAGGGAAAGACATCAATAAAGATCACCCGATCGACCTCGGCGAGATGGGCGGCCAAGTCTGGCGTAAGTTG